>NZ_JBSFNF010000001.1:0-534855 GCF_053586955.1 Nocardia sp. NPDC003726 | reverse complement strand
GGGCGCGGGCGTATCGGACGGGTGGTTCGCCGACGCCGGTGCGGGTGTCGCCGGATCTGGTGGCGCCGGGGTCGTTGCCGCCGGTGGGGCCTGGCACCGACATGACCGCGGTCACCGCGACGGTGCCCGCGCCCGAGGTGGCGACGCCGCCGCCGTCGCCACGGCCGCAGACGCAGACACAGACACAGGTGATGATCACGCTGCCCGGTCTGCCGCCGATTCCGTGCGGGATCTTCTGCCCGCCTCCCCAGCCGGTGCATCCCTGCCTGGTGCAACCGATTCCCGCTCCGATGCCGCAACCGGGACAGCCGGAATCCGGCCGCATCCCCCTCGCGCCCGGGCAAACATACGGTGCGGCCCCCGGACACCTGCGCAACCCGGACGTCGACGGTGCCGACGCCGAACCGCGAAGCGCCGACGCCGGAACGGTCGACTGCGCGCAGCCGGAAGCGGCCACCGTCCCCGTACCCGCGCCGGACGCCCCACAGCGGGACGTCACACCACGCCACCCCGAACCTGCCACCACCACCCCGCCCGCGCCGGAACCCGAACCGGAACCGGAACGCGGCGTGGAGCCGGCACCCCCGCCGCCGCCCGCTATCACCCTGCCCTTCGGCATCGTCATCCCGCTGCCAGGGCCACCCCCGCCGCCACCGGCGGGCTGACATCGGCTGTCACCCGAGCCGGCTCGCATCCGGCGACGGCCCGCCCCAGCCCTGAGGGGAACCCGGGGTGAATGCGGCGTCGTCGACGTCGGCCCCGGTTGCGTTCGGGTCTGTCGGCCTGAGGGCGGCGCGGACGTGACTCGACCCGCGTGCAGGCGAGCCGCCGAAGCGCTCGAAGAGGTCTTCGAGCACTGGCCCCGACCGTGTTTCTCCGCCGATCGCCATGCGATACCAGCCGCTTCCGCACGCCATCGGATCGGTTCGAACACCGCCGCCGGAGTGGCGCCGATGGATGCGGCCACGACCGTGCCCCCGAGCGCGCGACGCCTGCCGCAAAGGCGTATCCGGACCGCGTCAACCGACGTATTGTGGTCGTTAGCTATCGCGTGGCATCTACCAGCGGCGCCCAAGAGGCCAGTCACTGTCAGTGGTCTTCGAAGACGCCATTTCGTGCGGTGGGCGCTCGGCGGATGGGTGGCCCGGTGCACCGACCGGGGCCGGTCGCCGGCGACCGCGGTGACGAACCTTTACCGGGACCGGTCGAGCAGAGGTGATCTCATGAGGGCCACAGTCGGAATATCAGCGGAGCAGGCGGTGGTACGTGGGGTGATGATCGCGTCGACGGCGCGGCGAGGCACCCGTCCCGCCGTGCTGGGGGAGATCGAACAGCCGGTCGAGCACTCCACCGCCGCATCGGTGGCCGCCGCGCTCGACGCGTTGACCGCCGCCGCGGGCTCCGGCGCTCGAATCGATGACGTCGCGGTCGCCTACCGCACTGTGGCCGAACGGCGGGCAATCGTCTCGCAACTCTCGTCGGCCTCATGGCGTTCGTCGTCGCTCGTGTCGACCAAGACGGCGCTGCTCGCGCTGCTCGCTGACCTGCCCGGACTGGCCGAGGACGACACCCTGCTGGTGATGGAGGTCGTCGGCTACCACACGTCGTATCTCGTGGCCGCGCCGAATCGAGAGGAAATCCTGCTGTCCGGATCCTGGTCGTCCGGTGTCGTCGACGCGGAGACCGCGGGTTCGGCGGCCGACCGGATCAGGCCCGCTCTGGAAGCAGCCGGGGTACTGCCCGACGCCGTGGTGCTGTGCGGCTCGTCGGCGGGAGATCCGGAGGTCGTCTCCGCATTGCGAGCCGGGCTCGACGCGCCGGTCGTCACGGCGCCCGACCATGCCAACGCCGCCGCTTACGGTGCGGCCTTGGTCGTCGCGGCTCCGTTCCGGGGCGCGGCGGCGGAACCGGCAGCGGCCGATCGCAAGCACGGCGGCCGGGTGATCCTGGCCGGGGCCGCCGTCGCCGCGCTGCTCGGCGGCGCCGCGATCGCGGTCGCGCAGGCACGGGACGACCGTCCGGCCGACGCCGAGATCGGTGGACCGGCGGCCGCCACCGCCACCCAGCCGGTCGACCCGAATCCGGCGCAGGCGGCCCCCGCTCCTGCGGTCGAGCAGGCGCCCATCTCCGTGGTGCCGGAGGCGGCCGCCACTCCCGAGCCGTATCCCGAACCGCCGGTGCCGCCGCCGCCTCCCGCGAACGCGCATGCTCAATTGCCCGCCCCGCCGATACCAATGCCCCCCGGACCGCCGCCCGCCGAGCAGCAGCCGCCGCCGCACCCGCGCACCTCGACGGAGTACCCGGAACCGACAACCGCCGCCGTCCCCGACGACACCTTCCTGTTCCCGGGCGAGTCGCCGCCGCCACCCTGGAATGCCGACCCTGCCGTCGTCCAGGCCTGGTGGGACCACCACGCGAAGCTGAAGGAGAGCTGGCTGAGCGGCCGCTGATGACATCGACCGCCCCGCCCGCGCGGCGGCGACATCCTCGGCCGGCCGATAAGCTGGCCGGGTGAGCGCACCAACCGCCGGATCGGTGGCGATCGTCGACGACCTGGAGGCCGTGACGACCCGAGGTCACGAAGACGAACCCACCGCGACCGGGATCGGCCGCGCCGACGTGGAATCGCTGTGGGCGTCGGTGCAGGCGTGGTACCGCCTCGGCACCACCCCGGCGATCCAGGTCTGCCTGCGCCGTGACGGGAAGATCGTGCTCAACCGCACCATCGGTCACGGCTGGGGCAACGCGCCGGAGGACGGACCCGACGCGGTCAAGGTGCAGGCCACTCCGGAGACGCCGTTCTGCGGCTTCTCGACCGCGAAGGGCGTGGCCGCGGCGCTGATGTTCATGCTCGTCGAACAGGGCGCGTTCGCCCTCGACGAGCCGGTGTCCGTGTACATCCCGGAGTTCGCCGCCAACGGCAAGGCCGCCATCACGATCGGTGACGTGCTTTCGCACTCGGCCGGGATCCCGTTCGTCACACCGCCGTACCGAGGCGTCGATCTGGTGCTCGACGAGGAATTGGCCGTGCGCGGGCTGGCCGATCTGGTCCCGAGCTGGAAGCCGGGACGGTTCCGCGTGTACCACGCGCTGACCATCGGGTTGATCCTGCGGCTGCTGGTGCAGCGGGCCACCGGCAAGCGGCTGCGCGAGCACCTCGCCGAGCAGGTGCTGGAGCCGTTCGGTTTCCGCTGGACCAATTTCGGTGTGCATCCGGAGGATGTGGGCGAAGTCGTGCCGAGCGTGAAGACCGGTCCGGCGCCGTCGCGCACGGCGAGTTACCTGGCGCGCAAGGCCATCGGCGGGCGAATGGACCGGGCATCGCGCTCGGCGACCGACGCCTTCCTCACCGCCGAACTGCCGTCGGGCAATCTGGTCACCACCGCGGCGGAGTTGTCGCGGTTCTACGAGATCCTCACCCGCGGCGCACCGGACGGCAGGCGCATCATCCGGCCGGAGACGTTGGCCGAGGCGGTGCGCCCGGCGCGCTGGATACCCGGCGTCGCCGGACGCGTCAGCCGAGCCGGATTCGAACTCGGCGGGCGCAGGTCGAAATTCGGCCGCGACACCGGATCGCACTTCGGGCGTAGCGGATTGACCACCCAGTACGGCTGGGCCGACCCGGCTCGCGGGCTGTCCGGGGCCATCCTCACCAGCGGCAAGGCCACCACCGACACCAAGCGTCCGTGGCAGCTGGTCGCCCAGATCTCCGCCACGGTGCCTGCCGACCGGTAGCCACGCGCCAGGGCATCCCGCGCCGAGGGCCTCCACCAGTGAGAAGACCTTAGCCATCCGACCGATTTAGTCTGTTAACTCGGTCGTTGCCAACCTGTCGGGTTGTGCTAGCGCTAGCGGAACAGACTGACCCGTCGGCTCTTTGGCGGTGAAAGCGTTGGTGTTGATGAGGATTGACCTTGACGTGGCGGTGAGCGCATCCCGGCACGAGATGTTTCCCGACGAGCGTGGCCGGTTCGGCGTGTTCGGAGGCAGATTCGTTCCCGAGGGCCTGATGGCCGCCCTGCTGGACCTGGAGGACGCCTATCGCCTGGCGCGGGAGGACCCCGGCTTCGTCACCGAGTACCGAGAGCTGTTGCGGGACCGGGTGGGTCGGCCGACGCTGCTGCATCAGGTACGGCGCTTCGGACGGTTGCTGGGCGTGCCGGGCGTCCGGGTGTATCTCAAGCGCGAAGACATGGCCCACACCGGCGCCCACAAGATCAACAATGCCATCGGGCAGGCGTTGCTGGCCCGGCGGATGGGCAAGAAGCGGATCGTCGCCGAGACCGGCGCGGGACAGCACGGCGTCGCGGTGGCGACGGTGGCGGCGATGCTCGGATTGACCTGTGTGGTGTACATGGGAACCGAGGACATGCGCCGTCAGTCGTCGAACGTGATGCGGATGAAGCTGCTCGGCGCCGAGGTGCGGCCGGTCGACATCGGCTCGCGACGGCTGAAGGAGGCGATCAGCGAGTCGGTGCGCGACTGGGTGGCCAGCGTGGACACCACCTACTACCTGTTCGGGACCGCGGCCGGGCCCGCGCCGTATCCGCGGATCGTGCGGGACTTCCAGACGGTGATCGGCACCGAGACCAGGGCCCAGATCGCGCGAGTCGAAGGCAGACTGCCCGATTACGTCCTGGCCTGTGTGGGCGGCGGCAGCAACGCGATCGGGGTCTTCCATCCCTTCGCCGACGACCCGCAGGTCCGGCTGATCGGCGTCGAAGCGGCCGGATTGGGGGTGGACACCGGAGAGCACGCGGCGACCCTGTGCATGGGCAGCCCCGGCGAGATCGACGGCTCCTACAGCTATCTGCTGCAGGACGAGGACGGCCAGATCGCGCGGACGCACAGTATCGCGGCGGGACTGGACTATCCGGGGGTCGGGCCGGAGCTCAGCCATCTGAAGCACAGCGGCCGGGTGACCTATCGAGCCGCGACGGACGCGGTCGCCCTGCGGGGCATGCAGGCGCTCAGCCACACCGAAGGCATCCTCGCCGCATTGGAATCCGCCCACGCCGTCGGCCACCTGATGGAGATGGCCGACCGTGGTGAGATCCCCGCGGGCTCGCTGATCGTGCTGTGCCTGTCCGGCCGAGGGGACAAGGATCTCGCCGTCGCCGCCGAGCGGCTCGGCGTGGCATGACCGCTGCTATGGTCGGAAGCGCCCATGGCGCCGGAGAGGGACCGCGCGCTACACCCGCGCACGAGGACGAGCCCTCTTGAAGTATGTGCCCCGCCTGATCTTGTTCCTGGCGATTCCCGCTGTCTTGTTCCTGCTGCCCTGGTGGACGCTGGTGGCCGCGACCACCGATGAATCCGGTCCGCTGTTCTGGCTTGGTTCGGCGCTGTTCCTGCTCGGGTTCGCGGGCCTGCCCGCGGCGATGTATCTGGGTCACGGGCCCGCGCAGTCGGACGCGGCCTCGATCGTCGGCGACACTGTGCTCGGTGTGATGTGGGTGCTGTTCAGCTGGTCGGTGCTGGGCAATCTGGCGCGCGCGGGATTGACCGTCGCCGGCGTCGGCGACCCGGCTCGCTCCCGGATCGTGGCCGTCGGCGTGCTCGCGGTCGCGACGGTGCTGGTGGTGTGGGGTGTGATCGAGGCGCGCCGGGTGCCGAGGGTGCGCACGGTGGAGGTGTCGATTCCCGGTCTCGGCTCCGCGCTCGACGGACTGCGCATGGTCGTCGTGACCGACACCCACTACGCCGCGCTGGACCGGCTGCGCTGGTCGGAACGCGTGGTGGAGGTGGTCAACGCGCAACGACCCGACATCGCCTGTCACGCCGGCGACCTCGCCGACGGATCGGTGGCGAAGCGGCGCGCGCAGGTCGACCCGCTCGGCAAGGTGGAGGCCGAACTCGGCCGGTTCTACATCACCGGCAATCACGAGTATTTCGGCGATGCCGAAGGCTGGATCCAGCACATGACCTCGCTCGGCTGGCAGCCGTTGCACAACCAGCACGAGGTGGTGCGCCGCGGCGGCGATCGGCTGGTGATCGCAGGCATCGACGACCCCACCGGTGTCGGCTTGACCGGGCACGGCCCCGACCTGCCCGCAGCGCTCGCGGGCGCGGACCCGGACGTACCGGTCGTGTTGCTCGCCCATCAGCCCAGACAGATCGCGCAGGCGGTGGCCGCCGGTGTGGCGCTGCAGATCTCCGGCCACACCCACGGTGGCCAGATCTGGCCGTTCCACTATCTGGTCCGCCTCGAGCAGCCCGTCGTCGCCGGGCTGAGCCGCCACGGCGAGCGCACCCAGCTCTACACCAGCCGGGGCACGGGATTCTGGGGGCCGCAGTTGCGCGTGTTCGCGCCGAGTGAGATCACCGTGCTGGTCTTGCGCGCGGAGTCGGCGGGGTGAAGCGGGGCGGGTGAAGTCAGCGCGGGCCGTGCTCGGCGTCGGCGCGGCTCACCGCATCGGGCGCCGACGGCGGGGCGGGGGTGTGGCCGGGAGTCCACGCCTCGGTGACACCCGCAACGCCGTCCTGGACCACGTAACTGGCGCGGGTGTGGATCGGCGCGCCGCGATGGCGCACATAGGGCACCACGCGGAAATCGTTGCGCCATACTCGATGGTCGAGTTCCACCCGGACGTACCCGCGCTGGGCGTTGAAGAATTTGACGTCCGGATCGGCCGCGAGCAGACGGCGGCCTTTGTCGCTCAGATCGGTTCCGTCGCCGTTGCTGGTGATCGAGGTCCCGGTGAATTCCGCGGCCACCACCGGTGATCCGGGATCGGAGTAGTCACGCCGCAGGTCGGCGGCCTGGTTCTCGTGCCGGTCGCCGGTGATCACCACCAGGTTTCCCGCCCCGCGGGCCGCGGCGGCGCCCAGCACGGCGTTGCGGTCGGCGACGTAGCCGTCCCAGGCGTCGGTGGAGACGCTGACCCCGGGACCCGGATCGGAGTCGTTCTGGCTCATGCCCACCTGATTGCCGAGAACCTGCCAGCGCGCCGGCGACCGGGTCAGGCCGTCGATCAGCCAATCGCGCTGTGCCGCACCGAGAATCGTGCGGCCGGGGGAGAACCGCTCGGCGCAGCCGCTGACCACGGCGCCGCCGCAGGCCTGCGGCGTGCGGTACTGGCGGGTGTCGAGCATCGTGATCTCCGCGAGGTCGCCGAACCGGAAACGGCGGTGCAGGCGGATGCCCGCCGCGGACGGCAACTGCGCCAAGCGCAGCGGCTGGTGCTCGTACATGGCCTGGAAGGCGGCGGCGCGGCGCCTTCGGAACAGCGCGGGCACCCGCCAGATGTCCAGACCGATGCCGGGCTCCTCGCCGGCCCAGTTGTTGTCGATCTCGTGGTCGTCCATGGTGACCAGCCACGGAAACGCGGCGTGCGCGGCGCGCAGCGGCGGCTCCGCTTTGTAGAGCGCGTAGCGCAGCCGGTAGCCGGGCAGATCGACGGCTTCGTCGCGGAAATGCGGACCCATCGCCACGCCGGCCCGCCCGCGTGACCAGGCTCGCTCGTAGATGTAGTCGCCCAGATGCACCACCAGATCCAGGTCTTCGCGGCTCATGTGCTCGTAGGCGGTGTAGTAGCCCGAACTCCAGGACTGGCAGGAGGCGAAGGCGAAGCGCAACCGCGCCAAGGCTCGACCGGGCGCGGGGGCGGTGCGGGTGCGCCCGATCGGCGAGACGGCCGAACCCGCCCGGAACCGGTAGTGATACCAGCGATCCGGCGCGAGTCCGTGCACCTCCGGATGCACGCTGTGGCCGAGCGCGCGGGTGGCCACCGCCGATCCGCGCGCCACGACTCGGCGGAAGTACTCGTCCTCGGCGACCTCGTAGTCGACCGTCACCGGGTCCACCGGCATGCCGCCGAGGCCGTCCGGCGCCAGCGGGTCCGGGGCCAGCCGCGTCCACAGCACCACACCGTCGGGAGCCGGATCGCCGGACGCGACGCCGAGCGAGAACGGATCGCCGAGCCGGCGCGGGGCGGGAAAACGGGCGCTGCTCGCCGCCGCGGCGCCGGCCAGGACCGCGGCCGACCCGGCGGTGCCGACGCGCAACAGTTCCCGGCGTGAGAGGGCCATACCTCAGCGTAGAGCCGCGCCCGGCGGCGGGAAGTCCGGTCGCGACGTCAGAGCAGGCCGCCGCGGCGCGCGTGGTGCAGCGCGTCGACCCGGGAATTGGTGCCGAGCTTGCCGTAGATGCCGCGCAGGTGCGTCTTCACGGTGTTGACCGAGACCCCGAGGTCCTCGGCGATCTGCTGGGCGGTGCGGCCGGAGGGCAACTGCTTGAGCACGGTCATCTCGGTGTGGGTCAAGGCGGGGTAGGCGGGTCTGCGGCGCGCCGCGGGATGACGCCGGATCGCCTCCGCGAAGCTCTCCGCCCGGCCGAGACGGCCCGCGTAGCTGTCCAGCAAAGGCATCGCGGCCGGCACGTCGAGAAACGGCCGCAGCAGCCGGTGCGGCGTCGCGGAACCCAACGCGTTCTCCAACGCGTTGAGGGCCCTGGCCGGAGCCCGTGACTCGTGTTGCGCCGCGGAGTAGAGCAGCCACCCGGTGACCGCGCTGACCGGGCGCAGATCGCCCGCGCGGTCCAGCAGTGGTTCGAGCACCGCGCAGGTCGCCTTGCGACGATCGGCGGCCGCGTGCAATGCCGCGTCGGCCAGCCGCACCTCGGGCAGTTCGCCGACGATGCCGCGGGCGCGTTCGACCAGCAGTTGGGCCGTCCTGGCATCGTGCACGCGCAGCAGCGCCCACACCACCGGCAGGATCAGGCTGCCGGTGGTGGCGGGCACCGCCGTGTGCTCCAGCAGGGCCAGCAGGCTGCGGCGCAGCGCGTCGACCGCGGCCGACTGCTCCTCCGCCTGTTCCAGGTCGAGCAGGCGGCCGATGACGTGGCCGCGCCGGCCCGCGACCGGACCGTGGGATCCGTCGTGATCGACCCGCTCGGTGAGCACGGACGCGACCTGCGCCGCACCGGGCGTCTCACCTTGCAGGTAGGCGCCGTAGGCGGCCACGGCGGTCGCCTGGACGGCGTCGGTGCTCTCCAGCAGCCCGTGTTCCTCCGCAACCGCCAGCGCGCGTGCCGCACGCGCCCGCATCGCGGTGGCGGCGTCGACGGCGTCGGCGGCGAACGCCAGCCGGGTCAGCGCACGCAGCACCAGGCGGGGCCGCCCCGCGTGCTCGGCCAGCGCCAGTCCGGAATGCAGCAGCTGTTCCCCCCGCGTGACGGCGCCGCCCGCGACGAAGGCGGTGGCGATCTGGATCTCGGTGTAGGCGTCGAGATCGGGGTCGCCGGTCGGCGCGAGGTCCTCCGGAAACTCCGGGAAGACCGCGCCGGTGGTCGCCGCGACGTCGATGGTCGCGGCGAGGGTCAGCGCGTCCAGCCGCTCGGGCGCGGCGAAGGAGACCTTGGCCGCGCGCCGCGCCGCCGCGGTGTCCAGGCACGCCACCGCTGCGGCGGCGCTGCCCGCGACGACCGCGTCGACGACGCGCACCAACCACAGGAACGGGTCGTCGAGCAACGCGGGCGCCGAGCGGGCCAGCTGATCGAACAGCGTCGGGCCCGTGCCGTCGAGAACCATGCGCAGCGCAGACGCCGACAAGAATTCGCACAGCTGGTCGTGGTCGGCGCCCGCGAGCTGATGCGGCAGGGCGGTCTCGGGCAGCCCCGCGGACCGCAGCCATCGGGCCGCCCGGCGGTGCAGTTGCGCGCAGACATCCGGTCCGAGGCGCCGGGCTTCGGCCAGGAAATACGCGCGCAGCAGCGGAGGACAGGAGAACCACACGTCGCCGTCGCGCACGACCGCGTCGATCGGGAAGCCGGCCCGGTCCAGTTCCTGCAGTGCCTGCCCCGCACCGCCGCCCACGAGTTCGTCGGCGAGCTGCTCGGTGAACGCGATCGGAACGCTGGTGTCGGTGAGGAACCGGCGCAGCGCAGGCGGCAGTGCCTCGATCAGTTCCCCGTGCAGGAAATCGGCGACCGCGCGCGCCGGGCGAGCGAGCGCGGCGAGCGCAGCGGTGCGATCGCCGGTCGCGGCGGCCATATGGCTCGCGGCGATGCGCACGAGCGCGGCCCAGCCCCGCGTCATGGTGTCGAGCGCGTCGAGCTCAGCGGCGGTGAGTCGGCACCCGTGGTCGCGGCACAGCGCGTCGATCCCGTCCGCGGTGAAGGCCAGTTCGCCTGCCCCCCAGCGGGTCAGCCGGGCGTGGAGTTCGAGGGCGTGCCAGCGTATCGGCGGGGCGAAGCGGGCGCACAGCACCGTCGTGACGGTGGGCGGCGCGTGGAGCAGGAAGTTCTCGACGACGGCCAGCGCGGCCGGATCGGTGAGCAGATGCGCGTCGTCGACCACCAGGACCGTCGGCGTCGTCCGCGCGGCCAGCGTCTCGGCGAGCGCCGCGGCGTACGTGGTCGGTGAGCCGGGCTCGGTGATCGCCGCGATGTCGAACCGGGCGTGCAGGACCGCCCACAGCGACGTCACCTCGTCGAGCTGCTCGGTGACGGTCAACCAGGCGACCTCGGATCCGCGCGCGGCCTGCCGGGCTGCCCAGGCGGCCGCCAGTACGGATTTCCCGGTCCCGGCGGGAGCGTGGATCAGCAGCACGTGCCCGGTGCCCGTCATGTTGTCGGCGGCGGCGTACAGATCGGGCCGGGGTATCGGAGTGAACGGCAACGCCGGTATCTCGGCAGCGTATCCCGCCGCGGCCGGGATGCGGCGTAGAGCGGGGACGTGCGATGTGGTCACCGTGCCTCCCGGGCCGTGTGCTGACAGATCACTACCGCGCCTCGGTAGCGGAACTTACCCGGTACGAACTCCGCTCGATCAGATCGTGTGTCGTCGTTATGGAATTTTCATTTCGCGCGATCGCGGAATATGGGAGTCACCCGAAACGGGTGAAGTGCCGGACGGGGCGACTGGTGGAGATTCGGAAGGCGTCTATTACTTCCCGAGAAAGGGGGCGACCGATGACGCACATGACCGAACCGGAGTCACACCCCGTCCGCCGTGGCATCGCGGCGGGCACGTCCATCGCGGCCGCGATCCTGTTGCTGACCGTGGGGGTGCTGTCGATCTTCGAGGGGATCTCGGCCGTCGCCGAGGACGAGCTCATCGTCGTCGGCGCCGACTACGTCTACAAGTTCGACACCACGACGTGGGGTTGGATCCACATCGTGCTCGGCATCCTGCTGGTCATCGCGGCGCTGGGCCTGATGACCGGCGCGACCTGGGCGCGGGTGGTGGCGATCTGCCTGGCGGCCCTGTCGATCCTGGCGAACTTCATGTGGCTGCCGTACTACCCGGCATGGTCGATCCTGGTCATCGCGCTGAACATCGTCGTGATCTGGGCGATCGCCACCTGGCGTCCGGAAGCGGTCTGACCCGGGCGGACACTTCGCGCCCGGGTCGGGGCGGCGCGCGAGCAGTTCGAGCACCCCGGCGGCGCCGCGTCCCGTTGTCCGGCGGCGCGGCGGCCTCCGGGTGCTCGAGCGTCTCGCCATTCCCCGCGGGTCGTGCTTCGCGGTAGCCGACGCGAACCACGTGCTGCGATCCGCGGCACCGCGCCCGGTTGCTGTCGGTATCCCGGACCGGGAAGCGCGCCTCGGTAGGCGGACATCCCGCGCTGCCGGACGATCCGTTCACCGGGCTTGAACATGCTCGGCCGGGCCGGATTCGGTGGGGGACATCTCCGGGCCCGATGCTTCCGCGCGCCGGAGACATTGTGGTGCTTCACAACTCCGGCACGCGGAATTCATGGTGTGTCGGTGCGGGGGATACCGGGGCGGTGGCGACACCGTCGGAGCGAAGCAGCATTCCGGGGAGCAAACCCCGGCAATCGCGCGGTGAAGTAGGGGTTTCCGCTGCAACCATAGGCGAGATTGTGGTATCCACCTTCGAGACCGCACCACGAATTCGAAGGGACGCCAATGCCCAGCAAGCCCCCGCTCGTTCTGCTGCACGGAGTCACGATGTCCGAACGGGTGTGGGATCACGTCACACCCTTGCTCGCCGCGCGCCACGAGGTGATCACCCCGACCGCGGTCGGGCATCGCGGTGGTCCGCCCGCCCTGCGGCGGCCGGCGCGGGTCGAGCACCTGGTGGACGACATCGAGCGCCGGTTGGACGCGCTGGGATTGCGGCGGGTACACGTCGCGGGCAATTCGCTGGGCGGCTGGATGGCGATCGAATTGGCCCGGCGCGGCCGAGCCGAGACCGTGTGCGCGCTCTCGCCCGCGGGTTTCTGGGAAGCCGGAGACCGAAGCCGTACGGCCGCCACCCGCCGCATCGCCCGCGAGGTGATCACGGGGCGGCTGCTGGGTTTCCTCGCCCCGGTGGGCCTGCGCAGCGCGGCGGTGCGGCGAGCGGCGTTGCGCAACATCGCCGTCCACGGAGACCGCGCCGACGCGGCGCAGGCCATGACCTTCCTGCGTGACCTGCTCGGCTGCACCGTCACGGCCGATCTGCTCGGCACCGACGAGCAGATCGCCGCGCTGGACCCGCTGCCGTGCCCGGTCACGGTGGCCTGGTCGGAGCACGATCGTGTGCTGCCCGCACAGACTCACTTGCCGATCGCGCGGACCCGGCTGCCCGAGGCCGCGTTCTCCGTTCTGCCGGACACCGGACACGTGCCGATGATCGACGACCCCCGGCTCGTCGCACACACGATTCTGACCACCACGAGCACGACCGCCGCCGAGGCGTCCTGATCCGGCTGCCTCCCGCGCCGCGTCGGCTCGGTCATCCGGCCGGCTCCGCCCGCCTGGTCACACGTCGAGCAGATGCGGCAGTCCGGCGCGGTAGCGGTCGGCGTCGATGCGTTTCAACGGGTCGAAGACCGGCAGGGATACCAGGGGGAAGACCGGGACGCGGGGCGCGGGGTCGTCGGCGGCATCGAGGATCGCGTTGGTGGCGGCGCGCCCGGACTCGTTGGCGCCCTCCATGGTGGCGAGGTCGATGTTGTTGCGCACGTGGTCGCCGCCGAAGAACAGGTTGGCGACGGCGCAGCGGGCCTCAGGGCGGTGGTCGTAGGAGCCGACGGTATTGACCAGCAGCGGGGTTTCGTTGTGGATGCCGCTCGCGGTCCACGTGATCCCCGGGTCCAGATGCCAGGAGCGGATGTCCTCGGGGCGCAGCCAGCCCGTGCCGGTGTTGAGCCATTCGCTCAGCTGGGCCCAGACCTCTTCGGCGATCTCGTCGGCGGTGCACTGCTTGGCGGGCCGGTGGAATCGGATGCCGGGGGAGTCCCAGTCGGAGATGTCCACCGAAAGGCATTCGCGCACCGTGCCGTCGCCGTATCGCGCGGCGAAGTCGCCGACCCACATCGGCGCCTGCCGCAGGGCGGTGAGCGCCCAGGGCGAGCCCAGCGCGGCGATGTGGCCTTCCGGCAGTTCGGTCGGGCGGGCGAGGTAGTACTGGATGCCGACCATCCAGTCGGTCCTGAGTTCGCGCATTCCCGCCAGATGCGGGTCCGCGTCGATGATCTCGTCGCTCAGCAGCCCGACCGCCTTGTCCACGGGCATGGCGCACAGATACCAGTCCGCGGTGACCGCGGTGGAGCGGCCGTCGGTGCCGGTCACTGTGGCCGAGGCGATCCGGCCGTCCCGCAACTCCAGCCGCGTCGCCCGCTGTCCCAGAGCGAATCGCACGCCCCGCGACCGCAGATACGTCACCCAGGGATCGATCCAGGCCTCGTTGGTGGGGCGGTTGAGGATACGGTCGATACCGGCCGAATATTGCGGGATCGCCCCGGTGCCGGCCAGCACGAGGGCCTCACCGATGGTGCCGATCGTGCGGGCCGAACTCAACTGGGGTTTGGCCGCGACGGTGATCCGGGTGAGGGCGCTGACCAGGTATTCGCGATAGGCCGCCGATTTGCCCTCGGCACGCAGGATCTGCTCCCACGTCACGTATTCCCACTGCCCGAACCGCCGTTCGGTACACGAGGTGAACCACACGGTCATCTGCTTGGCGAAGAACGCCAGTTCGGCCGGGGGCAGCTCGGGGATGAACCCGAACGCGCCGATCAGCGTGTTCTGGATGCGCTGCGGTGTCAGCTGATCGAGGCCGCCGAATTCGACCGGCGCGAACAGCGGCGGCCTGCCGCGGAAACCCGCGACCGTGCCCTCGACGCGAACCAGGTTGCCCGCCACGCCATCGGGATTGCCGGGGAACGGAATTCGGCGCATGGTGTCCGGCAGATTCTGGTAGCAGCCGGGGAAGAATCGGAAGCCGTGCTCCCCTGGCAGGTCCGCGCGGCCGTCGGTGCCGGTGCCAGGCACGCCCATGCTGCGCGCCTTGCCGCCGAGGAACGCCGGTTCGTAGACGGTGACCTCGTATCCGCGTTCGATCAATTCGTGGGCGGCCGACAGCCCGGCGACTCCGCCGCCGAGGATCGCGACCGACTTCCCGCCGGTGCGCAATCCGGGCGTTCGGCGGGCTTCCGGTGGCGCGGCGTGTGCCTGCGCGGCGGCGGCGACGGATACGCCGGCCGCGAGCGCGCCGCGCAGCAGGTCGCGGCGGGTGAGGTCGATGGTCGGCCGGGGACGCGGGTCATGCATGTCGATCTCCTGAAGATGCCGCGAGAGTGTCCCGCGGCGGGCGGGACGGGATGGCTTCGGCGGAACCGGTGCGCGTGAAGGCGCGGGCTTCCCTTAGTTCGGAGACCGCGTCGCGGCATTCGCCGGCCAGGTCGGCGAGGACGGGCCACGGCGCCCGCCAGGACTCGCGCAGCGCTCCCGCGGCGAACAGGGCGGCGCGGGCGGGAGTGAAGACGTCCTTCGGTTCCACGGTGCGGGAGAAGACTTCGGTGACCCGGTCGGCCAATGCCGGGTCGCCCGCGGCCCTGCGGTAGAGCTCGATTTCCAGCGGGCGCATCGCCGTGCCCCTGGCCAGGCGATTGGTCCACTGGTAGACGCCGAGGCACTCGCGATCGCGCAGCTGTTGCCATGCGGTCAGGACGGTGTCGAGATGCTCGGTGTCGTCGAGGGCCGGCGCGGCGAGTTCACCGAGCAACCGGCCGTAACGCAAGGCGTCGCGGATGCCCTGCGCGGTCACCGGGTCCTTGAAATGGCCCGCGTCACCCGCCAGCGCCCAGCCCGGCCCGGTCGAGCGCCGGAAGTAGGAGGACAGGCCGGTGGCCGCGCGCACCCGCCCGACTCTGCGGCAGTCGCGCAGCCGCAGCCGCAGTCCCGGTAGCCGCTCGATGGCTTCCTGGTATCGGAGTTCGGCGCGTCCCGCGCCCGGTCCGCCGGGCTGCGCGGGTGGTTGAACCAGGCTCAGCAGCAAGCCGTCGTCGCAGGGGAACGCGGTGCCCAGATCGGGACCGCGGCGCCACTGCGCGGCGATGTGCCGCTGGTCGGCCGCGCCGTCGTGCCAGTACGCGAAGTAGCAGTCGCGCCCGCTCGGCGCGGACAACCGGGGCCGGGTGGCGCCGACGAGCCTGGCCACCGTGCTGCGGCGGCCGTCGGCCCCGACGACCAGGCGGGCGCGCAGCTCGTGCTCGCCGCCGCCCGCGCTGTAGCGGACACCGGCGCAGCGCCCGCCGGACCACAGCAGATCGGTGACCCGCACGCCCTCCCGGATCCGCGCTCCGGCCTCGACCGCGGTGGCCACGAGCGCGGCGTCCAGTCCGGTCCGCCGCACGCACATCGCGTGGTCGATGCCGTCCACCGGCGCGAACGACGAGCGGACCGCGACGCCGTCGCCGTCGGCGAAGGCCGTGGTCAGTGCGGGCGCGCCGAGCCGAAGGACGCGCTCGAGCGCTCCGGCGCGGCGCAGTTCGGCCAGGCCTGCGGGCCACAGCAGATGGGTCGAGAGGGTGTCGGAGGGAAAACGCGCCGAGTCCAGCGCGACGACGTCCCGGCCCGCGCGGGCGAACGCGATGGCGGCCGCGGAGCCCGCGCAGCGCGCGCCGACGACCACCACATCGGTGTACTCGATTGCCGGAGAAGGGGATCCGCGCATGCCCGAACACCTCGGTCACATAGTCTCGGACACTGTGTCCGATCGATGGTGAGCGGTGCGCCTCCGAATGTCAATATCGGTGCCGTGTCGGCAGAATGGACGCCATGGTGGGACGCAACCGACCGGCACAGCCGACCGAGACGGCCGTCGCGCCGCGGAGAGGAACCGGATGCCCTCGCTGACCCGAGTCCCCAGGAACGCGCGGAAACCGGTCGACGACCGGCGCGCGGAGTTCGAGCGGCGTGTCCTGGCCGCGGTGGAGGAACTGCTCGCCGACGGCACGCCCTACACCGAGATCGCCGTGCACCGGATCGCCGCCGCCTCGCAGTCGGCGCGATCGACGTTCTACCGGTACTTCCCGGACAAGAGCCGGCTGCTGATCCGGATGGCCGAATTGGCCACGGCGGATCTGTTCGAGGCCGCCGAGCGCTGGTGGGTCACCGAGCACACCGGGCGGCAGGCCGGTGTGGTCGCGGCCGTGCGAACCATGATCGCCGGCTTCCGCGAGCACCGATCCCTGCTGCTGGCGCTGAGCGAGGTGGCCGCCTACGACCGCGACGTCGGCGCGTACTGGCGTGGCCGGGTCGCCTCGTTCGTGCGGGTGGTGCGATCGCGGCTGGAGACCGACCGGGCCGAGGGCAGGATCAGTCCGGCGATCGACCCGCAGGCCACCGCCATCGTGCTCACCTCGATGGTGGAGCGGGCGATCGCGGCGAGCTTCTCTTCCGGGTCGGGGGTCACCGACGACGCACTCGCGGAGGCGCTGGGGCGGGCCATCTGGTTGACCGTGTACGGTGACGCACCGTCGTCCTGACGAATCATCCGGCGCCACAGGCGGATCCCTGTGGTCACGGCGTCGCTCCGCATCCGCCCGATCCGCGCGACGGGCGGGCCGTGCCATCGGGCGATGCCCGGCCCCGGCGTGCGAAAACTGGGAGGCTCGAGCCCGGCGGGAGCGCGATACGGCACGGCGGCGGTGTAGCCGGTGGTGCGGTTCCAGCGGGACGGTCGGACGCAGCTAGCAGTTCCGGCGAGGGGGACGCGCACGGGCTGGGCCGGCATGCCCAGCGGCCGAGGAATACTCATGGAAGGGGTACTCCGATATTTCGTCGAACGAGAGGACCGACCGGCGGCATCGACCCGCGACGGTGATGCCGCCCGGCGGAAAAGAAACCCGGGCGCGCGAATGGCGCCGATTCCGGGCAGGCGAAGGCTACGCCGGATCGAGTGACCCGGTGCGGTGCGCGCGAACCCGGACGCCGGGACGAGAAATTGCGGAGTGCGCGGCGAATCACGTCGGCGACAACAGCTGATCGCGATTCGGGTCCGCCTTCGATGCGTCGAGCGGCCGCGGATCGAACACCGAATGCTCATGCACCGCTTTTTTCTGCTCCGCGCACACCGACCGCACCCGCGGTCCCCTGTGAAGTGTGCGCAACGGCCAGGACGGGAACCACGAAGTCGGACTCGCGGAATCGTTCATTCAGTGAAAGTTGCGCCCCGCGGCGGGCCGCCGCAGACCTTGTTCCCGCCCGTGCGGTGATCGTCTCGTGCCGGTGCGGAGTGGGGAAGTGGCCGCGCGCCTGCCTGCTTCGCCAGATGCAGCGGCAGGCGGTAGGCCGTGCCGCGGTCGATGCGGCGTTTGCCGTTCGGCCGCGTGCGCGTGCACTATGTGATGGCGCAGCGGCCGCCCGCGGCGAATCGTCCGCTGCGTCGCGTCCCGCGCGCCGGCAGGGGACCCCGGTGTTCCGGGGGTGGAACCGATCTGTTATCTACTGGCTACGATTGTTTTTTCGACTGCACGCGCTCGGTAACCGTGAAGGGATTATCTCTATGGCACGCAAGGTCGTCGTCACACTGGTCGATGACTACGACGGCAAGTCTCAGGCCGAGGAAACCGTGTCTTTCGCCGTTGACGGCGTGGCCTACGAGATGGACTTGTCGGCGGAGAATGCCGGTCAGTTGCGCGGATTCTTCGAACAATGGGTTCCGTATGCCCGCAAGATCGGTCGCGCGCGCCGCGGCGGCCGCGGCGGTGCCCTGCGGTCGGCGACCGATCGGGAACAGGCCACGGTGATCCGGGAGTGGGCGCGCAAGAACGGCATCGACGTCTCGGCGCGGGGACGGATCTCCGCGGAGGTCGTCGAGGCGTACAAGAAGGCGAACGGGTAGCTCCGCAGGTCCGTCTCGTCGGTGGCCGTCCCCACACTGTGGGGACGGCCACCGCATTCTTTCCGCGCGGCGCCGCGATAAGGGCGCCCGGCCGGGGTAAGCGCCCGGTATGACGGTGATGATAGGCGCCCCGAAACAGGATCTGCCGCGCCCACGCGGCGAGCTGTCGGAGGCGGTGGTGGAGCTGTTGCGCGGTGCGCCCGGGCGCGATCCGGTACCGGAGCCGGGTCCGGCGGACCCGTACGGCGAGGACCTGCATCTGGCGTTGCACACCTGCTACGAGCTGCACTATCACGGTTTCACGACGGTCGACGCGGGCTGGGAATGGGATCCGGGCCTGCTGGGTCTGCGCGCCGCGCTGGAACAGCGGTTCCTGCGGGCGCTGCGCGAGGACGTGCCCGGCGGAGCCGATCTGGACGCCGAACTCGACCGGTTGCTGGTGACCCCCGCCGACCCGGAGGGTCTGAGCCGTTTCCTGCGCGACGAGGGCGAGTGGTGGCAGATGCGCGAGTACTTCGTGCACCGCTCGATCTACCACCACAAAGAGGCCGACCCGTACGCCTGGGTGATTCCGCGGCTGCGCGGCCAAGCGAAGGCGTCGCTGGTGGCGGTGGAGTTCGACGAGTTCGGGGGTGGGCGCGGCGAGCGCGTGCACGCGCAGCTGTACGCCGATCTGCTGGCGGGCGCGGGGCTGGATCCGGACTATCTGCACTACCTGGACGTGGTGCCCGCGCCGATGCTCGCGCTGGTGAACATGATGTCGCTGTTCGGGCTGCACCGGTCGTTGCGTGGCGCGCTGGTGGGGCATTTCGCCACGGTGGAGATCACCTCGCCGCCCGGTGCGCAGCGTCTGGTGGAGGCGTTGGAACGGCTGGACGCCGACCCGGCGTGCGTGCTGTTCTTCCGCGAGCACGTCGAAGCCGACGCGGTGCACGAGCAGATCATGCGCACCGGCGTGATCGGTGACCTGCTGCGGCGGGAACCGGAGCTGACCGAGTCGGTGGCCTTCGGCATCCAGGTGACGAATCTGCTCGAGGACCGATTCGCCGATCATGTGCTCGACGCCTGGCGCGCGGGCCGCAGTTCGTTGCGGGAGACCGGGGGCGCGCCGGGCGCGGCTGATTGAGCGGCGCTGAGCTGGCTATCCGGCCAGAGTGATGTTGATTCGACCCCCCGGCGTCTATCCGCCGCAGTTGGACACTTGGTTGCTCGTGCGTGCCCTGTCCGAGGCGGGCATTCCGCGCGGCGGGCACGCGGTGGATGTGTGCACCGGCACCGGCGCGCTGGCCGTCGCCGCCGCCTATACCGGCGCCGCGCGGGTGACCGCCGTGGACGTGTCGAGGGCCGCGGTCGCGTCGGCCTGGTTGAACTGCCGGCTGCGCGGCATCGAAGCCGAGGTGCTGCGCGGTGATTTCGCCGCCGTGCTCGGTGGGCGCAGTTTCGATCTGGTGCTGGCCAACCCGCCGTATGTCCCTGCTCCCGCGGGCACCGACAGCCGCGGCATCGCCCGCGCGTGGGACGCGGGAACGCAGGGCAGGGCGATTCTCGATCAGTTGTGCGCGGCGCTGCCGACGCTGCTGAAACCACGCGGGATCGCGCTGATCGTGCACTCGGCGCTGTCGGATCCCGATACGACCCTCGACCAGCTGCGCGAGCGGGGCCTGAAGGCCGCGGTGGTGGCGCGGGCGACGGTGCCGTTCGGGCCGGTGCTGCGCCGCCGCGCGGACTGGCTGGAAGCGGCCGGGCTGATCAGCCCCGGCCAGCGAATGGAAGATCTGGTGGTGATCCGTGCCGACCGAATCCGGCAATGAGCACTGGCGGCGAGTGACACTCACCGCGGACGGCCCCGCGTTGATCGAGGGGCCGGTGGAGTTCGTCACCGCGGACGGCCGGACGCTGCGCTGCGACCGGTTCATGGTGGCGCTGTGCCTGTGCAAGCGCTCGAAGAACTACCCGTTCTGCGACACCAGCCACCGCAGGCATCGCCGCTCGTCCTGACCGCGCGGGTCAGCTCGGCGACCGCCGCGCGTGCAAGGCGCGCACGGTGTCCAACAGCGCCTCGGACGCGCAGGCGACGGTCTGGTCGAGCACGTCCTTCGGTTCCCCGTCGAACTGATGATGCCAGGCACGCACGTCGTTCTCGGTGGCGATCGCGAACCACACCGAGCCCGGCGGTTGCCCGTCCTGCGGGTCGGGACCGCCCGCACCGGTGACCGACACGGCGACAACGGCCTTCAGCAACTCGCGGACGCCGGTCGCCATCGCTTCGGCGGCGGAGCGCGATACCACCGGCACGTCGGGCACGCCGAGAACGGTGCGCTTGACCTCGGTGCTGTAGGCGACGAGGCCCCCGCGGAACCAGGCGGAGGAGTCGGGTGCCGCGCCCAGCGTGGCGCACAGCCGGCCCGCGGTGAGCGATTCGGCGACCGCGACGGTGATCTCCGCCTGCCCGGCCAGTTCGGCCACCTCGTGTGCGTAGTCGTCCGCGTGGGGCATCTGGAACCTTCCTGTGCTGGGTGCGGCTCACCACCATACGGCCGGCGCGGGATCCGGCTGTAGGGCGCAGGCCACGGTTTCGGCGGCGCGGCGCCGGGAATGCCCGGCACAGACCGGCCCCGACGCAAGGAGAAAGCGATGACCACCGACGCGATCGTGCTGCTTCGCGACGACCACAAGGCGATCCGGAAGCTGTTCCGCGAGTTCGAGAAAGCGGGCGAGGACGCCACCCGCGCCAAAGCCGACGTGGTGAACAAGATCATCGAGGCGCTCACCGTGCACACCTATCTGGAAAACGAGTGCATGTACCCCGAGGTGCGCAAACTCGTGCCCGACCTCGAGGACGACATCCTGGAGTCCTACGAGGAGCACCACGTCGCCGACGTGCTGGTCACCGAGCTGGCGGCGATGAAGCCCGACGACGAGCACTTCACCGCCAAGACCACCGTGCTCATCGAGAACGTCGACCACCATATCGACGAGGAGGAGAACGAGTGGTTCCCGAAGGTACGGGAAGCCTTGGGGCGCAAACAGCTTCAGGAGATCGGCGCGCGCATGCAGGAACTCAGGAAGAAGGCTCCGACCTCGCCCGCGCAGCCGTCGGCGCTGAAGAAGACCGTGGACGCGGTGCTGGCCTGAGCGAGGCGATCGCGCCGGCGCTGGCGAAGGCGCCGGCGCGATCATCCGCACCTCATGCGGCGGGCGGGTACTGCTGGGCGCGCAGCACGCGCGTCAGATGCGCGGCGTTGCGTGCGAGCGCGGCGGTCGCCGAAGCCACCGCCTTGGGCACCGAGTCGAGATCCTGGTAGTCGGTGCCGCCCATGGCTTGGTCGTTCCAGTACGTGCACCCCTGGGCCGGGATGGTGAAGCCGATGTCGTTGAGGCCCTGGTACAGATCGGCGACGATCTTGTGCGCGCCGTCCTCGTTGCCGACCACCGCGACCGTCGCCACCTTGCCGACCATCGCGGGGCGGCCCGCGTCGTCGGTCTCCGACAGCTCGGCGTCCAATCGCTCCAGCACCCGCTGCGCCACCGAGGACATGTGCCCGACCCAGGTGGGGGTCGCGACCAGCAGGATGTCGGCCGCGGCGATCCGCTCGCGGATCGACGGCCACTGGTCGCCGGGGCCCTCGTCGGCGGTCACGCCGGGCAGCACGTCGTAGTCGACCACCCGCAGCGCCGTGCCCTGCACGTCGTGCCCGGCCAGTTCGTCGAGCACCTGGCGGGCGATGAGGTCGCTGCTGGATTCGGCGGGCGACTTCTTCAGCGTGCACACCAAGGCGAGCGCGGTCGGTCCGGCCATGTTCGAAACCTCCTGAGAAATAAGGTCTTTCGGTTCACTCGCGGGCGACGACCCGGATCGTGCGCAGCCGGGCGTCGGCGGCGTCGGGTACGTTCATGCCCGCGTCGAGCCCGGTGCGCAGGTAGTCGACGACGGCGGCGTCGATGCGCTCACCGGGCACCACCACCGGAATGCCCGGCGGGTAGGGGGTGAGCTGCTCGGCGGCGATCCGGCCGACGGCGTCGCGCGCGTCCACCGTCTCCACCGGGCCGAAGAACGCGTCGCGCGGCAGCATCACCGACTCCAGCTGCAGATCCTCGGGCGAGGGCAGCTGGATGCGCGGTGGCTGCGGATCGGTCAGTTGATCGCGCCAGGCGGCGACGCCGTCGATCAGGGTGTCGATGGTGTCCTTGTCGTCGGCCAGCGACAGCGTGGCCAGCAGCCTGCGGTGATCGCTCAATCCCAGATCGAGGCGGCGATGCTCGCGCAGCCAGTCGGCGGCCTGATAGCCGCTGGCTCCGGTGCCGGAGACGTCCATGAGGACCTGTAAACGGTCGAGGTCGTGCGAGGCCTCGGCGCCGAGCAGTTCGTCTTCGAGCACCGTGATGCCCGGGATCTCGGTCAGCTGTCGGCGCGCCTGTTCGGCCGTGCGCAGCGCCGCACCGAGCAGTTCCTGCCCGCGCTCGACCATCTGCCTGCGCCAGCCGTCGAGCGCGGCGTAGACCAGCACGTTCGGGCTGGTGGTCATCAGCAGGTCGGCGCATTCGCTGAGCCGGATCGGATCCACCAGGTCGCCTTGCAGGTGGAACACCGAGCCCTGTTCGAATCCGGCGCCCATCTTGTGCACGCTGACCACGCACAGGTCGGCGCCGGCGTCCATCGCCCAGGTCGGCAGGTCGTCGTGGAACGGCAGATGCGCGCCCCACGCCTCGTCGACGATGAGCGGCTTGCCCCGCTCGTGGCAGACCTCGGCGATGCCCGCGATGTCCGCGCAGGTGCCGTAGGGACTCGGGCTCACGATCAACGCGCCCGCGGCGTCGGGGTGCGCGTCCCATGCCTCGGCCACCTGCCACGGTGAGGGCGGGTGCGCGAAATGCATCTCGGCGTCCCAGCGCGGGGTGATCCAGTGCGGCTGGACACCGGAGAAGATCAGCCCGGCGACCACCGATTTGTGGCTGTCGCGGGCCACGAGCAGGCCGCCGTCCTGCCCGCCCGCCACCGTCATCATGGCGGCCTTGACCGACAGCGAACTGCCGCAGGTGGAGAAGAACGCCGATTCCGCCCGCACCGCGTCGGCCATCAGCGCCTCCGCGCGCGACAGATAGCCGCCGCGGGAGAGCCGGTCGTCCAGCCCCGCGGTGGCCAGGACATCGGAGGCGAAGGCGTCGCGGCCGATCACCTCCAGGACGCGTTCGTCGGTACCGCGGCCTTGCCGGTGTCCCGGCGGCGTGAAGCCGTAGCGGCCCAGCCGGTGATAGTCGGCAAGCGCTTCCAGGAGAGGAGCTCGTGAATGGTCCACGGCTACCGCCTACCCGGAATGGGCGGCGGCACACCTGCGGCGTATCGGGCCGCGCCGCCGCCCGGTGACCTGCGGTCTTGCCCGGCCGCCGCCGGCGGCCGACCCGGTGCGGTCGTTTCGGGCCGAAGTGTCCGGGTAGGACCGGGACAGGTATCGAACCCCGACCGAGGAGCCGCGCGGATGAAGGCAGTGACCTGGCAAGGACGACGCAAAGTCGCTGTGGAGACGGTGCCCGATCCTCGGATCGAGGCCCCGACGGACGCGATCATCGAGGTCACCTCCACCGGTATCTGCGGATCCGACCTGCACCTGTACGAAGTGCTCGGCGCCTACATGAGCAACGGCGACGTCCTCGGCCACGAACCCATCGGACGGGTGGTGGAGACCGGCTCGGCCGTCACCGGGCTGCGGCCCGGCGATCGCGTCGTCATCCCGTTCCAGATCAGCTGCGGCGCCTGCTACATGTGCCGCGCCGGCCTGCCCACCCAGTGCGAGACGACGCAGGTGCGCGAATACGGCTGCGGCGCGGCCCTGTTCGGCTATTCGAAGCTGTACGGGCAGGTGCCGGGCGGCCAAGCGGAGTATCTGCGGGTGCCGCACGCGGACGCCACCCACATCACAGTGCCCGACGGCCCGTCCGACGACCGCTTCCTGTACCTGTCGGACGTGCTGCCCACCGCGTGGCAGGCGGTGGAATACGCCGCGGTGCCCGACGGCGGATCGGTGACCGTGCTGGGTCTCGGCCCGATCGGTGACATGGCCTGCCGGGTCGCCGCGCATCGCGGCTACCGCGTCATCGGCGTCGACCGGGTGCCCGAGCGGCTGGCGCGGGTGGCCGAACGCGGCGTGGAGGTGATCGACCTGGACGCCGTCGACGAGCCGCTCGGCGACATCATCCGCGGCTGGACCGACGGCAGGGGCACCGACTCGGTGATCGACGCGGTGGGCATGGAGGCCCACGGCTCGCCGCTGGCTTCGGCGGCCCAGCGCTCGGCGGCGTTCCTGCCGGATCCGGTGGCCAAGAAGGTGATGGACACCGCGGGCGTCGATCGGCTCGCGGCCCTGCGCTCGGCCATCGACATCGTCCGCCGCGGCGGCACGATCTCGGTGATCGGCGTCTACGGCGGCATGCTCGACCCCATGCCGATGCGGGTGCTGTTCGACAAGCAGATCCAGCTGCGGATGGGCCAGGCCAACGTCAAACGGTGGGTCGAGGACATCATGCCGCTGCTGCGCGACGGCGACCCGCTGGGCGTGGACACCTTCGCCACCCATCGCCTCCCGCTGACCGATGCGCCGCAGGCCTACGCCACCTTCCAGCAGAAGACCGACGGCGCGGTGAAGATCGTGCTGGACCCGACCGCGAACTGACCGGCGCGGCGGGCCCGCGAAGGGCCCGGCCACGGCGCACGCGCCGCGGCCGCGACGGTTTGCTCTGTCCTTGCCTGGGTAGCTGCCGTGTATGAGCTTCTTACTACGCGGAGTCGTCTCACCGTGGTGGCTCGAGGCGCCGACGTCGGTGGCGGCGGAGATGGCCCGCGCGAGCGTGGAGAAGGCCGTCGATCTGGGAACCAGAGCCGTGCAGGCGCCGGCGCAGGCGGTGGCGGCGGGCGCGCGGGCGAGCGCGTCGCTGCTGAACCTCAGCCGTGACGAGGAACTGCGCGACGAATTGGCGGCGTTGATCGACCCGCACGCGCTGCGGTCGCGCCGCCGGGTGGCGCTGTACGAGGACCGGGCCACCGTAGAGGTGCGCGGACTGGACTCAGGCAAGAGCTCGGACGTCACCGAGGCGCTGCACCGGAGGCTGGATCGCCGCCGCGATGTGCGCTGGTGGCGGGTGAACGCGGTGACCGGCCGCGTGGTGGCCGCCCTGGAACACGGTGCGGCCGACCTGCCCGCGCTGGTGTCGGCCATCGAATCCGTCGAGGCCGACACCGCGGTCGGCGACCTGGACTGGAGTCGCGGCTGCGAGCACCCGGGCGACCGCGAACCGTTGCTGGCGGCCGGAATCCAGGTCGCGGGCGACGTGTGCGCGATCGGATTGTCCGCCGTGAGCGCGGTGCTGCCGTTGCGCGGGCCCGCCCGCGTGCTGCGCGCGGCCGCCGCCTTCGTCGACACCCAGCCGCGCCTGCGCAAACGGCTGGAGGAGCAGCTCGGCCGCACCCGGACCGACCTGGTGCTCACCACGGCGAACGCGATCGGCAACGCCCTGGGCAACACGGCGGCGGCCGGCACGGCGAATCTGGTGATCGATGCGGTGCACCGCGGCTTCACGCTGACCGAATCGCTGACCCGCTATGTGCAATGGCAGGACTGGGAAGTCGAGATCGACCGGCGTCCGGCGGAAGTCTGCGATCCGCTGTCGCCGCCCGACCGCGTGGTCGAGATGCCGCAGGGACCGATCGAACGGGTCGCCGACGAAACGGCCGCCGGCGCGCTCGCGGGCGCGGTGACCTCCGTCCTGGGCGGACGCGGCCTGTTCGGCGCGGCCGACGCGCTGGAGCTCGGCGCGCCCAAGGCGGCGCGGGCCAGTCGCGAGGCCTACGGGGCGCTGGTCTCCACGATGCTGGGCCGGGCGGGTGTGCTGACGTTGCACCCGCGGGTGTGGCGGCGGCTGGACCGTTTGTCGGCGCTGGTCATCGACGGAGAGTCGCTGCTGACCGCCCGGCGTCTGGTGCTCGACGCCGAAGCGACCGACCCGAGATGGTCGGTCGCGCAGGTATGGAGCGCAGGCCAGCGCTTGCTGTGGGAACACGAGACCGCCGACGGCGACGACGCGCAACCGGACGGCACCGGACGCTACTTGTCGGCCGGAGGCCACCGCCGGCTGGTGCACCCCGCGACCGGAAAACCCGATGACGGTGTGACGCTGCGCCCGGTGTGGCGCGAGCTGCACGACAACGGAACACCGGTCGGACGCGTGCTGATCGGCCGCGAACTCGACCGCAGGGCGCACGCCCTGCTCGGCCGCGCCCGCAGCGCGGGCCTGCGCGTGACTCTCGCCGGTGGCGCCGACGCCGCCGAGTTGCGGTCCATGGCCGACGAATTCGTCTCCCCGTCCACGTCGATGAGCGGGCTGGTGCGCGCGCTGCAGAAGGACGGTCACGTCGTAGCCGTGCTCAGCCCCCGCGCGCACAAGGCGCTGGCCCACGCCGATGTCGCGATCGGCCTGGCGGTGCGGGAAGGCAAGGCGCTGCGGATGCCGTGGACCGCCGACGCGGTCTGCCGCGACCTCGCGCAGGCCGATCGCGTCCTGGCCGCCATCGCTCCGGCTCGTCAGGTCAGCGAACGCGGCCGTTCGCTGGCCTTGTCGGGAGCGGCGCTGGGCGGGCTGCTGCTGGCGATCGCCCCGCACAGCGCGGGCCGCTCCTCGCCCATGACCGCCGCCCACTACACCGGCCTGCTCTCCGGCGCCTACACCGGATGGCGTTGCGGACGCACCGTCCCGCCCGCCACGCTCGCCCCGCTGCTGCCCTGGCATGCCCTCGAACCCGACGAGGTGCTCAGCCGGTTGCCGCGCCCGCTCCCGGTGACCGAACGCGCTCGGCCCGGCGCGGTCACCCGCATCCCCGGCGTGCGCGTCGTCGCGTCGGCGGCGTCGTTCGCCGGCCAGCTGCGCCGCGAACTCGCCGATCCGCTCACGCCCATTCTGGGGGTCGGCGCGGTCGCCACCGCCGTGCTCGGCGCGCCCTCGGACGCGGTGCTGCTGTCGTCGGTGCTCGGTGTCAACGCACTGGTCTCCGCCTGGCAGCGCCAGCGCGCGGAGAACGCGCTGCACCGCCTGTTCGAGGGTGAACAACTCAGCGCACGCGTGATCGATCGCGCCGAACTCGACACCGCCGAGCCGCGCGAACACCATGTGCCCGCGGACGTCCTCGCGCTCGGCGACGTGATCGTGCTGCGCGCAGGGGAGGTCGTCCCCGCCGACGCCAGGCTGCTGCGCGCCGACGACCTCGAAATGGACGAATCCGGTCTCACCGGCGAATCGATCACCGTCGAGAAACAGGTCGCGGCCACCCCTGGCCGGGCGCTGGCCGACCGCGCCTGCATGGTCTTCGAAGGCAGCACCGTGGTCAACGGCACCGGGCGAGCGATCGTCGTGGCGGTCGGCGACGACACCCAGGCCGGCCGCGCCGCCGCCGGAGCCATCCCGCCGGAGAAGGCCGGTGTGCAAGCGCAATTGCGCCGCCTGACCGACCGCGCCCTGCCGCTGACCCTGAGCGGCGGCGGCATCGTGACCGGACTGGGCATGCTGCGGGGCAGGCCGCTGCGCACCGCGATCGCCGACGGCGTCGCGGTCGCGGTCGCCGCGGTCCCCGAAGGGCTGCCGCTGGTGGCCACGGTCGCGCAGCTCGCGGCCGCCCGCAGGCTGTCGCGGCACGGCGTGCTGGTGCGCGCCAGCCGCACCGTGGAGGCGCTGGGCCGGGTGGACACTCTGTGCTTCGACAAGACCGGCACCCTCACCGAAGGGCGGCTGCGCCTGACCACCCTCGCCGATCTCGACGAGCAGTGGGCTCCGGACGCCGACTGCGAGCAAGCCCGCCGACTGCTGCGCGCCGCGGCCCGCGCCTGCCCCGATCCCGCCGAGGGCCCACCCGCGCACGCCACCGACCGCGCGGTGGTCGAGGCCGCGGCCGAGGCGCTCGGCGAGGACCCCCGCCACTGGGATGCGATCGAGGAGATCCCGTTCGAATCCAACCGCGGCTACGCCGCCACCCTCGGCCACACCGCACGCAAACTGCGGCTGATCGTCAAGGGCGCGCCCGAAGTGGTGCTGTCGCGCTGCACCGGCGTGCGGATGGACGACACCGACCTCCCCTTCGACGGCCGCATGCGCGAGCGCGCCGAGCAGGTGGTCCGCGATCTCGCCGAGCAGGGCCTGCGGGTGCTGGTGGTGGCGCGCCGCGACCTGTCCGCCGCACCCGACGACGTCGAGGCGGCGGTCGCCGAACTCAGCCTGCTCGGCTTCATCGGCCTCGCCGACGCCCCGCGCCCGCAGACGGTGCCGCTGGTGACCGCGCTGCAGCGCAACGACATCAGCGTCCGCATGATCACCGGCGACCATCCGGTGACCGCGGCGGCGGTGGCCCGCCAGCTCGGCATCGAGGCGGGGCAGGTGGTCACCGGCGCCGACCTCGACCGCCTCGACGAGACCGCGCGCGCGGAACTGATCGAGCAGAGCACCGTCTTCGCCCGCGTCAGCCCGGAGCAGAAGGTGCGCATCGTGGCGGCGCTGCGCCGCGCGGGTCACGTGGTCGGCATGACCGGCGACGGCAGCAACGACGCCGCCGCCATCCGCACCGCCGACGTCGGAATCGGTTTGGCCGCACAGGGTTCGGTCGCCGCCCGCAACGCCGCCGACATGGTGCTCACCCGCCCCGACCCGCTGGTGCTGTTGCACGCCCTCGTCGAAGGCCGCGGCATGTGGCAGCGCGTCGGCGACGCCGTCGGGGTGCTGGTCGGCGGCAATGCCGGGGAGGTGGCCTTCACGCTCTACGGCACCGCCGTCAGCGGCCAGGCGCCGCTGGGCACCCGGCAATTCCTGCTGGTGAACATGCTCACCGACATGTTCCCCGCGATGGCGCTTGCCCTCTCGCGCGAAGGGGACGCGGTCGATCCGGACGACGCCGACGATCCGCAGGCCCAGGCGCAGCGGGCCGCCGAGCGGCTGGCCGAACTCCCGCCCGCGCGGCTGGGTCCCGATCTGCTGCGCACGCTCGGTGTCCGCGGTGTCGCCACGGCCACCAGCGCCTCGGTGGCCTGGACCCTGGGCCGGATGACCGGCACGCAGCGGCGCGCCGCCACCATCGGCCTGGTCGCGCTCATCGGCACGCAGCTGGGCCAGACGCTGGTCTCCGGCTACCGCAGCCCACTGGTGTGGCTGACCACGGCCGCCAGCGGCGCGGTGCTCGGCGCGATCGTGATGACGCCGGGACTGTGCGGATACTTCGGTTGCCGCCCGCTGGATCCGGTCGGCTGGGGGATCGCGACCACCTGCGCGACCACCGCCACCGCCGCCGCGGCGCTGCTTCCGCGGCTGCTGCCCCCGCAGGAAGCCGAGTAGGGACGGGCACGCTGATTGGCGCCCGGCCGCCGGGGTACCCGCCCGCCAGCGGGGCCCGGCGACCCCGAGACGTGGAGCCGGTTGCCTCGCGCACGAATGATCAAGCCGGGCAAGGCATTTCACAGCGACAGAAACGAGTGTTGCGATGACCGACCAGGATGTCGTCGACCTGCTCACCGCCCAGCACGAGGAGATTCGCACCCTGCTGGCGCGACTGAAGGCCGGGCACGACGGGAAACAGGAGCTGTTCACCGATCTGGTGCGCTTGCTGGCGGTGCACGAGAGCGCCGAGGAGGAGGTCGTGCATCCGGTCGCCGGACGCGCCCGTTTCGGCGCCGACGCCGATATCGTGCAGCCGCGGCTCGAGGAGGAGAACGCGGCCAAGCGCGCGTTGGCCGACCTCTACGACCTCGGAGTGGACCATCCCGACTTCGACGCACGGCTCGCCCGCTTCGCCGACGCCGTGCAGGAACACGCCGCCCACGAGGAGGCCGAGGAGTTCGCCCTGCTGCGCGCGCAGTTCTCCACCGGCCAGCTGCGGCGGATGGCCGGTTCCCTGCGCGCCGCCGAGGCCGTGGCGCCCACCCGGCCGCATCCGCGCGCGGGGGAGTCCGCGCTGGCGAATCTGGTGGCGGGCCCGCCGTTGGCGCTGTTCGACCGTGCCCGCGACGCGGTGCGCGACTGGCGCCTGCGGCAGGACACCTGAACCATCCGCAGCCCCGACACGGAGAAGGAGAGGACCGACATGGGGTTTCCCGAACAGCAGCAGAAAGTCCCCGGCATCCAGGCCAGGATGAATCCGGTACCGGACTGCGGTGAGGACAGCTACCGCGGCTCCGGCAAACTGACCGGCAAGGCCGCCGTCATCACCGGCGCCGACAGCGGCATCGGGCGGGCGGTGGCGATCGCCTACGCCCGCGAAGGCGCCGACGTGCTGATCTCCTACCTCGACGAGGACGAGGACGCGAAGGAAGTCGCCGACCTGGTGACCCAGGCCGGACGCAAAGCCGTGCTCGTGCCCGGCGACCTGTCCGAGGCCGCGCACTGCCGCGCCGTCATCGATCGGGCGGTGCGGGAATTCGGCAAGATCGACGTCCTGGTCAGCAACGCCGCCTTCCAGATGACGCACGAGACTCTGGAGGAGATCAGCGACGAGGAGTTCGAACACACCGTCAAGCTGAACATCAACGCCTACTTCTACCTGGTGAAGGCGGCGCTGCCGCACATGCCGCCGGGGTCGTCGATCATCGGCAGCTCCTCGGTGAACTCCGACATGCCCTCACCCACGCTGGCGCCGTACGCGGCGACCAAAGCCGCCATCGCGAACTTCTCCGCCAGCCTCGCGCAGCTGCTGGGCGAGCGCGGGATCCGGGTCAACAGCGTCGCGCCCGGACCGATCTGGACTCCGCTGATCCCCTCCACCATGCCGGTCGAGAAGGTCACCCAGTTCGGCGACGACACCCCGCTCGGCCGCGCGGGCCAGCCGGCCGAACTGGCGCCCACCTACGTCATGCTGGCCTCCGACGACGGCAGCTACGTCTCCGGCGCTCGCATCGCCGTCACCGGCGGCAGGCCGATTCTGTGACCGGCGCGCGATGACCCACGGTCGGCCGATCTGCTGGATCGGCCGACCGTCGGTAGCGGCGGGTCACAGCATCGACACCACGAGCCCGACCGCGACGGCCACGAACAGCAGGACCACCAGTGCGCCGATGAGCATCGCCACCACGCCGGTGACCGGGAAGTGGTGCCGGGTGCTCGGCTCCGGCGCGGACAGCCCGGACGTCTGCGGGGTGTCCGGTGGCGTGGAGCCGGGGGCGACGCCGCCGCCGGGTTCCAGGTCAGGGGTTTTCGCGGGATCGGGATCCATCGCGCTCATAGCCGCTCCCTACTTGCCGTCGTTTCCGGGGACCTCGGGTGCGCCGGGCCGTTTACCGGACCTCTTGCGATACAGGATCACCGCGCCGACGAGCACCGCGAGTCCGAGAATCACCAACAGTTCCATGGCAGGGACCTACCCGGTATCGGCCCGCCCAATCGAGCCGGGCCCGATGCGCGCGCCGGTCATCCGCCGATGATCACGTAGTGACCGGCGGTCTCCTGGAACTCGACCGCCTCGGCGATCGCCGAGGCGGTCGGCGCCGGGTCGCCGCTCGGGACGACGAGCAGTTTGTCGTCGTCGTCGTACCACCGGTGAATGATCCCGGCGCATCGTCCGCGGGCGAAGTCCAACGGTTCGGGGGGGCCGAGGAAGTACCCGTCCAGTTCCTGGCCGTCGGGAGCGCGGGTGAGCGGCACGTAGCCGTAGTTGAGCAGATAGCGGAAGCCGCAGCGCGGGTGCCTGCTGCCGTACGGGCGGTCGATGACGAGATCCACTGTAGCGCCGAGGAATAGGCGCGCCAAGCGCAGCGACGCGGAATCCTCCAGCTTCACCAGGTCGGTCACGGTCTCAGGCTACGGCCGTTCGGTGGCGGCGACCGAGGCATTGCGTGCGGGCGGAGGCCGGAGGAAGGTGAGTATGTCCGGTGGCGCCACCGGGGCGCCACCCAGAGTAGGGCGGGAGGTGGCCCGTGTACGCACGTTCCAGCACAATCGCGGCCCAGCCGTCATCGATGGACGACGGGATCGCATACCTGCGCGATGAAGTGATGCCGAATCTGCCGCAGCTCGAAGGATGGGTCGGACTGTCGTTGCTGGTGAACCGGTCGACGGGACGCTGCATCGCTTCGACCTCGTGGGAGTCGCAGCAGGCGTTGCACGCCAGCAGAGGACGCGCGCAGCAACTGCGCGACGGCTTGGCCAGGCAGCTCGGCGGCGTGGTGGAGCGCGTCGAGGAATGGGACATCGCGGTGATGCACCGGGACCATCCGGCCGACGACACCGCGTGTGCCAGGTGCAGCTGGGTGCAGGTCGATCCCGGGCAGGTCGAGCGCCTGATCGACACCTTCCGGATGGAAGTGCTGCCACAGATCGAGACGCTCGACGGATTCTGCAGCGCCAGCCTGTTCGTCGACCGGGACAGCGGCCGCGGGGTGGGCGCGATGGTCTGGTCGAGTCGCGAGGCGATGGACGCCACCCGCGAGCACAGCAATCGGATCAGGAGCGCGGCGACCCAGCGGGTGGGCGCCAACGTGCTCGAGGTAGGGGAGTTCGACCTGGCGTTCGCGCATCTGCGCGTTCCCGAAATGGCCTGACATCGCAGCGGGGTATCGGCGGCCATTACCCGAGAGGTAATGGCCGTCCCGCTCGGCCGTTCGTAATATCGGGGCGTGACTACCCCAACGGCAGGTGACCTGCTGCGACATTGGCGCTTGGAACGCAGGCTGAGCCAGCTGGAGCTGGCCGGACGGGCCGACACCTCGGCGCGGCACCTGAGCTTCATCGAAACCGGGCGCGCCACCCCGAGCCGCACCATGATCGTGCACTTGTCCGAACACCTGGAGATCCCGTTGCGCGAACGCAACCGCGTCCTGCTCGCCGCGGGCTACGCCCCCGCCTATGCGCAACCCGGTCTGGACACTCCGGCCATGGACGCCGTGCGCGGCGCCATGCGCCAGATCCTCGCAGGCCACGAGCCCTACCCCGCGCTGGCCATCGACCAGAACTGGACGATGATCGACGCCAACAGCGGAGTCGCCGTGCTCATCGCCGGCATCGATCCGGCACTGACGACACCGCCGGTGAACGCGCTGCGGCTGAGCCTGCACCCCGACGGCATGGCGGGGCGCATCCGCAACCTACCCGAATGGCGCGGCCACATCTTCGCCCGCCTGGCCCGTCAAGCCGAGGTCACCGGCTCCAGGGACCTGGCCGACCTGCTCGAGGAACTGCGGTCCTACCCCGGCGGTGAAGTCGAACTCACCGTCCCCGAACCCGACCAGGCGGTGGTCCCGCTGCGGATCGACCACGACGGCGCCGAGTTGTCGTTCCTCAGCGTCACCACGGTGTTCGGCACCCCGATGAACGTCACCGTCGCCGAACTGGCCATCGAATCGTTCTTCCCTGCCGACGAGGACACCATGAAACGGCTCACCGCGGGCACCGGGTGAGCCGCGCGGCCCAGCTGTCGGCGCTGCTGGAGGCGCCCGTCCGCGCCGTGACCGATCTCGGCGCCAGCCACGCATGGACCCTGCACCGCGCCGAAACCGCCGACGGCCGAACATTTTTCGTGAAGGCCTCGGCCGATCCCGCACCGGTATTCGCGGCCGAGGCGGCGGGCCTGTGCTGGCTGCGTGCCGCGCCCGGCCCGGCCGAGTGCCTGCTACCGGAGGTCGTGGCCGCCGACGACCGCACACTGGTGCTGCCCTGGCTGGAGGAGACCGCTCCCGGCCCCGCGGCCGCCGAGCGCTTCGGCCGTGAACTGGCCGCGCTGCACGCCGCGCGCGCCGAGTCGTTCGGCGCACCATGGGAGGGCTGGATCGCGAGTCTGCCGCTGCCCAACGCCCCCACCGACGGATCGTGGTCGCGGTGGTACGCCGAACAGCGCCTCGCGCCCTACCTCGCCCGGGCGGCCGGCACGCTCGGCGCCGACGGCGTCGGCCTGATCGAGCGGGTCATCGACCGCATCGACGAGCTGGCAGGCCCCGCCGAACCACCGGCCCGCCTCCACGGCGACCTGTGGTCGGGCAACATCGTGTGGACGCGGGAGCGGGCGATGCTCGTCGACCCCGCCGCGCACGCGGGCCACCGCGAAACCGATCTGGCCATGCTCGCCCTCTTCGGCGCACCGCACCTGGACCGAATCCGCGCCGCCTACCACGAAACCCATCCGCTCGCCGACGGTTGGCGCACCCGCACGCCGCTGCACCAGCTGCATCCACTGCTGGTGCACGTCGCGCTGTTCGGCGCGGGCTACCGCGCGCAGACCCTCGCCGCGGCCACCGCCGCACTGCGATCCTGACGTCCGGCTTCACCTATCGACCTTGGCGATGACCTTCTCCGCGAAGCGGGACAGGCTGGCGATCTTGGTCTCCAGCGGCTCGGTGTCCTGCTCGGTGGTGTAGGGCAGCCGGAAGCCGACGATCACATCGGTGACCCCTTTGTCCTCGAGGCGTTTGATCCCGTCGACGGTGAATCCATCCAGCGAGATGACGTGCACCTCGAAGCCCTCCCGGGTGCCGTACTCCGCGCGCAACGCGGCCAACTCGCCCAGCAGCCGGTCCAGTTCGGCGCCGTCGCCACCGGCGTGCATCCACCCGTCGCCGCGCTGCGCGGCCCGGCGCAACGCGGGCCTGCTGTGCCCGCCGACGAGGATCGGCACCGGTTCGGTCGGCACCGGGCTGATCTTGATCGGCGGGATGTCGTAGAACTGCCCGTGGTATTCGAAGTACCCACCGGCCGAGAGCCCGCGCACGATGTCGATGCATTCGTCCATCCGCGCGCCGCGCTTGTCGAACGGCACGCCCATGATCTCGAAGTCGTCCGGCCACGGGCTGATGCCGACACCGAGCCCGAACCGGTTGCCGCTGAGCGCGGCCACCGACGCGGCCTGCTTGGCCACCAGCACGGGCGGCCGGATCGGCAGCTTCAGCACGAACGGCGTGAAACGCAGCGTGGTGGTCACCGCCGCCATCGCCGCGCTGAGCACGAACGCCTCGACGAACGGCTTGTCCTCCAGGAACTCCCGGCTGCCGTCGGGGGTGTAGGGGTACTTCGCGTCGGATTCCTTCGGATACGCCACGCTGTCGGCCACCGCCATGGAGGTGTAGCCCGCCTCCTCGGCGGCCTTGGCCAGAGCGAGGTAGTACGACGGATCGGTCATCGTCTCCGCGTAGGTGAAACGCATGGTGCTCGCCTTCCTGGCGCGCCGAGCGCGCCACAGGGGTCCCGGCGCCGGTCAGGGCCGTGACGTGATGGGAACTGCCGCAGACGGCGCAGAACCGCCCTCGACGGCGCCGAGGACGACGTAGCGTTCACCGCCTACCGCCATGGGTTGGTGAAGCCTTCCGGAATCAAATGGTCGAACAACGCCTTCATCTGCGGGGACAACCGCAGCAGTTCGATGTGCGAACCGATCGGCCCGCCGTCGAGATAGGCGAACTCCATCCCCACGCCGTCGAACCGGCCGCGCGCGGTGATCTCGATGCCCGCCGCGGCGGCCTCGGCGAGCGCGGCGTCGTAGTCCTCGGGCACCCAGGCGGCATGATGCAGTCCGGCGCCCGCGCGGTCCAGATGCTCGGCGTACAAGCTCGCTCCGCCGCGCGGCTCGATCAGCTCCAACTGCTGGCCGCCCGCATAACCGAGCGCCACACCGATCGTGTAGTCGGCGGGTGCGCCGCGCAGCTGCGCGGCATCGGGCCCGAAGTGAACCTCCGGGATGGTGAACCACTCGCCGACCCCGTACCGGCTGGTGAAGACCTCGCAGGCCGACGCCAGATCATCCACCACCCAGCACAGCTGGAAGATCGGACCGCTGGTGATCATCGGCGGCCCCCGGGCCTGCTCCCGCCGTGCCACCACCGGCAGAAACCCAGCGCGACGGCCCGCCCGGCAGGCGGGCGGCACGGTCCGGCGCCGGTGACCTCCGCCACATCATCCACGCCGTTCAATTAAGCATCTGTGTTTAACATCGTCAATACTCATGTTCAGTACAGTGCTGCTATGCCGAGCGACGATTCGCGCACCGCCCTGCTCGACGCCGCCGAACGCCTCATCGCCGAACGCGGCGCCGACGTGCCGCTGCGCGACATCGCCGCCGCGGCGGGCCAGCGCAACAACTCCGCCGTGCACTACTACTTCGACTCGCGCATCGGCCTGATCGAAGCCATCGTCGAACGGCGGATGAACTGGCTCGAACAGCGGCGCATGCAACTGCTCGCCGCCCACGAAGCCGACGGCCGCGCCAACGACGTGCACGCCCTCGTCGCCATGCTCGCCACACCCATCCTCGAACTGCTCGGCCACGACCGGGTCACCCATCTGGGCCGGTTCCTGGAAGTGGTGCGCACCCATCCCGTCGTCGCGGACGCGCACCGCCTCGCCGGGGCCGACCGCGCCGCGGTCCGCATCATCACCACCCGCCTCGACGCCGCCCTCACCGGCCTGCCACGGCGCCTGCGCAGACAACGCCTGGAAACCATGGCCACCGTCATGTTCGCGTTGATCGCCGACTACGAGCGCACCCTGGAAGCGGGCGTGCGCACCGCCCGCCCCGGGGACGCGGCGGAGATCGTCGACATGATCGTCGCCATGCTCACCGTGCCCGTCCCCGAGCACACCCCCGCCGCGCCGGGACGCTGAACCGGCGCCCACTCAACCCGGCGTCCGCCGGGCCACGGGCACCGAGGCCGGCTGCGGATGCGCGAGTTGCGGGAACCTGCGATGCAGCCGGTCGATATAGCCGCGCACCACACACAATTCGCTGAACAGTTCGTGCCGCGCGGCGGGATCGCGGCGCTGCGCGGATTCGATGTCCCGCACCAGCATCCGGGCACGCCGGGTCAACAACTCCACGAAGACCCGGGCCTGGGCGAGGTCGGCGTCTTGTTCCATGCGATGGGCCGATCTGTCGTTCGATTCCGATGTCGGTCGCCCAGTGCTCCCCGTACCGCGGTCCTCAGCCGATCGGAGCGAACACGATGCTAACCGAGCCCCGCTCACTCGGGTGCCGAAATGAAACCGGCTACCGGCTACCACGTGGCGACCGGCCGTCCCGCTCGTCGACCCAACACCGCCCGGACCGAAGCGCCGCCCCGGGCCGGCGGAGGCCGTCGACGCGTATGGTGATCGCATGGGCGTCATCGGGGAGCTGCTTCCGGGCAAGAAGCTGACCCATGAGGGCAGCGAGGACAGCGACGGGCAGACCCACACGCCACGGTTCGACATCGATCTCGACACCGGAGTCGTACGACTGTCGCGCATCGGCCGCGCCGGCACCCAAGACCGCACCGACGGTCCGGAACCCGCCTAGCGACGCCTCACCGCGGCCCCACCCTCGGCAGCCCAAAACCCGCTCGGCCGGAAAACATCTCGCTGATCGCAACCCGTTACCGCGGCGGTGCGCGCCGGTAGCGTCACCGCAATGGGCAATGCTGGTGGGCGACGACGGCCGCTGAAGACCGTCACCGGAGTCAGCGGCGCGGTCAGCGTCTACGCGGCGGCCATCGATCCGTCCGCCACCACGATCGCGTCATCGATCGACGTCGCGAAAATCGCCGAACAACACAAATTCGACGCCCTGTTCGCCGCCGACCTGCTCAGTTTCGGCGCCCAAGGCGCGATCGGCGCGCAGGAACCGCTGATCTTCCTGTCCGCGTTGAGTGCCGTCACCTCGCACGTCGGACTCATCGCGACGGTGACCACCACCTTCCACCACCCCTACAACCTCGCCCGGCTCTTCGGCACCCTCGACCACATCAGCAACGGCCGCGCGGCATGGAACGCGGTGACCTCATCGGTGGGGGAGGAGAACTACGGCGACCAGGAACTGCCCAGCCCCGAAGACCGGTATGCCCGCGCCACCGAATCCCTCGAAGTGGTCAACGCCCTGTTCGACAGCTGGCAGCCCGGCGCCCTGACCTCCGACGGGCACGGCGGCGCGATCCTGGACGCCACCCGCGTGCGGCCCATCGACCACGCGGGCCGGTACTTCACCGTCCGAGGGCCGCTGAACATACCGCCCCTGCCACAACGCAGACCCGTGCAATTCCAGGCCGGGCAATCCGCGGGCGGCATCGAACTCGGCGCGCGGTTCGCCGAGGTCGTGTTCACCTCCCTGCCCACCCTCGAAGACGCCGTCACCTACACCAAACGCATCCGCGCCCGCGCGAGCGAACTCGGCCGCGCCGATGGCCTGCCGCTGATCATGAGCTCCTTCCACGCCACCTACGGCGCCACCGAAGCCGAAACCGAGCGCATCGTGCGCGAACAGGCCGAAGCGACCGACTTCGAGGCAGGCCGCGCCGCCCTCGCCGACATGCTCGGCGGCGGCGTCGACCTGTCCGGCCTGCCACTGGACAAGCCACTGCCGGAAAGCCTGCTGCCCGACGTCGCATCCGTGCACCGCAGACGCGGCCGCGTGGAGATCTTCAACAACTTCGCACGCTCGGGAAAGACACTGCGAGAGCTGATCATCGCCGCCAAGGACACCGGCCACTGGGCCGCCGCGGGAACCCCCGAACAACTCGCCGACGCGATCGAAGAACGCTACAACGCGGGCGTGCTCGACGTGATCTCCCTCGGCGGGCTCGCCGACGAACGCACCCGCGACTTCGTCGTCAACGGGCTGCTGCCCGAACTACGCGGCCGCGGCATCGTCGGCGCCGACTACGTCGGGGCGACTTTCCGCGACAACCTCGAACTGCCCCCGCTGCCGGACTGACCCGCCGCCGTCACATCAGCTCCGCGAGATAGGCGCGCGACCACGCGCACATGCCGTGCACCAGTCGCAACAGCTCGCCCCCGGCGGCGGTCAGCGAATACTCCACCCTCGGATTGGCTTCGAACGCGCCGAACTCGCCGCCGTCGGCGACTTCCTGCTCATCGCGGGCAGCCCCGACGACATCGAGCGGTACCGCACCACGGTGGGCCCGGTGATAGTCGAGGACCTCGACGCCCTGCTACGAACGGTGACCGAACACGGGGCGCAGCTGATCGCAGGACCGTTCACCAGCGCCACCGGCACATCCGTGTACGTCCGGCACGCCGACGGAGCCCAACTGGAATACGTGCAGTGGTCGCCCGAGACACGAGCGCTCGTCCTGGGACCGGACCGGCCGTCCGCCGCTAACGCGTGAGGACCGGCGTCGAGGTCTTCGACCGATGCCCGCCGGATTCGCCTCGCGGGAGATTCGTATTCCGCACCCACGTCACATTGGCGACCAAGTCGTCGTCGAAGACCAGTTCGTCCCACAGCAACCGCTCGGCGGCCTCCGCCGCCGGCTGCACCACCGGACGCGGCGCCTCGGCGGCGGCCGCGGGCCGCGCGGGCTCGCCCTCCTGCGCCTGCTCGGCGGGCAGCGGCGTCACCAGCCACGACAGTGCCCGCATCGGGCTCAGGCCGTAGCGACGAGTGCCCTGCGCGATCGCGGCCACCGCCGCGGCACAGCTCAGCACCCCTGCGGCCGAAGCCATCCCGGTCAGCCCAGCGCTGGCCATGCGCCGCTCACCCGCACCGGAAGCACTGCCGAATTCGCCGAGGAACCGATGCACCAATCCCGCGCCCAGACCTTCACCCGGATCGATCAGGATCCGCAGCTCCGGCCCCCTGGCATCCAGATACATCAAGGTGATCAACACCACGACCGCCGCGGTCACGCTGGAACCGATCACCAGCGCGGCGAGCGCGCGAGTGCGCAACCGGATCTGCGCCAGCGCGGCGAACACGGTGACGAGCATCGCCGCCGCGGCCAGCAGACCCCACGCGCCGCTGATGTTCACATCACGGAACTTCGACACCGACCACTCGTCGAAACCATTGGTGACGCCGGTGACCCGGCCGAACGCGTCGGAGCGGGCCTCGCCCCCCGCACCCGACGCCGAAAGCCACGGCTGGAACAACAAGGCGAACCCCACCGCGCTCACGACCGCGGCGAACAAGAAACCCCAATCCACACCCCGTGGCGGCCTCGCCCCGCGTCCGGTACCCCCGGAGCCGCGGCTCCGACGGTCTCGCGCTTCGCTTACCTGCCAAGGGGTTGGTTGTACCATCGCTCCAGTTTCGCCGGTGCCGCGCGAATAATGCAGCCCTCCAGAGCAATAACAGCGGAATTGCCCCGGAAGGTGGAATATCGCGGCATATCAATGAGATGTAATTCGATCGGGCGCCATCGGCCATCGACGAAATAACCGTAAGCACCTGCGCCACAGCAGGCAAGCGTGATCGATGTCCCACACATCACCGCAGCTCTCGAACCGATCAGCCCAGAGTGACCCAACCGGCGAGTAACTTTTCGCGCACCTCTTTGAACTCGACATACACAGTTTCACCGCATCGCCGCCGAAGCGTTTCACACCCGATTGCTGTGACACGCTTAACAAGTCGGCACTGGGACCTCGGTCACAAACTCGGCGTCAGAACTCGGCACGTCCGGAAATCCGCGCCTACGCCGACGGCTTCGCGCAACCCCGCCACCGTCCGCGACAACCGCGCTAGGCCGGATCCTCCCCGACGCAGGTCTCCGCCGCATCGATGTGCACGCAGGGCACCGGAGCCCGCGTCGGCCGATACGCAGGCGCGACACCACCCGCGCGGATCAACCGGGCATACGCATCCACCCCATCGGTCGGACGGCGCGCCAACGTCGGATCGGTCAGCACATCGACCGTGTAGAGCCCGAACCGCGGCGCGTAGGACCCCCACTCGTAGTTGTCCGTCAGACTCCAATAGTTGTAGCCGATCACATTCATGCCATCGGCCTTCGCCCGCTGCAACCAATACACCGTATCGCGCAGATGATCGGCGCGGGTATACCCATCCGGTCGCACCTGCCCGTTGTCCGTCGGAAGCCCGTTCTCCACCACATACAGGGGGCGACCCGGAAACTGGCGCGCGTAATGCCGCAACGCGTAGTAGATGCCCTCCGGATGCACCGGCAGCTCCCACATCGGCGGCCCGCCCTCCGCACCGCCCTGCGCCGCCTCCCCGGTCTGCGGCAGCGGAGCGAAGTAGTAATCCAGCCCGATGAAGTCCAGCTTCGCCGAAATCCGGTCCACGATCGGCTGATTCACCTCCGTCTCCGCGCCCGCCACATACCCCAGATTGCTGGTCACCTGAGCATCCGGCCGATAACCGTGGATGACGTCGTAGATCTCGTTGTGCGCCTGCGCGATCCGATCCAGCATCACCGGCGCCTCGTCGACACCGATCCCACCCGTACGCAACTCCGTACCGACATACGCCACGGGCTCGTTGAACGTCACCCACAGCGGATCCTGCGAGGCGTACCGGCGCACCACCTCCCGCATATTCGCCAGCCAATCCTCCACCATGCCAGGGTTGCGCCACCCGCCCCGATCCACCGCCCACCCCGGATACACCCAATGATCCAACGTCAGCATCGGCCGCATCCCCGCCGCGACGATCCTGGCGATCACATCGTCGTAGAACCCGAACGCCGCCTCGTCCCAAGCGTGCGGCGCCGGTTGCAGCCGCGCCCACTCCAGCCCGACCCGGTAGACCCGCACACCCAGGCGCGCCGCCAGATCGATATCGGTGCGATAGTGGCGGGCGAAGTCCACCGAATCCAGATACGGGTGCTCGGTCCCACCCGACTCGATGAAACGCGACCAGTTGCTGTCCGGCGCATGACCTTCGGACTGAAATCCCGACGACGCCACACCCCACAAGAAGTCCCGATCGAACACAGGCAACTCCCGGCCCGGTTGAGCAGCCGAAACCCCCGAGGCCATCAGCATCGCCGCAGCGGCCGACAACGCGGCGAACCCGCGCCGGTGAGTGCGTGTACGCATCGCCGAAGCGTAACTGGAGGATTGCTGAGGTTTCGGTACGCACCAGCGTGTCGCGGATCCCGCAATGGTCACGATCACCCCGGCCGGGACCACCGAGCCAATGCCACCATCGCCGCCCCCAACTCACCGATCGCAGCCACCCCGATCCGCGCCACACCACGCGACCCCACCACCCGCGGATCCAACCCAGAGTGGCCGGCACGCCCACAACCGGCCTCGGAGGCCTCCGCAGTCGCCCAGCGCGTCCCAGGAAACGCCGCACCACACCACACAAGTGAATCAATTGACCGAGCACATCCGCCGCTGATCGACCAGACTTGCCCAGGTGACCAGATACGCATTCGATGCCGACCGCGCCGCCCTCGTCGCCACTTGGGCGACCGGACGAGGCGACCTCGCCCAAACGGTGGCCACCCTGCCCCCGCAGGTGACCAGGGACCAGGCAACCGATCTGGCGTCGAACCTCACCACCCTCTCGCGGTTCCAATGGCGCACCTACACCCACCCCGCCAGCGCCGCGGGCGACCCCGACGTCCCCAACAGCGAAGCATGGCGCCGCGCCGAAGAACGCCGCAACTTCAAAGAAGTCGAAGCAGGCCTGCGCAGCCCCAACCTGCCCACCGACGAAGGACTGCTCGTCTCCTACAGCGGCGTCGTCGAATCCGCCCACCGCATCGGCCGCACCCTCCACGACATCGACGACGCCGCCCTACTCGAAACCGTCGCCGCCGAAGTACGCATCGAGCAGGAAGCCATCGAATCCGCCGAACGCGGCGACCTCTCCGGCCGCGCCCGCCAAGCCGTCGAACTGTCCCGCCCCGACGTCTCCCCGGCGCAGGTGCACGCCGCCGACGCACTCCTGCGCGCCGACCCGCTCGGCAGCATCGAACTGTTCACCGAACTCGACCCAGCCTCCGCCTCCGTCGCCGCCGCACACTGGCTCTACGCCGCCGCCGAAGTCGCGGGCGAGGCCGCGAACGTACCGACCACCGACGTCGTCGCCGAAGCCGACGACATCGAAGCACTCCAAGTCGAAACCCCCACCCTCGTCCTCGAACGACTCGCCCAGGGCGACACCCCCACCGAAGTCGTCCTCGACCTGATCGCCGAAGCGGTGGCCGTCCACGAAGGCCGCGTCCCGGCCCCATGGAGCCTCGTCGCCCGCGTCGCCGAGATCGAAGCCCAAGCCCACCGGTTCGGCGTCGACGCCGACACCCGCGAAGCAATGCTCACCGGCTTCCGCATCAGCCGCCTCGACCCCGCCCGCCCCGCCCTCGACCTCCTGGAAGACCTCCTCGACGGCATCCGCGGCTGCCTGCTGCTCTACGCCGCCCACACCGAGCACGACGACCCCGAAACCCACTTCGCCGAAGACGTACGCCTCGAAGCCGACGCCGACCCCGAAGACCTCCTCTGAACGCCGCGGCGGGGCACGGCCACCCCCTGCCCCGCCCGCAGGGAATTCACGGCGAAACTCCGCCCGACACCACCGCTTCCGAGGCCAACCAGGCACGCAGCGCGCGATAGACCGCCGCATGATTGAGCAGCGTGAAGTGATGCGCCGACGCCAGATGCATCCCCTTGTCGACATCGAACCCGATGCGCCGGGCCCGCGCACGACCCGAACCGCTCGGCGTCAGCACCAACCCGTCACCGATCACACGCCCCAGCGGATGCCGTGCACTGCGCGTCACGGTCGCGGTGACGAAATAGTGGTCCACATCCCGCAACAACGGAACCTCGCGGACCACCCGGCGACGCAGTGCGTCGGCGTCCAGATCACGCCAATCCTCATCCACCAGCGAGCCGTCCCGAAGATCCCGGATACCCCCGCTACGGCGCCGCAACAGCCGCCCGAACGGACGAGTCTCCGGCAACCGCACCAGCGCCGCCGACGCGTAATGCACCACCTGCTCCAGCGGCGCGCCCAGATGCGGCGAACCCAGGCACACCACCTGACGCACCCGCCGCACCCACGGCAACCCGGCTTCACTCGCCACGAAACACGCGCCACGGGCGACCAACCCGCCCATCGAATGCCCCACCAGCGACACCCGCTCGATCGGCACCGGCCACCCGTCGATCAGTCCCTGCATCAATTCGCTGAACTGCGCCGCGTTCTCCGAAATGTGCAGCCCCGAGTTGTACCGAACCTGCAGCGACGTGCATCCCAGATCGGCCTCCAGCCGCTCGCCATAGGTCGGCCCGCCGCCCCAACGCCACGCGTGCTCGGTTTCCACCAAGCCGTGCAGGAACACCACGACATGCCCACCGGGCCGCCGCACTCGCGCACCCACCAGCTCTGCGGGCACGGGAGCGCCGTCGATGCGAAACGTCATCGGACCGGCCAGAATCGGCCGCGTCCGCTCGAGATCGTCACCGATCAAACCCTGCAACGCGGCCAGCAACCCCGAGCCGTACACCGTGCGCGACGGCGCGACACCGGGCAGATCCGCCGCCCGTTCCGCGACCATACCCACCGCCACCGCGGAACCGCTGACCACGCGGTAGACGCTCTCGGCGATCGCGTCGTGCATCAGCTGCACCGGAGCCGCCGCGGGCCCCACGCCCCACCGCACCGCACCGAACACACGGCGGGCGATCGCCCGGTGCACGGCCGCGATCCCATCGACCGCGCCGCCGAGCTCGTCACCGGCCAGCCGAGCCAGCGCCCTGACCTCCGCTTGCCGCTGGGGCACACCATTCGTCACCATTCGAGTGTACAAGTGTGCACTGAAAAGTGAACCCTACGGCACCCTCGACACAGCCACGGCCCGCTCGGTGAGACTGCCCAGATACAACACGCCGTCCTGCTCCACCACGCCGGTCACCATCGAATAGTCGGTGCCTTCGACCTGAAGGTCGTGCACGACATTGCCGTCGAAATCGACCGCCAATACCCACACCGTCCGCGCCGGCTTCGGCTGCACCCATGTCGGCAGTGTCCACACGATCCGCCGCAGCACGCCCGGCAGGGGAAGCAGCCGGTCCAGCAACGGATTGCGCGGGGAAGGAAGCGTGATCCAGATCAGGCCGTCACTGCCGAGACCGAGGTTGTCCGGGAATCCAGGGAGGTTCTCGATCAACCGCTCCTGCGTGCCGGCCTTCGGGCCGGTCAGCCAATAACGCGTGAGGCGGTAACCGCCGGTTTCCGCGACGACCACACCGGAGCGATCCGGCGCCAGGACGACGCCGTTGGCGAATTGCAGATCATCGATCAGCGTCTCGACCTCGCCTGCGGGGTCCCGGCGGAACAGGCGACCGGTGCCGGAATGCTCCAGGATGTCACCCATGTACTCATCCAGCGAGTATCGGCGCGACGAGGCGGAGAAGTAGATCGTGCCGTCGGTATCGCGCACCACGTTGCTGGCGAACCGGAGTCGCTCCCCATCGATCTCGTCCACCAGAACGGTCAACGCGCCCTCGGTATCGAGCTCCAGCAAGCCGCGCTCGAAATCGCAGATCAACACGCGCCCGTCGGCGTCGGCGTGCAGGCCGAGCGGACGGCCCCCGGTGTTCGCGAGTTCGCGGACCTCGCCGGTCGCCGGATCGATGCTGAGAACGGCGCCACCCTCGACGCCCGCGATGATCCTGCCGTCGGGGGAGAGGACGACATCCTCCGGGCCCGCGCCGGGCAGCTCGATACGCCGCACCGCGGGAAGAGGCGGGGTACTGCGGGTTTGCCGTGCTCGGGCTGGGGAGGGCGGCGGAGTCCAGCGCTGCGGCTTCATGGCGGAGGCGAGCATCGCATCAGGGTAGCCCGGGAAGTGCGGAGCTCCTGGAAAACGGTGCCGGGTTGGCAGCCTGCAAAACAAGATGTCGATACTTAGATATGCGCATTAAACGATGTATCTCCCTCTGGTTCCACCTACCTCACACAAAAACGAACAAACCAAAGAAAGCGCAGAGGACAAGAAGGCAGCGTTTATGCGAAATCAGTGGTCGCCTGCCGCTGCCCAGGCCTCCGATCAGGGCGCCATCTCGCCGGGTGTCGGAAGCCAGGGGAGCGGAGCGGTGACGTCAGGGCTGGTGCGTGATGGTGTACCAGAGGATGGCCAGCGTACCGACCGTGAACAGTGGTGCCACGAGAAAGGTTTCGACCTTGTTGCCGGTGCGCTCGATGACGGGAAAACTGACTCGAACATCGAAAGGCCAGAACAAGCGGCAGCCGCGCTCGGTGAGGCAATCGCCGATCAGATGGGCCAGCGCGCCGAGCCCGACCGCGAACGGCAGCCAGACCGGCTTGTCGGCGATCCAATGTTCCATCGCGAAGGTGCCCGCGGAGGCGAGTACGACGATCGGTCCCCACGCCTTGAAGTTGTTGCCGGACGGGCACAGATGCAGAGCGCGCACGGCCAGGGCCAGCAGGAAGAAGACCAGCCCGAGGGTGAACCAGCGGCCGAGCCAGTGCTCGCCGGCCCACGTGCCGTAGGCCACGGCCGCGACGAACGCCAAAGAGTGGGTGGCGCCGCGGTGACCTCCGGAAACCCACGAGATGAGCTTGCATGCGGTGTGCGTGATCGGGCCCAAGGCATGCGAGATGGTTCCGTCGGGATGGTCCGCATCGGGCAGCAGTGCGGCGCCGGCGGTGAGGAAGACCCCCAGCAGCAGATCGACGGTACCGAGATGTCCCGTCGCGTCCTGCAGAGCCGGAAACGTCAAGATCGTGACCGGCAGCGTCGCCGCTGCCGCCGACCAGGCCAGCGCGCCACTGGTCGCATGTGAATGTCCAAGCACCATTCGAACGTTAGTTCAGCTTCGTATCGGATCGCGAATGCCGCTGCGCGAGCGGGAGCAAGGGAGGAGTACGTCTCGTCGACCGGTTTTGCGAGATGGGGTAGGGGAGTGCTGACGGAAGTCGGGACGGGCCGGAAGACGTTGCGCAGAACAGTGATTGTCCGATTCGGCGTCGAACACGTGCGCGTTGCCTTGCCCAGAGCTCTGGCGTCGGCAGCTGGTCCGGCGGCGTAACTGTGTGACAACTCGATTAAAAATTGCGATACGTTCCTGTGCGTATATATGCATAGATCGCAACCCAAACAGAATCACGCACCAACCAAACCGAAACACACAACAGCACAGACACCGCGGGGGCCTCTCCGTCAAAACGCAGGTGTTGCCAGAAGGCGAGGGCGTCGCCGACAGCAACCATCGCCACGGCCGCACCGTGGTAGGTCTGATCGGTCGATCGGATCGGTGGTGTCGACGGTGAATGACCGGAGGGGGAGAGTGCGGTTCGGTCAGACCGCCATGGGCGAGGTGCGTGTTGTCCTGGTACAGGCGGCGCGAGCGTTCACCCGGCATGCGCCAACCGCACCGATCTTCGGCGGACCGGCAAGGCCGCCGGTTGAGGCGGTCCGCTGGTGAACCGATCGCTGACAGTTTCCCAGGGGTGGTGAACTTAGTTCGCCACCTGTGCCTACGCTGCACCGCATAGCGTGAACTGATCGATTGCTTTCTGTCACGTCGGACTTCTGTCTGGATGTGCGGCAAATATCTGGCAGCGGTGGGCGGCCTGAAGGAGGTTGCGGTGGGTGAATGGCGTGGGGTCCATCTGTGCGGCAGTGTTCCGTTGGCGGATGCGCGGACGGTCTTCTCCGAGGCGTCGCGGCGGATCGGGAAGCACTTGAAGCGCATACCGGACGGAGAGACGGGTGAGCGGGACAACTGGGTGGTGTGGCAGCTGCCGAAGATGCAGGCACATCCGGACCTGGAAACTGTTCCGCCGCCCAGTCCGGAATACGGGCCGAGCGAACGGGTGCAGCCCAAACCCGGCGTGGCGGCGGCGTCGATCGACTTCGGCGCTCTGGGTTACGCGGAGGCGGCTCTGGAATCCTGGCAGGTCTTCCGGCAGTTGCGCGAAGGCGGCACCATACCCGCGGGTACCCGGTTCCAGGTGAGCTTGCCGACGCCCATCGCGGTGATCGGAGCATTCGTCGCGGGCCCGCAGGGGGAGTTGGAACGCAGGTACGAGGCGCGGCTGCTGGACGAACTCGCCGTCATCCTCGCCGGGATACCGGCCGAAGACCTTGCGGTGCAATGGGATGCCGCTGTCGAGTTCGCCATTTTCGAGGGCATCTTCCCGTCCTGGTTCGGTGCCGACTATCCGGCGCAGCTGGAAGGTGTGGGGGAACGACTGATTCGGCTGGGTGCCGCGGTGCCCGAAACGGTGGAGCTCGGCTATCACCTTTGTTACGGGGATTTCGGACATCGCCACTTCGCGGAGCCCGTCGATACCAGTAAGCTGGCGGCGGTCGCGGGCCGCATCCTGGCCGGTCTGGGCCGGCCGGTCGACTGGATTCATCTGCCGGTGCCGCGTTCTCGCGCGGACGCCGACTATTTCAAGCCCCTCGCCGATCTCGCTCTGCCGCCGGAGACGGACCTGTACCTCGGTTTGGTGCACGCCACCGACGGCCGCGCCGGCGCGATCGAACGCATCGAGGCTGCCCGCACGGCGGTCGCCGAATTCGGCATCGCCACCGAGTGCGGGATGGGCCGGCGCCCGTCGGACCAGATTCCCGCACTGTTCGACCTGCACGCGGAACTGGCGGACATGCTGGCTCGGCTGTGAAGCCTCGGCGCCGGGTCATTTGGGGTCGGGTCCGGTATCAAGCGAGTGGCTCAGGGCGTTGCCGCACGATTCTCAGCGCGACTGACACGTCTCACAGCTGTGGAGGGCTGACGCCGAGCTGCTTGCTGTCGAGGGGATGACGGCGCCCGACTCGAGGGGAGTCGGGCGCAACCTCTAGTTGACATAATGTCGATTATCGGCAAAGTTTCGGGCTGGTCGGTGGGGGTGGTTGAGTACGTGTGGCGTGCTGTTCGATCTGGCGTGCGGACAGGTTCATCCGGTGAGGCTCAAGAGCTGCCGGGCTCGTGCCGGGCTTCGGTTATGGCTGTTCCGTGTAGTCGAATGACGCGCCAACGCATGCATATTTATGCATGCGTTGCCTGGCCGCTGTGACGTCTGACTGCCACGTCCTTCCGCCTCTCATCCCCGCTCCGCATGGTTTCGTCACAGTGACGTAGCGCAGCTCGAGTTGGCGCTTATCTGACGGCACTGCCGGACCGCGGCGACCAGCTGATGAGCACGGTGGCATCAAGGACTGGGCTTGCCGGGGCAAAGCTCTCGATAAGGCACGTCGGGCGAGATCCAGTCTTTCCACTGCTCATGGCTCGGATTCGTGGCCAGCTTGTCGCAGAGCGCCTCTACCCATGCGGTGGGCGCCGGCAGTTGCCAGATACCGCCGCCGACGAATGGCGGTTTGCCGTCGAGGGAGATTTGCGCGGCGCTGATGAAGATGCGGCGGCCGTCGTGGCTGAATTTGACGTAGTCGGCTTTGCCGACCGCCGTCGTGTCGACGGCCTCGCCGACCTGCCTTCCTGTGGTGGTATCCCAGAATCGCAGTGTGCTGTCCGCGCAGATCGAGACCAGGTGGCGGCCATCGGGACTGTAGGCGATGTCGTATACCTGCCGGTCGGAGGCTTTCATCGGCGGACCGACCGCCTCGCCGCTCTCGGCGTCCCATTGCTGGATTGTCTCCCCGCTTGCCCCGGCGATGCGCCGACCGTCGGGGCTGACCGTCATATCGGCGAAACCCAAAGCGCTGGGGCTGGCGATCGGCTGGCCGATCGCTCGTCCGCTCGCGGTGTCCCAGAGCCGAATCGAATCCTTGCTGCGGGAATACAGGCGGTGGCCGTCGTCGCTGAAGGCGACATATCGGACGGCATATTCGTGTCCGGTCATAGGCTTGCCGATCTGTCGGCCGTTTCGCCAGTCCCAGAGTCGGACTGTTTTGTCGTCACTTGCGGTGGCGATTGTCTGCCCGCTGGGGTCGAAGTCCACATGGTTCACGTAGTCGTCGTGTCCTCTGATGGGCTCGCCGTGTGGCTGTCCGTTGGAGGTGTCCACGATATGGACTTCTTTTCCGGTTGCGACTGCGAGCCAGCGGTGGTCCCGGCTGAGGTCGAACGTTCGAGTTCCGCGAAGGGCCTCCGTGACAATGGTGGGACCGACCGGTTCGCCGGTATCGGCGTCGAAGCTTCGGAAGGTGTCGTCGTGGAAGTTGTGGATGCGCGGGCGATCGGCTGTACTGTCCAGCCCGTAGCCTCCCTCGGCCTCCATGGCCGCAATGCTGCCACCCATTTTCGTGGTGAGTGTCGTGTCGGTATCGGCGTTCGACACCTGAACGGTGTCGCTGGATACCGAAACTATCCGATTTCCTTGCCGGGTGAAGGCGACATCCGTCACCGACGCCTGGAACTCGAGCGGATCGCCGATCGGCTGACCGGTGCGTGCGTCCCACAGTCGTACGGTCTTGTCGGTGCTTCCGGTGGCGATCCGGCCGCTGTCCGGGCTGAATGCCACAGACTGAATTGCTCCGTAATTTCCGGAGACCGATGCGCCGATTGCCTCGCCGGTATCGGCGTTCCACAACCGTAGAGGCGAACCGGCGCTGAGCAATGTTCCGACGCCCACGGTGTAGCCGCCTGCGGCCAGGGCATGCCCGTCCGGGCTGAATGCCAAGCTCAAGGTCGCGTCGTTGTCGTCCATGTAAGGGTCGCTGCCGCCACGCAACGGGTCACCAAGGGCCGACCCGTTATTTGCGTCCCATAGGCGAACGGTATTGTCCCAGCCGGCTGAAGCCAGGTGCCGACCGTCTGGGCTGAACGCCAGAGCGGAGATTCGGCCGACGTGTCCTGTCAGCGGACCCCCGAGTTGCTGCCCGGTCTCCGAGTCCCACAACCGCAAAGTGTCCGCGGTGCCGGCACTGACGAGGTCTACTGCGGCGACTCGGTGCCCGTCGGGACTGACCGCTACGAAACCGGCGTTGTTCACAGTGCCGGTCATCGGCTGACCGATGGGCTGTGGGACGGCTGAGTCCCATACCCGGATCCTTTTGTCCTTGCTGTATATCGCGACGAATCTGCCGTCGGAACTCGGCTTTATGATGCTGGTGGTCTTGGAGTCTGCGAACGGCTTTCCAATCGGCTGCCCGGTCTCGGTGTCGAACAGTCGAATTCCTGAGGGGGTGTACGCTGCGATCCGCTGACCGTCAGCGCTGAGCGCGGGAGTCCCGGGACCGCCACCGGAGGGGTCGACGATCTTCTGCAGTTCGGGCTTTTTGCTCAACGCGGTGACCAGTGCACCGATGTTCGGGTTCGCGGAGATACGCTGCGCGGCCAGCAATTTTGTTATTGCCTGTAGTTCGCTGCCGGGTTGGCCTCCTGCGAGCATCGCCTGTGCTTGCGAGGTCAGTCGTTCGGCGAGTGCCTCACGGCTGCGGTCGTCGGCTTCCCGGCGTTTCGTGTTGGCGTCGTTGCGGGCGGCGACTGCCAGTACGAAGCCGGTCACCGCGATCAGGGCCACCGCCAGTGTCAGGGCGAGCACCGCACGCAGGACCTTCGTGCGTTTGTGCAGCACGGCCGCGTGCGCTTGAGCCTCGTCTCGGCGTTGTTGCGCGTTGCGCAATTCTGTTTCTCGGCGTTGCCGCTCGGCCTCAGCCTCGGCATCTTCGCGTTTCTTGGAAGCTTCGAGGAACTCGGCCGCGTGCCGAACCCGGTCGGTGAACATCGGGGAGTTCGCCAACTGCATCGCCGTGGCGAGTCGTGCGCCTTCGATCAGCCACTCCGGGCTGCGTGCGTTGCGGTTCCAGTCCGCAGCCGCGCGATCGAGGTTGTCAGCCTCCTTGAGGTCCTTGGCCTGCTCCTGGAGCCACCGGGTCAGTGGGCGCCATTGCCGGAGGAGGCTTTCCAGCGCGACCTCGATGACTGTCTCGCCGCCGCGCTCGTTCTTGACGAGCAGTCGCCGGGCGACCATGGCATTGATCAGGTCGTGGCTGGCCGGCGGCAGCTCGCTCCAGCGCGCGACTCGGCGTGAGGGCTGGTCGGTATTCGGATCGATGGTGGCCAGCCACGGAATGAACGCCGCGTGCAGCACGTCGAGTTGCTGTGACCGGAGGTCGGGATCGGTGGCGAGCAGCGTATCGATTTCGGCGTGGACGATATGTTGCATGCCGCCCATCGATTGATAGTTGGCGAGGGTTAGTTCGCCGGTGCTGCCGTAATCGAGGTAGAGGCGTGAGAGCGTCAGCGCGAGCAGCGGCAGGCTGTCCGCGCCGCCGGTGGCGTCGGTGACCAGCTGGGCGACGAGCGCGGGGGCGAGGCTCAGGCGCAGGCCCGCGGTGGTGGCGCGAGCGGCCGGTCCGGTGATCACTTCTTTGAATTCGCTCACCGGCATCGGTTTCAAGTCGCTGAATTCCCTGGTGTGCACGCCGAGTAGTTCCGGCGCTGTCTGTAGGGCCTCATATCGGTCGGCTCGAATGGTGACGACGGCGATCATGGGCAGTTCGGCGATCGCGTCGGAGTGCAGCAGCTTGCCGAGCAACCCGAGGCATGTGGCTGCCTCCGGCCCGGCCTCGGTGGTGAACAATTCCTCGGCTTGATCGATCGGCAGGATCAGCGTCGGCGCCGCGCTCGGGTCGAGCGGATCACGCCGTGCCTCGCGTAGCCAGTTCGTCAGCTGGCCGGTGTCGCCTGCCAGGCAGGCGGCTTTGATGTCGCCGAGCGCCGGACGGGTCAGGCCGGCGCGGGATCTGAGTTGCAGGATGGCGTTCGCGAGGCCTTGATCGCCGGTTACCGCGGCGCGTTCGGGGCGGACGATGTCGCAGAGCAGGAAGTTGTCGCGGTCGCGGCGCAGCCTGGGAAGAAGTCCGGCGCGCAGGAATGACGACTTCCCGACGCCGGACGGGCCGAGTACGACGAACAGGCCCTCGACAGCCGTGGAGCGCATGCCGCGAAGGACGTCGAGGCCGCGCAGGATTTGTGGGTCACGGCCGAAGAAGATGGCCGCGTCGACGTCCTCCATCGATTGCCAGCCACGGTAGGGGGCACGCTTGCAGTCGCCCGGTGGTGGCCACGGAAAGTGTTCGGCGCCGATTCCGGCTTCGCGTAGACCGCGGAGCATCCTGTGGAGGCCGTCGCTGGCGAGAACGGTCGGGGCGCCGCCGTCTTCCGATGTGATGGTGGTGACCGGGCTGTGCCCGTCGGGGAAGAGGTCACAGAATTGCCACTCGCGGGTTTTCTGTCCGCGAGCCGCGGGGTCGATGCGAGCGCAGAAGATTCGTTTGTTGAGAGATTCCGCGTGACGGAATTCGGCTAGGCACTCGGCTGAACGTTCCCAATCGGAGGAAATCAAGCAGATGACCGCTTCGCAGCGGTCGACTGCCCGGACGAGTTCGGACTTCCAGCGGGTTCCTGGTGCGATGCCGGTTCGGGGGTCGACATCGAGGAAGATTTCCCCGCTCAGGCTCGGTTCGTTCTCGGTCAGCCATCGGGTGACGGCTACCGCGGCCGTTTTGTCGCGGCTGGAATGGCTCACGAATACCCGATACATAAGGGAAATGCTGTCGCGGTTTGCGACAGGTGGCGCGAGTAGTGGACTACTCGTTCTGCGGTGTCGAAGATGGCCTGCCGCTGTGCACGGGACCGGCGCTTCATCTGTGGTCAGGTGGTTCTTCGGCCCATTTCGCGACCCACGTCTGGTTCTCGGCGGCGATTATGTTCTCGCAGTTGTCGACGAAGGCTGTCCACCGCTGGTCGTCGGTGGGTGATCCCTGTGCCCTCCACTCCTGGAGGAGTTGTTGCAGGCGACGTGCCGTCGCGGAATATGTCATCACCAAGAACTCGTATCGGCGGCCGGTCAGATGACCGGCGACTCCCGCGCTGAGCGTGGTGAGCGCCGCTACCCATGGCGTCAGTGCGGAGGCCGGGGAGGTGGGGGTCGAGACGGTCGCGGTGCCGGCCAGGACCGCGGCGACGGAGGCGAGGACGGTGGCGGCCAGGCCGAGCATGAGGGTCCACCTCCGCAGGCGCCGTGCTCGTCGGGCGTAATTTTGCGCCCTGTGCTGGTAGTAGTGCGTGATCTGGTGCTGCACTCGGAGGTGCACGTAGTCTTCGGGGGTCAGCGGAGGGGGTGCCGGGGTATCCGGGCGTTGGGTGTCGCCTCTGGATGTGGAGTCGGGAGCGTTTTCGGTCATGTAGGGCAGGAGGTCCTCGGCTTTCTCCTCGATCTCGGCGATTGCCCGGTACAGGTTGGGCAAGGCGCTGTCCCCGAGGAAGGGGTGCGCTCGTGCGCGGAACCGGTAGATCACTTGCTTGATGCTCTCTGCCACCGCGCGGGCGCGAGACCAGCGGCGGAACTCGGCGGGTGTGAGGAAGTGAGCTGTGAGGAAGGTCGCCACGGCAAGGCAGATGGCGCCGATGGTGGTGACCACGAGTTGTGGCAGGCCGGAGGTCCGCAAGATGGTCGCGGTCATCGCTGCGGCGATGGCCCCGGCGCCGCCGAGATTCAGTACGGCGGTGCGAGCGCGGTCCGCGCGCCGTTTCCCGGCATCGGCGGCGCGGGCCCAGCGAGCCCTCCTCGCCCACAGTGACGCGACCGCATCGTCTTCGTAGGTCACCAGGTTTCTCCTCGGCTCGGTATCCACGCATTGTCACCTCCTCGGACGGCGTCTCCAGGGAACGGCGCGGCTGAGACGGAAGCCGCCGCGGTCCGTGTGCCCGTCCTTCGTCATCGCCTCGCAACCGAGCGCCTGGCGCGTACTCGGCTGGCGGGGATTCGGTAAGTCTTGGATTTTTTCTAGATCGCACTCCCCTGGCCTAGCGGCCCATCCTGTTGCGTCGTCTGGATGAGGGACTACGGTGCGACGTCCTCACGCTGCCGCGTTTCGTGGCTTTCGTTGTACGGTCCAGTGATCGGTGATTGGCTCTGGTTGTGGTGTCCAGTTGCGGGCACGCTGGGGTGGTGCTGGTTCGTCGGTTGGTCGCGTTGTATGTCGGATTGTGGTTGTACGGGTTCTCGATGGCGGTGATGGTGCGGGCCGGGCTCGGGTTGGATCCGTGGGATGTGTTTCATCAGGGTGTGGCGCGGCATGTGCCGATCAGTTTCGGTGCCGTCACGGCGCTCACCGGTGTTGCCGTGTTGTTGGTCTGGATTCCGCTGCGGCAGTTTCCCGGGCTGGGCACGGTGAGCAATGTCGTGGTGATCGCGGTGTCGGTCGACGCCGGGTTGGCGTGGTTGCCGTCGTGGGATGCGCTCGGCGTGCGGGTGGGCGCCATGGCGGCCGCGGTTGTGCTGAACGCTGTGGCCAGTGTGCTGTATATCGGGGCGGGCATGGGTCCGGGTCCGCGGGATGGACTGATGACTGGGCTGGTTCGTCGGACCGGTCGCTCGGTGTGGGTGGTGCGCACGGCGATCGAGTTGACGGTGTTGACGACGGGGTTCGTCCTCGGTGGCAGTGTCGGCGTCGGAACGCTGGTGTACGCCTTCGGGATCGGCCCGCTGATCCATCTGATGATCCCCGCGGTGAACCGGTTCCTGCCGGGGTTCTCGGCGCCGAAGCCGGTGGCTGCCGTCGGCGGTGCGGCGGTGGGAGTCCCGGCCGCGTAGGGCTCTTCTGGCGGCGGGACTGAGCACCGATGTCATCGGCCGGTTGCTGCCGTGCACCCGCGATGGTCTCCCGGGGCTGGAACCGTGTGCCGAGGTGGTGGCGATCCTGAAGTCGGAGATCGACCGGATGGACGCGCTCGCCTCGGATCCGGCCCGCTCCCGTCGGCTGCTGGTGTCGATTCTGGTCGACTCCGGTGTGCCGGTGCCGAGCGCCCGCGTCGAACCGAGCACGGTGTAGCTGCCGCACGGTCTGAGACGGTTGACAGCACGTCCGTCTCGTTGGTGGCGTGGGGTGCCCTGTGGCCACGGCCGGACAGGGGTGTTCGGTAAGCCGGTCCCCCGTCGGCGGCCGCGCGTGTGGGAATGGGCGGCTGTTCGGCGAGGTGATTCGGCACCGAGATGTTCGCGGCCTATTCGCGGTATGCGCAGCGCGAGGTCCTCGAACCGCGCCCGATGGCGTCTCCGCGCTCACCGCCGGCGGTGCGGGTTGCGTGCGAAACCGCTTGCGGCGAGGCGTCATCGGGCACTTCGACGACGAATTCCGTGGCGGCGGGTGGTGGGTCGGGTGACAATCCGGGTGTGTCCGCTCTGATGCCCGATGTGGTCGCCGCCGAAGTGTTCGCCGCCGAATCCCAGCCGAGCCTGCGGGGTGAGGGTGTGTTGTTGCGGCCGTGGACGAATGACGATGCGGCGGTGATCCGGGCCGTCTATCAGGATCCGGATATTCAACGCTGGCATGTTCGTGATGTTGTTTCCGAGGCCGAGGCGCGGGAGTTGATCGCGCGCTGGCGGGCGGGTTGGCGTGGTGGTGACGGCCCGCAGTGGGCGGTCGTGGTCGGCGATGTGGTGGCGGCACGGGTCGGGTTGCGGCATATGGCGCCGGCGGACGGGGTGGCGGGGATCGCGTACTGGACGGCTCCGGGGTGGCGGGGTCGCGGGGTGACGCCCGCCGCGGTGGAGACGGTGACCGGGTGGGCGTTCGGGGTGGGTTTTCATCGGCTGGAGGTGTCGCATTCGGTGCGTAATCTGCCGTCGTGCCGGGCGGCGGTGAAGGCGGGGTTCGCGCCGGAAGGCGTGAAGCGCAGCGCGGGGTTGCACGCGGATGGCTGGCACGACATGCACGTGCATGTCCGCATCGGTCCGACATAGAGAGCTGTACGGAACGAGCTGTCCCAGATAGCCTGTGGGAAGCGATCCGGCAGAAGGTGAAATTTCATGAGTGCTACCACCATTGCCCGCCAGTGCACGTTGTGTGAGGCGCACTGCGGGATTCTCGTCACGGTCGAGGGTGATCAGGTGACGCGGATCGAGGGCAATCCGCAGGACGTGTTGTCGAAGGGCTACATCTGCCCGAAGGCGACGGCGATGGGCGGGTTGCATCACGACCCGGACCGGTTGCGGACGCCGGTGCGGCGGGTGGGTTCGTCGTTCGAGCCGATCGGCTGGGACGAGGCGTTCGCCGAGATCGGGCGGCGGCTGCGGAAGGTGCGTCGCGAGCACGGGAACAGTGCTGTGGGCATGTATCTGGGGAATCCGGCCGCGCACAGTTCGTCGGTGCTGTACGCGGTGTTGCTGCGGTCGGTGTTGTTGACGCGGAATTTCTTCTCGGCGTCGTCGATCGATCAGTTCCCGCAGGAATTCGTGGCGTGGCGGATGTTCGGCTCGAATGTGCTGATGCCGGTGACCGATATCGATCGGACCGATCGCCTGGTGATCCTGGGGGCGAATCCGGCGGTGTCGAACGGGTCGGTGACGACCATGCCGAATGCGAAGCAGCGGATCCGGGACGTGCGGCGGCGCGGGGGGAAGGTCGTGGTGATCGACCCGCGGCGGACGGAGACGGCGCGGCTGGCCGATCAGCATGTGGCGGTGGCTCCGGGCGGGGATGTGTATCTGCTGCTGGCGATGCTGCACGTGCTGGTGGCCGAGGATTTGTGTGACGAGAAGGCGATTCGGGCGTCCAGCACGGGCTGGGAGCTGTTGCGGTCGCTGGTGGCCGAGGCGTCTCCGGAGGCGATGGCGCAGTACGCGGGTGTGGACGCGGAGACGATTCGCGGGCTGGCTCGCGAGCACGCGGCGGCGTCCTCTGCGGTGCTGTACGCGCGGATCGGGGTGTGTCAGCAGGTGACGGGCACGTTGACGCATTGGCTGGTGAACACGATCAACGCGGTGACCGGCAATGTGGATCGGGCGGGCGGTCAGATGTTCGCGACGCCGCCGATCGATGCGGTGCGGTACGGGAAGTATCTGCCGGTGGGGTACGGGGCGTGGACCGACAGCTCCGGGACCTACAAGTCGTTCCGTTCGGAGTTGCCGGTGGCGGCGCTGGCGGAGGAGATGCTGACCGAGGGGCCGGGCCGGATTCGCGCGATGATCACGTATGCGGGCAATCCGGTGTTGTCGACGCCGCAGCGGGGCCGGTTGGGGGCGGCGCTGGATTCGCTGGATTTCTATGTGGCGGTGGACATGTACGTCACGGAGACCACGCGGCATGCCGACATCATCTTGCCGCCGATTTCGCCGTTGGAGCGGGAGGATGTCAACATCCTGTTCCCGGTGTTCAGTGTGCGCAACAATCTGCGTTTCGACGCGCGGGTGTTCGAGCCGCCCGCCGATGGGTTGGAGGATTGGCAGATCATGGCGCGGTTGGTGACCGAGGTGCTGCCGTTGCCCGCGCGCCGGTTCACCGCGCGGGCGTTGAACGCGTTGTTCGATCGGGTGAGCCCGCTGCGGATCGCGTCGCTGGGTGTGGCGGCTGGTCCGTACGGGGTGTTGCGGCGTGGCCGTAAGGGTTTGACGGTGGGTAAGGTGCGTGCGGCTGCGGGTGGTGTCGATCTGGGGCCGTTGCGGCCGCGGTTGCGGTCGTTGCTGGGGACGAAGGATCGGAAGGTGCATTTGGCGCCGGAGGATTTCGTGGCGGCTGCGCGGCAGGTGCTGGCGGACGCGCGAGCGGGTAGGGCGGTGACCGCGCCGTCGGACGGCTACGACTTGAAGTTGATCGGTCGTCGTCATCTGCGCAGCAACAACTCGTGGTTGCACAATGTGCCGTCGATGGTGAAGGGGCGGGATCGTTGCACCGCGTTGATGCATCCGGAGGATGCGGCCGCGCGGGGGTTGTGTGACGGTGAGCCGGTGACGGTGCGTTCGCGGGTCGGGTCGATCGTGGTGCCGTTGGAGGTGAGCGATGACATCCGGGCCGGGACGGTGGCGATTCCGCACGGGTGGGGGCATCAGGAGCCGGGTGTGGGGTGGACGGTGGCGGCGTCGCTGCCGGGCGCGAACGTGAATCTGCTGCACGATCCGGCGTTGACGGACACGTTCTCGGGGACGGCGGCGGTGAACAACACCTGGGTGACGGTGACGCGGGCGTCGGTCGAGGCCGGGGAACGTGCCGGTGCCGGCGAGCGTGAGCCCGCGCCGACGGCTTGACGAGGGCGAACAGTCCTGTCGCGAGGCGAAGGCGGTCCGGGTGCCGCAGTGTTGCCGAGTGACCGCACGGGCGCTGAGGTAGTGCGCGTCGGTGCGGATGTCATCGGGCTGCGGGGCCGGATCGTGTCGACCGGGCCGCGGGCGGCCGGTGTCGGTGGTGCGTCAGCTCGGGATGCGGGCTTCGATGCCGTCGAGGAGGAACTCGAGGCCGGTGTGGAAGGTTTGGTCGGCGTCGAGGTGGGCGGCGTCGCGGATGACCGTGGCCAAGGCGGGGTATCGGCCGGTGGCGAAGGCGCGCTGCAGATAGGGTCCGTAGGCGGCTTGCCACTGCTTTTCGTCCATTCCGGTGGCCCGCTCGGCGCGTCGTTCGGCGATCTCGCGGCGCACCGCGCCGATGACGTAGGCGTCCACCGCGGTGACCACCGGCATGACGAGGTCCACGTCGACGCCGTCGAGTGCGGCGATGACCGCTTCTCCCCTGGCGAGCGCGTGCGGTCCTAGCTGGGGCCGTCCACCGAGCAGGTCGGCGAGCCATTCGTGCTGGTGGACGGCGTGCCGGGTGGTTTCGGCGACGGAGCGCAGCACCTCGCGGCGACTGTTTCCGGTGGGGCGGATCTCGGCGTAGACGGCGTCGACCATCAGGTCGAGCAGCTCGTCTTTGGTGGCGATGTAGCCGTAGAGGCGCATCGGCCCGACATCCAGGGCGGCGGCGACCTTGCGCAGCGACACTGCTTCCAGGCCGTCGGCGTCGGCCAGCCGGATCGCCGCTCGCACGATCCGTTCCCGGCTCAGGGGAGCCGGTACGGGTCGATTCGGTGGTTCGGGTCTTTCCCACACCAACATGCCGCTGACACTACAACGCCCGTCCCGATACACTGTATCGGAACAGTACGGTGTATCAGAGAGGCAATCATGTCCATCGCCATCATCGGAGCCGGCCTCGGCGGCCTGGCGCTGGCCCGCGTGCTGCACGTCAACGGCATCGACGCCGTGGTGTACGAACGCGAGCCCTCGCGCGAGGCCCGCGGCCAGGGCGGCATGCTCGACATCCATTCCGGGACCGGGCAGCGAGCGCTGCGCGAGGCGGGCCTGATCGAGCGGTTCCACGCGATCGCCCGCGGCGAAGGTCAGGACATGCGCCTTCTGGAGCCGGACGGCACCTTGCTGCTGCAGGAGGACACCCCCGACGACGCCCCGCTCGAGCGACCCGAGGTCGATCGCGCCGATCTGCGCGGCCTGCTGCTGGATTCCCTTCCCGAGGGCGTGGTGCGCTGGGGGCGGGCGTTCGAATCCGCCGACAACGGTGTGCTGCGCTTCGCCGATGGCAGCACTGCGACCTGTGAGCTGCTGGTCGGCGCGGACGGCGCGCAGTCGCGGGTTCGCGCGCTGCTCACCGACGCCCGCCCGGCGCATATCGGCCAGAACGTCGTCGAACTCGGCATTCCCGACATCGACCGCAGCCACCCCGATCTCGCGGCGATGGTCGGGCGCGGCAACTACTGGGTGCTGGGCGACGGGCTGTCGCTGGCGGCGCAGCGCAACGGTGACGGCCGCGTCCGCATCGGCCTCAGTTTCTACAACACCGGCGAGGACTGGTGGTCCACCAGCGGGATCCCGTTCGACGACCCCGCCGCCGCGCGGGCGCGGCTGATGGATCTGCTCTCCGGTTGGGACGAACGTTTCCTCGCGCTGATCGCGGCCTGCGACGACGCGGTCGTGCCGCGGTCGATCACCACTTTGCCGGTCGGGCTGACCTGGCCGTCGACGCCGGGGGTCACGCTGCTCGGCGATGCCGCGCACCTGATGCCGCCGGTGGGCGAGGGCGCCAACATGGCGCTGCTGGACGGCGCGCTGCTCGGCCTGGCGCTGGCCGCGCGCCCGGAGGACTTCCCTTCTGCCGTCGCGGAATACGAGCGGGAGATGTTCGAACGCACCAGCGCTGTCGCCCGGGAGTGCGCGTCCATCCAGGAGATGTTGATGGCGCCGGACGCCAGCCGCAGGATTTTGGCGTTCTTCCAACCCGGTTCGGAGGAGGTCGCCAGCGGCTGACTTCTGAACGCTGTGCTGCGGGCTCGGGCCGTGCTATCCGCTGACTTGGTCGACGCGGGTGCCGTCGAGCCAGGGCTGGGGATCGGCGAGGAACGGGGTGTCGTCGAGACGGGCGAGGTCTTCGAAGAACGCTTTCGTGGTGCGTGCGGCGGCGGCCGTGGTGCCGACGGAGACGAATGCGGCTTGTTCGGCGTCCAGGGCTCGGGAGAGGGATTTGTCGGAGCCGAAGTAGACGGCGCGTTTGAGTTCGGCGACGACGAGCGGGTTGCGTGCGGCCAGTCGTGCGGCGGTGGCCTGGGTTTCGGCGAGCAGGTCTTGGGTGGGGATCACCCGGTGCAGCAAGCCTAGGCGCAGAGCTTCCTGGGCGGTGAAGGGTGTGCCTTCGAGGGTGATCTCGATCGCTTTGGCGGCGCCGAGCAGGCGGGTGAGGCGTTGGGTGGCGCCGCCGCCGGGGATGAGGTTGGCCAGTGTCTCGATCTGGCCCAGGCGCACGTGCTCGGCGTCGGCGGCGTAGCGCAGGTCGCAGGCGAGGGCGATTTCGTGGCCGCCGCCGAGTGCGGGTCCGTTGATGGCGGCGAGGTAGGCGACGCCGGAGCGGTTCATCCGCAGAGTGGTGCGTTTCCAGCGGTAGCCCCAGACCAGGCCAGCGCCGAGTCCTCCGCCGTGGCGTTCGAGCAGGTCGGTCGCGCCGGGCACGTGCAGGGCGGCCGCGGCGGCGCGCAGGAAGGGTGCCGCGGCGCGGGCGGGGACGAAGGGGCGCGGTTTGTCGATCATGCCGCCGAGGGCGGCGGGGTCGGCGTGGGTGAGGAAGCGGCCGGGTAGTCCCCCGGTGAGCACGACCGCGCCGACGCTGTCGTCGGCGTCGGCCGCGGCGGTGAGGGTGTCGAGGTCGCGGACGACCGCGGTGGTGACGAAGTTCCACGGGGGTGCGACGACCCGCGCGGTGAGTACGCGCCCGGTCTGGTTCAGGTCGATGGTCTCGAGGGAGAGGTCTGCGGCGGGCATCGGCGGCTCCTGGGGTGCGCGTTGTCGGGCTGTGAGAGTGGCTCCGCGCGACGGTGTTTCGGCGGTGCGGCCCGCTGGCGTGGCGTGGTCTCCACCCTAGTGCCGCGGGAGCGTCCCGATGTTCCGGACCGGCTGCCCCGCCGGTCCGGAACGCGGGTCAGGCGGTGGGCTTGTGGACGCGGGTGTCGTGGAATTCCAGCAGTGCCGCGAGGGTCTGCTCGGGTGCTTCCAGTTGCGGGTAGTGGCCGATGCGCGGCAGTTCGACGACGTCGGGGTCGGTGATCAGTTCGCGGTAGCGGCGCACCATGTGGCCGCCGGAGACCGGGTCGGTGAGGCCGTCGAGCAGCCGGATCGGGACGCGGGCCTGCCGCAGCGCGCCCACCCAGCGCTGCCGTTGCCTGCGTCGTTCGGCCATGTAGCGGATCAGCTTGTGGCCGTTGCGTTTTCCGTGTTTGCTGCACCACAGCAGCCAGAACTGGTGCAGTTCGACGTCGGTGGGTTTGGTGTCGGGTCCGAACACCGCGGTCAGGCTGCGGTGGAAGGTGCGTTCGCTGCCGAGCACGCCCACGAGCGGGCCCAGCGGACCGGCCAGCAGCCGCTGCACCGGGCGGGGGCGGTGGGCTTCGGGGAACAGGCCGCCGTTGAGCAGGAACACCGATTCGATCGTGAGGGATTCGTCGCCGGCGGCGCGGCGTTCGACGTCACGGGCCAGCAGTTCTTGGGCGACGCTGTCGCCGTAGTCGTGGGCGAGGATGTGGAATCGGCTGATGCCTTGTTCGCGCAGCAGGTTTTCGTGGATGTCGGCTTGGTCGGTGATGCGGTAGTCGTAGTGGCGGGGTTTGGCCGACCAGCCGAAGCCGATCATGTCGGGAGCGATGACGCGGGCGAAGCGTTCGCACAGGCCGGGCCAGATGCGGTGCCAGTCCCAGGACGCGGTGGGGAATCCGTGGATGCACACCAGCGTCCCGTCGGGGCCTGCGCCTGCGTCGCGCCAGAAGATCTGGTGGCCGCGATGTGTGTGGCGTCGTCCGTTCGCCCGCCAGGACGCGAACTCCTCCATGTCTACCTCCTTGTCGTCGACAAGCATGGCGCGTGTGCGCGCCGGGCACAGTAGTTCGGTCGGCCGTGCACGTGTCATCTACTGTGCGGGCCGTTAGCCGATCGTGCGCTCTGGAAGAATTCCACCGTGCATGTCGCGATCGGCCTGGTTGTTCTCGTCGCGTCGGCGGCCGCGTTGGCGGCGCTGGCGCGTCGGTTCGGGATCTCCGAACCGCTGGTGTTGACGGTGGGCGGGGTGGCGGCGTCGTATCTGCCGTTCCTGCCGGAGATCCATTTGGAGCCGGAGATCATTCTGCTCGGTTTTCTGCCTCCTTTGCTGTATACCGCCGCGATCCGCACGTCGTTGGTGGATTTCCGGGCGAATGTGCGCACGATCGGGTTGTTGTCGGTCGGTTTGGTGTTGTTCACGACGTTCGCGGTGGCGGTGGTGGTGTGGTGGCTGCTGCCGGTGCCGTTCGCGGTCGCGGTGGCGTTGGGTGCGGTGGTGGCTCCGCCGGACGCGGTGGCCGCGACGGCGGTGGCGCGGCGGATCGGGATGCCGCGGCGGATCGTGACGATCCTGGAGGACGAGTCGCTGTTCAACGACGCGACCGCGCTGGTGGCGTTGCGGACGGCGCTGGCGGCGATGGCGGGCACGGTGTCGGTGTGGGCGGCCGGGGCCGATTTCGCGCTGGCGGCCGGTGGCGGCGCCGCGGTGGGGGTGGTGGTGGCCTATCTGCTGGCGATGCTGCGGCGGCGGATCACCGATCCGGTGATGGACACGACGTTGTCGTTCCTGGCGCCGTTCGCGGCGTATCTTCCCGCCGAGAGCATTCACGCCTCGGGGGTGATCGCGGTGGTCGTGTGCGGGATGATCCTCGGGCACAACGCGCCGGTGTGGCAGAGCGCCGCGTCGCGGATCGCCGAGCGCATCAATTGGCGCACGATCCAGTTCATTCTGGAGAGCGCGGTGTTCGTGCTGATCGGGCTGCAGGTGCGCGGCATCGTGGAAGGCGCCTGGCACAGCGAGCTCGACCACGCGACGCTGCTGTGGTCGGCGGTGGCGGTACTGGCGGCGACGATGCTGGCGCGTCCGGTGTGGGTGTTCGGGTCGGCGTTGCTGTCGCGCAGTCTCGGTGGCGGCGAGGCGGTGCCGGTGCGTCATCTGGTGGTGGTGTCGTGGGCGGGGATGCGCGGGGTGGTGACGTTGGCGGCGGTGTTGCTGCTGCCGCAGGACACGCCGTTGCTCGCGGTGCTGCGCCTGCTGGCGCTGGTGGTGGTGGCGGGGACGTTGCTGGTGCAGGGCACGTCGTTACCGTGGCTGGTGCGGTGGCTGCGGTTGCGTGCGCCCAGCCGCGCGGAGGACGCGTTGCAGAAGGCCAATGTGTTGCAGCAGGCCACCGCGGCCGGTCTGGCCGCGCTGGATCGGGAGGTCACGCCGGACACGCCGCAGGGAGTGGTGCAGACGTTGCGTGATCGGGTGCTGTGGAAGAGCAACGCCGCTTGGGAGCGGTTGGGGCGGGCGGAGTCGGAGTTGGTGACTCCCACCGCGGAGTACCGGCGGCTGCGGTTGGCGATGCTGCAGGCCGAACGCGCGACCGTGTTGGAGGTGCGGGATTCCGGCACGGTCGACTACGAGATCCTGCAGCATGTGCTGGCGCAGTTGGATCTGGAGGAGTCGATCATCGATCGCTTCGACGAGACCGAGGAGGAGCGGGTCGAGCCGCTGGCCGCGGCGGGGACCGACGACGCGTGCGCGCATCTGCGCGACGCGCCGCTGGTGCGCGCGCACGGCGGGCCGGACGAATGCGCCGAATGCCTCGCCGAGGGGCTGGCGTGGGTGCATCTGCGGATGTGTCTGGCCTGTGGGCACGTGGCCTGCTGCGATTCTTCTCCGGGCAATCACGCGAGCAAGCACTACGCCGGCAGCGGGCATCCGGTGATGCGCAGTGTGGAGCCGGGTGAGGCGTGGCGCTGGTGCTATGTGGACGAGCTGCTGGGGTAGCTCAGCGTTGGGCGTGGGAGTAGATCAGGCGCGCGTATTCGGCCAGCAGCTGGTCCAGGGAGAGGTTTTCCCCGCCCGCGGCGATCTGCTGGTAGCCGACGAGCATCGCCATGCCCAGTGAGGTGACCACGGCGGCGGTGGCGTCGTCGCCGACGACTCCTTTGACCGCTTTGTGCACGGTGCGCCTGCGGGATTCGTCGACGCGCTTGAGTGCGAGGTTGACCGATTCGTCGTTGGCCGCCCAGGCGCGGATGGCGGCTTCGGCGGCGTGGTGCAGTCCGGCGGCGAGGTCGGACATCGCGCGGATGTCGTCGTCGGGGTTGCCCTGGTTGAACGGCATGGTGCCCAGGATGCGCACCTGGCGGTTCTCCCAGTGCTCGAGCAGGGCGTCGACGAATCCTTGCCAGCTGCCGAAGTGGTGGTAGAACGAGCCGCTGGTGACGCCGAGGCGGCGGCACAGGACGCCGATGTTGAGGCCTTTGAAGCCGAGTTCGGCGAGCACTTCCAGGCCGGTGTCGAAGTACTGCTCCTTGGTGACCACTCGTGACATGCGGGCGCCGTTCTGTTCGTTCGGTCAGGGGGAGGGACCGAACAGTACCCCATCGTAGGGTCGCCTGGAGGGAGCACGGGAAGTACCGCTGCGTACGCCGAGAAGACGCTCCGGTACCTGTTACCTGCGGAAATACCTAGCCCCGGCCGGGGCGACGTAACAGAGCAACTGCTCTGTTATAGTGGCGGCATGCCACGCCCCCGCACGCACGACCCCGGCACCGTGCTCGACGCCGCGGAATCGCTGGCCGTTCGCCACGGCCCCGCCGCGGTCACGACGCGCGCGGTCGCCGCCGCCACCGGCGTGTCCAACGGCGCGATCTACCACACCTTCGGATCGCGCGCGGAGCTGCTGGGCCGCACCTGGTTGCGCGCCGCGCGCCGGTTCCTGGACCTGCAGACCGCGCTGGTCGAGACGGCGCTCGACGGCCGCAGCGCGGTCGAGGCGGTGGTCGCGGCCGCGGAGGCGCCCGCGATCTTCGCCGAGCGCCATCCCGACTCCTCACGGCTGCTGCTGGCCGTGCGGCGCGAGGAACTGCTGGGCGAGATGCCCGAAGCCCTCGCCGCCGAACTGGCGGCCACCGACGCGGTGCTGGTCGAGTTGCTGGTGCGGCTGTCGCGGCAGCTGTGGCGACGCGGCGACCGCCACGCCGTCGACGTCATGACGCTGTGCCTGGTCGATCTGCCCACCGCCGTGCTGCTGCGCCGCGACCGGCTGGCCGACCCCCGTGCGCGCGACTACCTGCGCAGCGCCGTGCGCGCCGTGCTGGCCGTCGGCCCGCCACCGCGCTGATCCGTGCACTGCTCCCCTACCGGAAGGACCCGCCATGCCCACCCTCGACTACCACGACAAGATCGCCGTCCTGGATCTCGGTGACGGTGAGAATCGTTTCTCCCCCGACTTTCTCGACCGGATCGGCGCCCACCTCGACACCGCTCTCGCCGACGGCGCCCAGGGCCTGGTCACCATCGCCGGCGGCAAGTTCTACTCCAACGGACTCGACCTGGACTGGCTGGCCGCCAACGCCGATCGCGCCGAGTGGTATGTCGCGCGGGTGCAGGCGCTGCTGGCGCGGATGCTCACCTTTCCCGTGCCCACCGCCGCCGCGCTGCCCGGCCACGCCTTCGGCGCGGGCGCGATGCTGGCCATCGCGCACGACTACCGGGTGATGCGCGCCGACCGCGGCTACTTCTGCTTCCCCGAAGTCGACATCCGCATCCCCTTCACCCCCGGCATGGCCGCGTTGATCCAGGCCAAGCTCACGCCGAAAAGCGCCGTCGCCTCGATGACCACCGGCCGCCGCTTCGGCGGTCCGGACGCCGAGGCCTACGACATCGTCGACGCCACCGCCGCCGAAGGCGCCGTCACCGACTCCGCCGTGGCGCTGCTGACCCCGCTCGCCGGCAAGGACCCCGCCACCCTCGGCGCCATCAAGAACACGATGTACGCCACCGCCGTCGCGGCACTGACCGCCGGGTGATCGGCATCGTCACGTCCGGTGGATGCTCGGAAATTGCGGTATCGCAAGGGTTTCCGCGACCGGTCGTGACGGAATCCGGGGAGGCTTGCGGTGGCGGACCTCGTCGCGACTGCACGATACGGTCGACCGGCGAGACGAGGCAGGGTGAGCGCGGAAGTATCGACCCCGACCCCGACGCGGACGCGGAGGCTCGGCCCGGACGGGTAGCCGGCAATCGTGCGGGTTGCTGTCGAGCTGTTCACCGCGCTGCCGGGCTTCCGGGGCACTGGCGGACGATGATCCGCTCGCGGCCGAGTAGATCACGTGCTGCGCCGCGAGCGTGCACGAACCCAGCGCCCGACAGACGCTGTCTCACAACCGGAAGGTGAGCCGCTGCGGGTGCACGTAGTCGGCCGGGTCGTGCATGACACGCAGTTGCGGTCGCCGTGGCGCGGGGATGCGTTCGAGTTCCGCGCGCAGCGGTGCGTCGTAGGTCGCCGCGCTGGCGGTGAGGCCGGGCAGCCAGTTGTCGTGATGGCTCGGCACGAACAGCCCGGGGCGCAGAGCCTGGATGTAGGTGCGCGGATCGCGCAGGCCGTTGCTGATCTGGTTGTAGCCCTGCACCGCGCCGATCTGCACATCGGTGGCCGGTAGCGCGGCGAGGGTGTCGAACACCTGCGGGGCGCGTTCGGTGAGCGGTCCGGACGAGTCGTGCCACACCAGGGAGAAGCCGGGCACCCGGAACTGGTACAGCAGCACCCCGCCTTCGGGGTCGCGCAGCCGCGGCAGGCCGTCCAGCAGGCCGCGGGGTGTCGGCGGGTGGCTGAGCACGATGCCCGGTTCGGGGCGGGGAAAGAATCGGGGTGATCCCTCGACGGGGTCGGGCGGGGTGCGTGCGGAGTGCAGGTGGCGCACCACGCTCACCTGCACCGTGCCCACGGTGCAGTCCTCGCGGGTGCCGATCGCGGTGTCCGCGTCACCGTGCGTGGCGGTGGGAAATGCCGGGTCGCCGACTTGTGCGGCGACGGTCGCGCAGTGCTCGGCGGTGCCGTGCACGACCGCGCCGCCGGCTCGGGCGATGCGGCCCGCGTCGGCGGCGTGGTCGAAGTGACCGTGGCCGATGAAGATCGCCGCCGGGGCCAGGTCCACCAGATCCTGCGGAGTGGCCGGAACGTAGCCGGTGCTGGTCAGCCGCGGCACCCACGCGTCGAGCAGCAACACCGAACCGCCCATGGCCAGGGCGTAGGTGCTGCAGCCGACCCAGGACAGCACCACCCGGTCCGTGCGCAAGGCGCCCGTGCGCGGGTCGACGGTGTCGGCGCCGAAGAAGCGGGCGCGCGCGGCGATCGTCCGCGGATCGGCGGGTCCGGTCGCCGGCCGCAACCGGCCGGCGCGCAGGGAGGTCAGCAGGCCGAGGCCGGGAAGGTTGCACACCCCCCTACCCCATCACGGGCGGGGAATGCGGGCAAGGGATCGGCTAGAGGCGGATGCCGAGCAGTGCGTCGACGGCGGTGGCGATCAGCGCGGGCGCTTCGGCGTCCTTGCCGCCGTAGTCCAACGCCTGACGTGCCCAGTTGTCGATCGCGTCGAGTGCCTTGGGGGTGTCCAGGTCGTCGGCCAGATGCTGGCGCAGCCGGGCGACGGTATCGGTGGCCGCGGGGCCCGCGGGCAACGCCGCGGCCTCGCGCCACAGTCGCAGGCGCCGCTGCGCCTGCTCGAGCAGCGCGTCGGTCCACATCCGGTCCTGGCGGTAGTGGCCGGCCAGCAGGCCGAGACGGATGGCGGCCGGATCGACGCCGCCGCGGCGCAGCGTGGACACCAGCACGAGGTTGCCGCGCGACTTCGACATCTTCTCCCCGTCCAGCCCGATCAGGCCGGCGTGCACGTAGTGGCGGGCGAAGCGGCGCCCGGCGATGAGCGACTCGGCGTGCGCGGCGGAGTACTCGTGATGGGGGTAGATCAGGTCACTGCCGCCGCCCTGGATGTCGAATTCCGGGCCGATGCGGTTCAACGCGATCGCCGAACACTCGATGTGCCAGCCGGGCCGTCCAGGGCCGAACGGGGCGGGCCAGGACGGCTCGCCCGGACGCGCCGAGCGCCACAGCAGAGCGTCGATGGTGTCGCGTTTGCCGGGACGGCCGGGGTCGCCGCCGCGTTCGGCGAACAGCCGCTCCATGGTGGCGCGGTCGTAGCCGGATTCGTAGCCGAACTGCTCGGTGGCGTCGGCGCGGAAGTAGATGTCGGGAAATTCGGCGTCGTCGACGATGTAGGCGGCGCCGGAGGCCAGCAGTTTCTGCACGAATTCGACGACCTCGTCGACGGATTCGACGGCGCCGATGTAGTCGCGGGGCGGCACGATCCGCAGCGCGGCCATGTCCTCGCGGAACAGGTCGGTCTCCGCGGCGCCGAGCTCGCGCCAGTCCACGCCGTCGCGGGCGGCGCGTTCGAACAGCGGGTCGTCGACGTCGGTGACGTTCTGCACGTAGTGCACGTCGTGGCCTGCGTCGCGCCACAGCCGGTTGACCAGGTCGAAGGTCAGGTAGGTCGCGGCGTGCCCGAGGTGGGTGGCGTCGTAGGGGGTGATGCCGCAGACGTACATGGTGGCGGTGGGGCCGGCCGCGACCGGGCGCACCAGACGGTCGGCGGTGTCGTACAACCGCAACGGCGGTCCTGCTCCGGGGACGGTGGGGAGGGCGGTATCGGACCAGGACTGCATGCTTACGAGGGTAAAGGTGTGGTGGAGCTCATCGTTCCCCGGGCCGGTGGCCCATGCCGCCCGCCCGCCGCGCTCGCCCGCCGCGACCTGCGTCTTTCAGCGAATCGTCGGATGTCAATAATTTCGGTTTCGCTGAATCAGCCGCGGGCGGGGCCGGGACGGTGTCGCGCACGGTCAGAAGGCGGGCCACGGAATGGGGCGGGAGGTGCGCGGCAGCGGCATCACCGGGTCGTCGAGCAGCCGGTGGGTGCGTTCGATCAACGCGTCGATCTCGGCGTCGGTGATGTGCTCGCCGATGGTGTCGGCGAACGCGCCCGGCAGTTGCTTGGCGAACGCGGTGATGTCGGCGACCAACCCGTCGTCGATGGGCTGCCCGGCCCAGCCCCACAGCACGGTGCGCAGTTTGTGGTCGGTGTGCAGGCAGATGCCGTGATCGACGCCGTAGACCTGCCCGTCCACCCCTTCCAGCGCGTGCCCGCCTTTGCGGTCGGCGTTGTTGAGCAGGACGTCCAGCACCGCCACCCGGTGCAGCCGTGGGTCGTCGGCGTGGATCAGCGACACTTCGTTGCCCAGGTCGTCCTGCGCGCGCAGCACCTCGCGGAAGCCGTCGGGCACCGCGCCGGCCGGGCACAGATCGATCAGGTCGAGGCGGTCGCCGCGGTCGGTGTGGTTGTCGGCGCCTTCCACCCAGCGCTGCACCATGCCGGGGCCGAAAGGGCCGTCGCGCAGAATGGTTTCGGGGATCACGCCCCAGCCGATCGCCTCGGAGATCAGGTAGGAGGCCACCTCGCGTCCGGCGAGGGTGCCGTCGGGGAAGTCCCACAGCGGTCGTTCGCCGCGGATGGGTTTGTAGACCACCCGCAACGGTGTGGCGCCGGTGGCGGTGTCGTTCACCTCGCAGACCAGGGTGACGTTGCTGGCGGTGTTCACCCGCCCGATCACGGTCAGTTCGCCGCTGTGGAATCCGTCCCCGGCCTCGGCCACCGAATCACTCCTCTAGTTCGGCCGCGCCGAAGATGTCACCGCGTTTGTAGCCGTTGGTGCGCACGCACATGTGCCCGCGCGCCGACAGCGGCTCACCGCACAGCGGGCACGGCGGGCGGCCCGCGGCGATCACCCGGGTGGAGCGCAGCGCGAATTCGCGGGCCTGGATGGGGGTGAGGAACACCCGCACCGCGTCGGGGCCCTCCTCGGTGTCGTCGAGCACCACCGATTCGTCGACCTCGGTCTCGGTGATCGCCAGCAGCTCGACCACAACCGCGCCCGCGTCGGCGTCCCAGCCCAGGCCCATGGTGCCGACCCGGAATTCGGCGTCGATCGGGGTGACCAGCGGCGCGTTGTCGCTGACGTCCTCGGCCTGCGGGGGCACTTCGGCGCCGAAGCGGCGCGCGACCTCGTCCAGCAGCAGACCCATCCGGTCGGCGAGTACTTTGACCTGCTGCTTTTCCAGCAGCACGCTGACCACGCGGGGTTCCTGCACGGCCTGCAGGTAGAACGCGCGATCGCCCGGCTCACCGACGGTCCCGGCGACGAAACGATCGGGGGTGCGGAATACATGGATTGCGCGTGACACATGCACCTCCTGATATGACCCTGATCGACTACCCGCGGCGCGGGGATCCATACGACGACCGCTGGGTTGTCTACAAGGAATCTCGACGCTCCGCATTCCCATTATCCGCACTCGCGTTGTTGCCGAGTTCGCCACCGGGGACTGGTCCGGAGACCTCGCCTCCCGGCGTGGGCCCGGCCGCTGCCTGCCGTTGCCCGCCGGCGCCCGCGAGGGCCGACAGGTCGGCGCCGGTGTCGTTGAGCCGCCACACGTAGGGGGCGGTCGCGGTGTAGCGCACGACGCTGAGCGAGGCCGGTTCGACGACGATGCGCTGGAAGCCGTCGAGGTGGATACCGAGGGCGTCGGCGAGCACGGACTTGATCACGTCACCGTGGGTGCACGCCACCCACAGCGCGTCGCGGCCGTGGTGCTCGGCCAGGGCGCGGTCGTGTTCGCGGATGGCGGCGACCGCGCGCGCCTGCACCTGCGCCAGCCCTTCCCCGCCGGGGAACACCGCGCCGGAGGCGTGCCGCTGCACGACCTTCCACAGCGGTTCCTCCAGCAGTTCGGCGATGGGGCGGCCGGTCCACTCGCCGTAGTCGACCTCGAGCAGCCGGTCGTCGAATACCGGTTCCAGCCCGAACTTTTCCGCCAGCGGCGCGACCGTGCGCTGACAGCGCAGCAGCGGGGAGTGCACGATGCGTTCGATCGGCAGCCCGGCCAGTCGTTCGGCCACGGCCCTCGCCTGCTCCTCGCCGCGCTCGGTGAGCTCGACGCCGGTGCTGCGACCGGCCAGAGTGCGGGCGGTGTTCGACGTCGACACACCGTGCCGCAACAGGATCACCGTCATGCGGTCAGCCTAGCGATCATGTCGCCGAGATCACCCCGCCCGCCAGCAGACCCAGCAGGATCACCCCGAGCGCGATGCGGTAGCCGACGAACCAGTACAGCGAATGCCGTGCCACGAAACGCAGCAGCCACGCCACCGACGCGTAGCCGACCGCGAACGCCAGCACGGTGGCAACCAGCAGTTGCGGCCCACTGGCGTTGAGGCCCTCACCGGCGGGTTCGAACGCGTCCGGCAGGCTGAACAGGCCCGATGCGGTCACGGCGGGGATGGCCAGCAGGAACGAAAACCGCACGGCCGCTTCGCGCTCCAAGCCCAGGAACAGGCCCGCGGTGGAGGTGGCTCCGGAGCGGGAGACGCCGGGGATCAGCGCCAGGCACTGTGCGAAACCCATCGCCAGACCGTCGCGGGTGGTCAGTTGCTCGATCGGGCGTTCCTTGCGGCCGAAGTGCTCACCGGCGGCGATGACCAGGGCGAAGAAGATCAGCATGAACGACACCAGCCACAGGTTGCGCGCGCCGGTGCGGATCTCGTCTTTGAACACGAACCCCAGCACGCCGATCGGGATGGTGGCGATGATCACATACCAGCCGATCCGGTAGTCGAGTTCGCGCTGGGCCTGCTGGTCGAAAACGCGGGTGTGGTCGGCGGTGAGGACCGGGAGTCTGGTGGTGGGCTGATCGTGCAGCGGCAGCTGCTGGCGACCGCGCGCGCCGATCTGCTCGCGCAGCCCGGCGAACCAGGCCAGCACGATGCGCCAGATGTCCTTGGCGAAGTACACCAGTACCGCGGCCTCGGTGCCCAGCTGGGTGACGGCGGTGAACGAGGCGCCCGCGTCGTCGCCGAAGAAGACCGACGACACGATGCGCAGGTGCGCCGAGGAGGAGATCGGCAGGAATTCCGTCAATCCCTGCACCAGTCCCAGCACCAAGGCCTGCACCCAGGTCATCGACTCGCCTACCACGAACCATCCTCCACTTCCGCGTGAAATACGCGTCCTCACCTGGGCATTGGCGCGGTGGCCGGTGGCATCCGGCCCGAAACCGGCCCCAATTACGCAGCGACAGTACAGTGTCGAGGCCGCGGCGGCGTGCCCGGCTGCCGGGCCGCTGCCGCCGCGCGGGTCGCGGGTCTGCCCGCGCACCCGAGCGCGACCCACTGCGCTGGTGGCCGCCCAGTCGCGTATCCACACTCTAGGCTTGGCGCCGTGACGAATGCGCGGACACGGTGATGGAACAGCGGACGGTGGGCCGCAGCGGCCTGCGGGTGTCGCGGATGGGCCTGGCGACCCATACCTGGGGTGCGCACACCGACGCCGAGGACGCGGCGGGGCAGCTGGTGGCGTTCGTCGAGGCGGGCGGCACGCTGGTGGACACCTCCCCCGCCTACGCGGGCGGGGCGGCGCAGCGGATCCTGGCCGAGTTGCTCGGTGATCTGGTCTCCCGGGACGAACTGGTGCTCAGTGGGTGCGCGGGGGTCGCGCCGTGGGGGTTCGCCGCGGCGGGTGTGCCGGAGGCGGCGCAGGTCACGGTGGACACCTCGCGGCGGGCGCTGCTGCGGCAGCTGGATCGCACGCTGCTGGAGTTGGGCACCGATCATCTCGACATCTGGAATGTCGCGGTGTGGGATCCGCGGACGCCGCTGGAGGAGGTGGCCTCGACGGTGGAGCAGGTGGTGCGGTCGGGGCGGGTCCGGTACGCGGGGGTGCGCGGGTTCGGGGCCTGGCAGCTGGCCAGCTTGGCCGCGGTGGCACCGGTGACCGCGGCGCAGACACCGTATTCGCTGCTGGCGCGGGGTGCGGAGAGCGATGTCGTGCCCGCGGCGCGGTTCCACGGGGTCGGGGTGATCGCCTCGGCGCCGTTGGCCGGCGGCATCCTGACCGGCAAGTATCGCGACGGCGTTCCGGCCGATTCGCGCGGCGCCGACGAGGCGACCGCGGCGGAGATCCGCAATGGTCTCGACGACCGCGCGACGCGGGTGGTGGATGCGCTGGTGACCGCGGCGGACGGGCTGGGCACCTCGCCGCTGGCGGTGGCGCTGGCCTGGATCCGGGACCGGCCCGGCGTGGCGAGCATGATCGTCGGCGCCCGCGACATCGGGCAGCTCACCGGCGTGCTGGCCGCCGAGACCCTGGAGTTGCCGCGGGCGATCGCCGCGGCCCTGGACGACGTCAGTGCACGCGCGGAGTGACACAGATTAGCCTTGCCCGCATGAGCACTGCAGCGACCGGGGGTGGGCGTGGGAACCGAGTCCGAGCCCGATGGCGGCGTGTCCTGCCGGTGTTGTTCGCGGTGAGCTTGCTGGCGGGGGTCGCCGGATGTGGTGGCGATGCCGGGTCCTCACACGGCGGGCACGGGCCCGCGACGGCGACGCTGAGCGATCTGGATCCGGTGCCCATCGGGCCGGAGCCGGCGCCCGCGCTGCCGGTGACGGTGCGGTCGTTCGACGGCGCGCAGGTCACCGTCACCGACGCTTCCCGCATCATCGCCGTCGACCGCTACGGGACCCTCGCCCAGATCGTGTACGCGCTGGGGCTGGGGCCCAAGCTGGTGGGCCGCAGCACCTCGGCGTCGTTTCCGGCGGTGCGGGACGTGCCGAACGTGGCGGGAGGCAACGGGTCGCTGAACGTGGAGTCGGTGCTGGCGATGCGGCCGTCGGTGTTCCTGACCGACACCACCAGCGCCGCGCCCGCGGTGCGTGAGCAGTTGCGCGCGGGCGGGGTCACGGTCGTCTACTTCGATCCGGAACGCACGATGGACGGGGTGGTGCCGCAGATCGAGGCGGTCGCGGCCGCGCTGGGTGTGCCGCAGCAGGGGCAGGCGCTGGCGCAGCGCACCCGCGACGAGATCGCCGCCGCGAGCGCCGCGGTGCCCGCCGCCGATCCGCCGCTGACCATCGCGTTCCTGTATCTGCGTTCCACCGCGATCACGATGCTCGCCGGGCCCGGGTCGGGTGCGGACGCGTTGATCGCGGCGCTGCACGCGCGCGACGCGGGCGCGGTGGCCGGGGTGAAGGAGCCGTTCACCGCGATCACCAGTGAGGCCATGATCGGTGCGGCGCCGGATGTGCTGCTGGTGATGTCGGACGGGTTGAAGTCCGTCGGCGGTGTGGAGGGGCTGCAGAAGGTGCCGGGGATCGCGCAGACCCCCGCGGGGCGTGACCGGCGGGTGGTGGACATGTCGGATGCGGTGCTGTTGAGTTTCGGGCCCAACACCGGGCGGGTGATCGCGGCGTTGAGCGCGGCGGTGTACGGCGCCGGGCACGCATGAGCGTTTCGGAGACGGAAACGGCGGTGCCGCCGTTGCCGAAGTCGCGCGCACGGTCGCGGGTGCTGGTGGTGTTCGTGGTCGCGGTGGCGGGGCTGGTGGCGCTGGCGGTGGCGTCGGCGGCGATCGGTCAGGTGCCCACGACGGCCGCCGAGGTCGCCGGCAGTGTGCTGCACCGCATCGGGCTGACGGTCGGGCCGATGCCGGCGCATCCCTCCGGTGAGGTGACGCTGTGGCAGGTGCGGTTCCCTCGGGTGGTGCTGGCGATGCTGGTCGGTGCGGCGCTGGCGACAGCGGGTGCGTTGTTGCAGGGTGTGTTCGCCAACCCGCTGGCCGAGCCCGGCGTGATCGGGGTGTCGGCGGGCGCGGCGGTCGGTGCGGGCACGGTGATCGTGGTGGGTGGGGCGTTCGTGGCGGCGTGGTCGGTGGCCGCGGCGGCGTTCGTGGCGGGATTGGCGACGACGTTGCTGGTGTATCTGCTGGCGCGCTCGGGTGGCCGCACGGAGGTCGTCACGCTGGTGCTGACCGGTGTCGCGATCAACGCGTTCGCGGGCGGGTTGATCGCGCTGCTGCTGTTCGTGGCCTCCCCCGCGGCGCGGGATCAGATCGTGTTCTGGCAGTTGGGGTCGCTCAACGGCGCCACCTGGGAGTCGGTGGGGGTGGTGGCGCCGCTGACCGCGGTGGGTGTCGCGGCGGCGGTGCTGCTGGCGCCGCGGCTGGATCTGCTGGCGCTCGGGGAGTCGGCGGCCCGTCATCTGGGCGTCGACGTGGAGCGGCTGCGGCGCAACGTGATCGTCGTGGTGGCGATCCTGGCCACCGCCGGTGTCGCTTTCACCGGCATCATCCTGTTCGTCGGGCTGATCGTCCCGCATCTGGTGCGGATGCTGGTCGGCCCCGCCCACCGGATCCTGATCCCGCTCAGCGCCGTCGTCGGTGCGGTGGTGCTGCTGGCCGCCGACGTCACCGCCCGCTCCCTGGTCGACAACGCCGACCTGCCCCTCGGCATGCTCACCTCTTTGCTCGGCGGGCCCGTCTTCTTCTACCTGCTGCGCCGCACCCGCGCCCGCGCCGGAGGCTGGGCATGAGCGGGTGTGCACCAGTGGTGCATGGCTGCGGGAAACGCCGAGAACAGTTCTCGATGGTGTGCCACTCGACGCGAGGTGTGAGGTGAAGGTGCGGATGGCGCACGAGGTGCCGGGGTGGCCGCGGCAGGGGGATGTGACGGTGCGCGCGTCGGGGTTGAGTGTGGCGCGGCGCGGGGGTGGGCAGGCGCGGCTTGTGCTCGACGAGGTGGATTTCCAGGCGGTGGCCGGGCAGGTCGTCGCTCTGGTCGGGCCCAACGGGGCCGGTAAGTCGACGCTGCTGGCGGCACTGGCCGGGGAGTTGGCGCCGAGCGCGGGGACGGTGGAACTGGACGGGCGACCGTTGGCGCAGTGGACGACGTTGGACATGGCCCGGCGGCGGGCCGTGCTGCCGCAGACCCACACCGTCGGCTTCCCGTTCACCGCGCGGGAGGTGGTGGCGATGGGCCGCGCGCCGTGGGTGCGCACCGAACGCCGCGAACACGACGAGGAACAGATCGCCGCCGCGATGGCCGCCACCGACGTCGCGCATCTGGCCACCCGCTCGTTCCCGACCCTGTCCGGCGGTGAACGCGCCCGCGTCGCGTTGGCGCGGGTGCTGGCACAGGACACCGCCACCCTGCTGCTGGACGAGCCGACCGCCGCCTTGGACCTCGGCCACCAGGAGGCGGTGCTGCGCCTGGCCGCCGAGCGTGCCGCCGACGGCGCGGCGGTGGTCGTCGTGCTGCACGACCTCGGTGTCGCGGCCGCCTACGCCGACCGCGTCGCGGTACTGGACGCCGGTCGCATCGCCGCGGACGGCCCACCCCGCGAGGTGCTCACCACCGAACTGCTCACGCGTGTCTACCAGCACCCGGTCGAAGTGCTCGACCACCCGGTCACCGGCGCCCAGCTGGTCCTGCCGGTGCGCCGCTGAGCCCGAGCCACCCCGACCGACCGGCGGCATTCGGCTGTCCCGGTCTGCCCACAGGGGCCACCACACGTTCCAGCGCCCGTAGATCGGCCTCGAGCGCCCGGAAGAGCACATAGACGACGATGAAGGCGATGATCGCGCCCACGCACAACACACGCATGGCCGCGAGCAGCAACGGAATGTCGGCTGGCGGCAGCAACGTCACCCCGACGATCGCCAGTAGGGGTACCGACGCTGCCACCGTGAGGTACACGGTGCATCGGCGAGCCAGGCCGCGCAGGCGCAGCGCTTCGTCCGAGCCGATGTCGCCGTGGCGCAGGAACATCGGATAGATGCAGCGCACCAGGTAGAACGTCACCAAGAAGAACGGGTAGGCCACCGCCATCGCGCCGAAGACCAGCACTCCGCCCAGGAAATGCAGGAACAACTCCCCGGTGAATTCCGCGGTGGTGAAGTGGATCGCGATCGGAAAGGTGATCGCCGCCAGGCTCCAGAGCGAAAACGCCACCAGCACAGTACGTTCACCGAACCGAAGAGCATCCGATCGAGCCAGCGCCAGCATCCGTGGGTCGTAGATCCGGCCCCGGCGCAGGCCGCGCGAGACGATGAGCACACACCGCGACAGATACAACACCAATCCGAGCCCCAGCGGGAAGGACACTCCGTTCACCACGGTTACGGCGATCCACCACACGTGCTGCGAGGACACGCTCAGACGTTCGATGATCAGGGTTCGCCCGTGCTGGATGTTGTACGCCGATGCGACCGCGTTCGGGATGACCACGGCCAAGGCCAACAGCGGCACCAGCCACGGCCGCAGCCGCAGCCGCCAACTGGACGGCGGCGGATCGACCAGGTCGCGGGCCCGCTCGTCCAGGCACACCTCCAGCTGCTGGGCCAGTTCCGCGCCACCGGCCCACCGCTGCTCGCGCTCTGCTCGCAGACAGGTCAGCAAGACCCGGCGCAGTGCGGCCGGGCAGTCGGCGGGAATCCGCTCGAGCGCGCGCGGGTCCACCCCGGCGCGGCGGCGCCGCACCATCGCCGTGAGCGTGCCAGCGAGAGATTCGTCCGCGGCGGTGTCGTCGAAGGGCTTGGCGCCGGTGAGCAGCTCCCACAGCAGAACGCCGAGCGAATAGATGTCTGCGCGGGTGTCGAGCTCCTCGGCGCGGCCCTCACCGCGAGGCAGGCAGGCCTCGAGCTGTTCGGGCGACATGTACGACAGCGAACCGCCGAAATAGGCGAGCGGGTCGGCGTCGGCGAGATCACGGTTGAAACTGATGTTGAAATCGGCGAGCTTCGGCACGGCCTCGGCGGTGAGCAGCACATTGGCCGGTTTGACGTCGCGGTGCAGCACGCCGTGCGCGTCCGCGTAGGCCAGCGCCTCGGCGAGCCTGCGCCCGAGCCACGCGACGGTCTCCGGCCACGACAGTGCCGCGATCTGCGCGCGCACGCTGGAATCGGTCGGCCGGATCTCACCCTTATCCGCCATCGCGGTGTCGACCGCCTCCAGCAGCAGAGCTCCGCCGCGCTGCCCCGGTGGGGTGGCCCGCACCCAGCGCAACACGTTCATCAGGGTGCCGCCAGGCAGGAACTGCATGTACAGCAGCCGTAGCCGGTGTTCGCCCGGCTCGCTGCCGGGACCCGGCCCGTCCAGCACGCACTGATCGAAGATGCGCACGATGTAGTCGTGGTCGAGCTGGGCCAGTGTCTGCGGTTCGTCGCCGCGGTCGGCGGAGATCTTCACCGCCACCAGCCGTTGCAGCGATCGTTGCCGGGCCAGGAACACCCGCGCGAACGCTCCGCTGCCCAGCTCGGTGAGCAAGTCGAAATCATCGATTCGATCGCCGACCGCGATGCGGTCCAGACCGGTGGCCCCCGTGGTGGGGGTGCCCGGCGATGTCAGCAGGCCGGTGGCAGGTCGGGTCGTAGTCCACGAGGAGGTCATCGAGGAGGGCGTGACCTTAGGTTCCGGACCGGGTCCTGTGGTGTGGTCACCGTTGTCGTCCGCGGCGAGCAGCACGCGCAGTTGTGCCGCCTGTTCGGGATATTCCCGCAGGCATGCGCGCGGATCGACCGGTTCGCCGCTGTGGCGGCGGATCAGGAACTCCTCGTACACCAGAGCGGCGGGAATCTTCTCCGGTGTGAGTTCGGGGAACTCGACGAAGTATTCGCGCAGTCGCTTGGGGCGGGGCGCGATGGTGGGTTCGCCGGTACCGGCCGGTCGGCGTAGCCACCGGTGCCGCAGATCGATCCGGATCAGTTCCAGCAGCGCGCCCAGCTGTGCGGCGGGCAGGTAATCGGCAATGGCAGGTGGTTGAGCGTCGGCTTCCCACGCCGCGGCGAAAGCGGCCACGGCGTTGGGGGCGGTTCCTGTCGGTCGCCGGAATCCGTTCCCGAAGTCGGAGCTGTCGCTCATATCCGCACCTGTCGAGCCGCCGCACACTGGCTCGTCGTGGTAAGGCACTGACAATCTGTCGGCCCGTTCACCGGTTCAGTTCTGGTCGGCAAACCCCATTATCCGGCGGTGGAGGATCCGGTGTCACATCCGCGGACGCTTCAGGGCGAGTCCCGCCCGTACCTGCTGGAACACTCATGGCGAGGTGGTGGCCTGCGGCCCGGTGCCCCGGCCCCGCCGCAACCGAGGCGTCGGGGCGTCCGTTGTTGTTGCGGCGCGCCAGACCGGCTCACCGCCAGATGAGTTTGAGCACCGCGGGTGTCAGCAGCATGCGGATGACCGTCGCGTCCAGGATCAAGGCCGCGATCATGCCGTAGGCGATGTATTTCATCAGCACCAGATCCGAGAAGCCGAACGCGCCGGTGACCACGATGAGGATCGCGGCGGCGGAGGTGATCACCCCGCCGGTGTGGGCGATGCCGTAGCGGATGGCCTCGGGCGCGTCCGCGCCCGCGGCGCGCGCTTCGGAGACCCGCGACAGCAGGAACACCTCGTAGTCGGTGGACAGTCCGAACACCACCGTCACGATCAGCGCCAGCACCGCGAACATCAGCGGTCCCGGTGTGAAGTGGAAGACTCCCGCGCCGTGCCCCTCGACGAACATCCAGGTCAGCATGCCCAGGGTGGATACGAGGCTCAGTGCGCTCATCACCACGGCTTTCAGCGCGAGCACCACCGAGCGGAACGCCGCGTACATCAGCGCCAGCGCGGCGGCGACCAGGATGGCCAGCAGCATCGGCAGGCCGTCGAGCAGGCCGTTGATGCTGTCGCGCTCCAGGGCGGGCACGCCGGCGACCATCACCCGAACGCCGGGTGGTTCTGGGATGGCGCGCAGCGCGGCGATCACCGCGTCGGCGTCGCGTTTGTCGGTCAGCCCGGCCGCGAGCACGTTGACGCCGTCCTTGGTGGGTGCGGCGGGTTCGAAGCGGCCGGTGAGGCCGGGGATCTGATTCGCGGCGTAGCGGATGTCGCTCAGTTGCCTCGGGTCGGCGCCGACCACCACCAGTTTCAGCGGTTCGGTGCGGAAGCTGGGAAACAGGGCGTCGAAACGTTCCTGCGCGACCCGGGCCGGGTTGTCGTCGGACAGATAGCGTTCGCTCAGGCCGCCGAATTCGATATGGCGCATGGGGATGCTCAACGCGAGCAGGGCCAGCACGATCGGCACGGCCACCGCAACGGGGCGGCGCATCGCCCACAGCGCCAGCCGCGAAAAGAAACCCGCGTCGATCTGGGCTTCGGTTTTGCTGCGGGAGAAGCGTTTCCATCCCAGGAAGTCGATGCGGCGTCCGGCGATGCTCAACGCCGCGGGCAGGGCGGTCACCGACAGCAGCGCCGCCAGCAGCACCGAGCTGATGCCGCCCAGCGGCACCGAGCGCAGCACCCCGTTGGGGAAGATGAACAGTGCGCCGAGGCTGAGGGCGATGATCGCCGCGGAGAACAGCACGGTGCGCCCGGCGGTGGCGACGGTGCGGGCGGTGGCTTCTTCGACGGTGTGGCTCGCGGCGAGTTCTTCGCGGAAGCGGGTGACGGTGAACAGGCCGTAGTCGATCGCCAAGCCGAGGCTGACCAGGGTCATCACGGCGCTGGCGAAGACGTTGACGTCGAGGTGGTCGGTCAGCGCCCGCAGCGCGCCCTGGGTGCCGAGGATGGTCATGCCGCCGATGAGCACCGGCAGCAGCGCGCCGATCACGCCGCCGAACACGAAATACAGCAGGATCGCCACCAGCGGCAGGGCGATCATCTCCGCGCGCCTGATGTCGCGTTGCATGCCGGTGTTGATGCCTTCGACGATCGGCTGCAACCCGGCCAGCTGCACGGTGGTGCCGCCGGGGCCGCCGCCTGGGCGTCCGGCGCCGAGATGGTCTTTGATCGCGGCGTAGTTCTCGACCGTCGCGGTGCCCGAACCGCGCAGGCCGACGCTGGCGAAGGCGTGGGTGTGGGTGGCGTCGGTGGCCTGGGCGGAGAACGGGCTGTCCCAGTAGCTGTCGATCTTCTGGATGCGGTCGGGGTAGGCGGCCAGCAGTCCGGCCAGCTGCTGGGTGACCGGGCCGCGGACGGCCGGGTCGTCGACGGTGGCGCCCTCGGGTGCGGTGTAGAGCAGGATCAGATCGCTGTCGGTGTCGCGGCCGAAGGTGCGGTCGGCCAGTTCGGCGGCGGCGACCGATTCGCTGCTCTCGTCGAACCAGCCTTCCTGGGTCAGCCGCCCGGCCAGGTCGCGGCCGTACCAGCCGGACAGCAGCACGAACAGCACGAAGAAGGCGAGGACGAGGTAGCGGTTGCGGTGCACCCACCGCCCCCACCGCAGTGATCCGCAACTGCGCATCGCGTCGCGGGTCAGCCGCAGGCCGGGGTGCGGTAGTCGGCCGAGCGCAGGATGCCGCACAGGTCGGTGCGCGAGATCTTCCACTTGCCGTCGATGAGCACGAAGTGCACGACGGTGGTGCGGACCGCGGCGCCGGTGCCGTCCTTGTCCAGCCGCATGGTGGCGGTGAGGGTGCCGTCGTGGTTGTCGAACACCGGGTCGGTGACGCCGTAGACGGCGCGCGGGTTGTCCTGCAGCGCCTTGTACATGTCGGGGATGGCCTGGCGGAAGGAGTCTCCGTCCTCGATGAGGGCGGTGCGTTCGCTGTCGGGCAGCGCTGGGTCGAGGGCCCGCTTGATCTGGGCGTCGAGGTCGGCGGCTGTGGGCAGCGGCGGGTGGGCGGCGCTGGAGGACGCGGCGATCGAGGACGACAGCGAGGCATTCGCCGAGGAGCGGGCGGCGTCGACGGCGGCCTCGTCGGTCGCGGTGTCGCACGCGGCGGCGGCCGCGGCCAGCAGCAGGCCGGCCGCGGTGAGCGCGGCGCGGGTGAATCGTGTGTGGGTCATCACTTCCTACATACCTTCGATGACGGAGCTGATCCGTCCCAGCAGGGCACGCACGGTCGTGACGTCCCGTTCCGCGGCGGCCTCGATCGTCGCGGTGTCGGGGATCATATCCCGCACGAAGGCGGCGACACTGCGTTCGTCGTCGAGGTCGATGTCGGTGACCGTGGCTTGGGCGCTGGCGAGCACGTCCTCCGGGCCGGGGACGGCGTCGCCGAGATCGCGGCGGTAGATCTCGAGTGTCAGGGTGGCGCGGACGGTGCGGAACGCGAAGGGGTGGCCGTCGGCGGTGGTCCCGAAGCCGTGCGCGTACGGGCCGACGGTGAGGTCATCGATGACGAATCCCGACGTATGGTCGGCTTTCAACCCGGATCTCCCTGTATCGGACTGTGTGGTCTCCACCGTAGCGCCCGCCGCCGACATTCTGCTCGAGCCGCCACCCCGGTCGGCCGGCCGGGTGTCGCATCATGGTCAGATGGTGAGGTTGCGGAAGATTCGTCGGTAGTAAGGAGTTCGGTGGATGCGCCCTCGCGGCTCGCTCGTCTCGGTGTTCGCGGGTGTGGCGGTGCTGGTGCTGCTGGCCGGATGCTCCTCCGGCTCCGGCGGTTCCGAGCTGCCCACCAGGGAGCCTGCCACCCCCGCGGTCGCGCCCGCGCCTGCGGTGCCGCCGGCGGGGCGGGTGCTGGCGGCCGGTCCGCTGGCGGAGCTGCAAGCCGATGCCGGCGGCAGGTTGCTGGCCGGTCTGGACGGTTCGGTGCTGACGGTGTTCGATCCGGACGCCGCCGAGCCGGTGGTGCGCACCGTGACGTTGCCGCAGCGTGCCGGCGGTCTGGCGCCGGGCAGGCCGGGTGAGATGCTGGCGGCCGCGCCGGGCCGGGTGCTGCGGGTGGACCTCGCCTCCGGGGCGGTGGCCGTGGTGGCCGTGGACGGTGACGTGCGGGCGGTGCGCGCACGCTCCGACGGCGGGTTGCTGGTCGGTACCGCCGACGGCAGGGTGCTGGAGCTGGCGGGCGACGGTGCGGTGACCCGCACGGTGTCCGGCCTGGTGTCGGCCGACGTGCTGGCCGAAGCCGACGGGAAGCTGACCGTCCTGGACCGGCGGCAGACGGCGATCTTCGAGCTGGAGGCGGGCAGGCAGCGGCCGGGATTGGCGTTGCGCGCCGGGGACGGGGCCACGCAGCTGATCGGTGACACCCGCGGCCGGTTCGTGGTGACCGACACCGCGGGCGGTGAACTGCTGGTCTACACCGCGGGACCGCTCGTGCTGCGGCAGCGTTTCCCGGTAGGATCTTCGCCTTACGCACTTGCCTACGACCAGCGGTCGGACACCGTGTGGGTGACGTGCACGCAGCGCAACGAGGTCGTCGGATTCGACCTGTCGACTGGTATACCGAAGGAAGTGGGCCGCTACGCCACCGTCCGGCAACCGAACTCGGTGGCTGTCGAGCAACGCACCGGTGATCTGTTCGTGGGGTCCGCGACCGGCGACGGTCTGCAACGGATCGGTGCGGACGATCGGAAGAGAGGGCACTGATGGCTCGGACACCACGCGCGGACGAGGATTCCGCGGCAGCTACCGAACCGGCAGCACATCGCGGGCGCGGGCGCGCGCTGCCCGCGGGCTGGGAGACCACCAGCGACGACTACGAGTACGTGCCGTTGCGGCTGCCGCCGGATGTGACGCGGGTGACCGCGTCCATGCGGCTGGCGATCCAGGCGGAGTTCGGCGGCTGGGAGCTGTCGCGGGTGCGCGCCTACACCGACGGCAGCAGGCGGGTGCTGCTGCGGCGGCGAAAATCCGCACTACTACCCCAGCCCGAACCCGGAATGTGAGCCGATGTACGCCCTGCTACTCCGACTGATGTTCCTGGTCGCGCCGGAACGCATCCATCACCTCGTCTTCGCCGCGATGCGGTTCGCGGCCTGGTGCGCGCCGCTGCGCTGGGCGATGGGCAAGATCCTCGTCACCCGCGATCCGATCCTGCGCACCGAGGCGTTCGGGGTCGAGTTCACCGCGCCGCTGGGGCTGGCCGCCGGTTTCGACAAGAACGCCGACGGTGTCGATGCCTGGGCGCCGCTGGGGTTCGGTTTCGCCGAGATCGGCACCGTGACCGCGCAGCCGCAGCCGGGCAATCCCGCGCCGCGGCTGTTCCGGTTGCCCGCCGACCGCGCTCTGATCAACCGGATGGGTTTCAACAACCACGGCGCCGCCGCGGCCGCCGAACGGCTGCGGGCGCGCCGCGGCGGGGTGCCGATCGGGGCGAACATCGGCAAGACCAAGATCGTGGCGCCCGAGGCCGCGGCGGCGGACTACGCCGCCAGCGCCGCGCTGCTGGGGCCGCTGGCCGATTTCGTCGTGGTCAACGTCAGCTCCCCCAACACCCCGGGGCTGCGGGATCTGCAGGCGGTGGAGTCGCTGCGGCCGCTGCTGCGGGCGGTGCTGGACAGTGTGCGGGTGCCGGTGCTGGTGAAGATCGCGCCGGATCTGTCCGACGAGGACATCGACGCGGTCGCCGATCTGGCCGTGGAGCTCGGCTTGGCCGGCATCGTGGCCACCAACACCACCATCCGCCGTGACGGTCTGCGCACCGATGCCGCACAGGTGGAGGCCATGGGGGCGGGTGGGTTGTCCGGTCCGCCGGTCGCCGACCGTTCGCTCGAGGTGTTGCGGCGGCTGTACCGGCGGGTGGGTGATCGGCTGGTGCTGATCTCGGTCGGTGGCATCGAAACCGTCGACCAGGCGTGGGAACGTGTCCTGGCGGGGGCGACGCTGTTGCAGGGCTACACCGGTTTCATCTACGGCGGCCCGTTCTGGATGCGCAGAATCCATCGCGGGTTGGCGCAGCGGTTGCGCGCCGGGGGCTACCGCAGTCTCGGTGAGGCCGTCGGGGCCGAGCACAAAGCGCACGCCTGAAGCAGACGGGTCAGCCGTGCACGAACGGCGGTTCAGGGATGCGGGGGCGCCGGGGCCGTGGAGTGTGCCCCGGCGGCGCCGGATCTCCTTTCGGCCGCAGTTCCTGCTCGAGGCGGGCGGCCATGCGCTTGGCGAGCAGGATCACCGCGTGGTCGCGCAAGATGCCCAGTTCGTCGGCGTAGGCCTCGGCCCGGGCTTGGGTCGCGCGGTCGTGCACGGCGTGTGGGTCGCTGAGCAGTTCGTCCAGGGACATCCCGGCCATGGCCTGGCCGCGGGTCAGCCGCCGGTCCGGTAGCCAGCTCAGCCGCCAGCTGTCGGTCGCGTCGGTGTCGCGGTAGGCCGATTCGGGGGTTATGTCACTGGTCATCGTCCATTCGGTGGTGTGGATGGTCATCGCGGTCTCCGGTGCGACGGGTGGAGTGAGGCCGGCTCCAGGGTGCTGAGGTCGATGAGCACGAATGCCTCCTGTCGTGCATCCGCTGGTGCGCCGCGGTGGCCGCGCCGCATGGTGGGTGATCCGCCGCTGCGGCGGGCGTGGTGGGTGCCCTGGGCCGGAGGCGTCCGCTGCCGGGCCGGGTGGTCCAGGGGGCGGCTCGCTGGTGTACGGCCGGGGTGACCGCGGCTTCGGGCGAGCCGGTCGGCGTCGCGCGCCGATCGCGGCGTGCGGGGCATCGGCGCGGTGGTGGGTGCCACGGCTGTGGGGTCCGGGCGACGGAGTCGGTAGCGGCCGGGGCGCCGAGAGGCCGGGTCCGCTACGGCCTGTGGTGGGTCTACCGGTGTGCCGCCGCGAGGCGGATGCCGGCCGGTGTGGTGCCGCGGGAAGTGTTCGGCGGCTCGTTCAGTCCCTCACCGGCTCGGGCACCATGTCGGTGTCGGATCCGGCGGGGCGGTGTCGCCGCCGCCGTCGCGGCTGCCGTATCTGCAGAATCACTTTCATCACCAGCCCTCCCGATGTGCCTGGTGGTGCGATGGGGATCGCCACATCCAGTGTGGCATTTGCCGTTCCCCCCGCGCAATTGCCGTTGTAATTTGGTAATTGACAATTCGCCCGCTGGCTAAACCCGATTCGCGTGGCCAACATGCGCACGACCACCGGTGTCGCGCCGATAGAGGAGGGTGGCATCGCCATGGTCCCGCAGGATTCGGGAATGGTTGCCGTTCGCAATATCCTCACCCGCTTGTGCAAACGTTCCGGCCTGAGCCCGGATCGCTTGCGCAGCACCGAAATCGACGTACTGCCGCTGTTGGATCTGCTGGCGGTGCGTCAGTACGCGCGGCGAGCGGGCATCGACCAGGAGGAGGCGGTGCTGCCGCTGGTGCGCGATCTGGCGCTGCGCTTGGAGCCCACCCACCGGCTGGTCGTCGACGCGGAACTTTCGTTGGGGCTGCTGCGCGAAAACCCGCCCGCCGGAGTGGATCCCGCTCGGCTCTACGCCCAGGATCTGGGTGAGCGGCGCGAATACCTCGCCGAGCGGTGGGCGCGGCTGCACGAAGCCCTTGGCGCGCAACCGGTTCCCGGCGCGCTGACGGTGCGCTCGCTGCGCGGGGCTCCCGAGCGGCGGGCGTTCACCGAGCTGGCCGCGCAGCTGACCACGGCGTCGGTGTTCGACGGCGCGCATGTCGTCGACTTCGGCAACACCTCCGAACATGCTGCGGCGGAACCGGTTCCGGTGGACGACCGCGGTGTGGTCACGGTGATCGGAGACGCGGTCGTCGACCACATGTATGTGGTCGACGGCATCCCCGGCTCCGGGGCCACCGCGCGCGGCAGCTATCGGGAGCATCCCGGCGGCAAGGGCCTCACCCGCGCCGTCGCGGCGGCCAGGCTGGGGCTGCGGGCGCGGCTGATTTCGGCGGTCGGCGACGACGACGCGGGCGATCACATCCTGGACTACCTGCGCAGCGAACGCGTCGACACCGAACTGGTCAAAGTGGTGCCCTACGCCCCGACGCCGGTGACCGCGGTGATCGTGGCCCGCACCGGCGCGGCCGCCACGATCGGCTGCAAGGACGAGCGAATCCGGCTGAGCGCGCAGGAATTGCGCAGCGAGGCCATCCGTGCGGCGATCGCGGCCTCGGATGCGGTGCTGCTGACCTTCGAGCAACCCACCGGCGTCATCGAGCAGATCATGGGACAGTTGCGCGCGCTGCCGCGGCGACCGCTGGTGGTGCTGCATCCCGCGCCGCGGCTGGACCGTCCGCAGTACCTGTATCAGCATCTGGGGGCGGTGGACTACCTCGTCGGCGGCGACAGCGACCTGCGAGCGCTGGCGATGGCGGGCGAGGGCGCGGATGGGCACCAGACCGCGACGCGGCTGCGCGCCCTGGGGGCGGGGGCGGTGTGCGCGATCCAGGATTTCCGGTGCGAAGTGTGGTCCGACCAGGTCAGCGCGAGATTCCAGCCGTTCCCGACGGCGTTGCAGGACTCGGTGGGCGCTCACGCTGCCTTCTCCGCCGCCCTGGTATATCGTCTCGTTTCGACGCGCCGCCCCGCCGAACGCACCGACTACGTCTGGGCGACCGCCGCGATGGTGGCGACGCAATCGATCGGGGATGTCCCCGCGGCGATGCCACTGGTGAGTGAGGTCGAGCGAATCTACAAACTCGCTACGGAGGAGCATTGACCAACGTTGTGGATCCTGCCGACACCGAGCATCGGTTCCGTCGCAACGGGCAAGATCTGCGAGTTCGGGTAGCGGAGTTGGACGCCGACGGCGAGCGGGGCCATCTGCTGCTGTTCGGTGCGGTGGCCGACGGCTGCCTGGTGCGGGTGCACTCGCGCTGCCTGTACGGGGAGGCGCTGCGGTCGCAGGACTGCGACTGCGGACCGGAACTGGACAAGGCGCTGGATCTGATCCAGGCCGCCGGTTCCGGGGTGCTGGTCTATCTGGAACAGGAGGGCCGCGGCGCGGGCCTGATCGCCAAAGCGCTGGGCTACCGGGAAAGCGAGCGCTCCGGCGCGGACACCTTCACCAGCTACGAAGCCCTCGGCTATCCCGCCGACGGACGCACCTACGTGGCCACCGCCCGTGCGCTGGCCGGCCTCGGACTGCGTTCGGTGCAGCTGTTGACCAACAATCCCGCCAAGGTCGAGGCCCTGCGGCAGGCAGGTCTGCTGGTCACCCCCGTGCCGTTGCGCACGCGGGCGCTGAGCGAACGCGCCCGCGACTACCTCGAGGCCAAGCGCACCCGGCGCAAGCACTGGATCCCGACCGACTCCCCACCGTGGGCGTCCGACGAGCACAACGAAGATCACGGGGGCCGGCCGTACGCGGTGGACGCGGTCGGGCTCGCCCCCGGTGACAACGTCCGTCCCCGTCCCGGCCCCGCGCCGGATCTGATCGGTGCCTGAAGGATTGTTGAAGTTTGCCCCACCCGGCTTCCCACATGTGGCTACCATGAGTGAGCCGCGCCACATGTGGCGCGCCGGCTCGTGAGAGACTGACAGCGCGCTCGTCGCGTCATGTCAGGGGATGCGAGTCCCGGATCGGGCGTCGGCGCAGGTCGCGCCCGGTTCACGCCAGCGCTATCGGGAACAGGGATATGACGACAACAGAAATCGGATACGCGCATCAGTCGGGCAAAACGGTGTACACCGTTCCCGCCGCATTCCAGGAGACCGCGCGGCTGCGCCCCGACCAGATCGCCTTGCGCAAGGTGGGCGGCACCCAGCAGTACACCTGGCGCGAGTACGCCGAACGGGTGCGCTCGATCGCCGCGGGCCTGGCCGGGCTCGGCGTCGGCCACGGCGACACCGTCGGCATCATGCTGACCAACCGTCCCGAGTTCAATCTCGTCGACACCGCCGCCCTGCACCTGGGCGCCACCCCGTTCTCCATCTACAACACCAGCTCCCCCGAGCAGATCGCCCATCTGTTCACCAACGCGGGCAACAAAGTCGTCGTCACCGAGCAGGTCTTCCTCGACCGGATCACCTCGGCCGGGGTGCCGGTCGAGCACATCATCCTGGTCGACGGCCCCGCCGAGGGCACCGTCACCGTCGAACAGGTCGAGGCCGCGCCCGCCGCCGATTTCGATTTCGACGCCGCCTGGCAGGCCGTCGGCCCCGACGACCTGGCCACCCTGATCTACACCTCCGGCACCACCGGGCCGTCCAAGGGCGTGGAGATCACCCACCGCAACGTGCTCGCCCAGATCATCGCCCTGGTCAACGGCCCGCTGCGGGTCGGGCTGGACGACCGCGCGGTGTCCTACCTGCCCGCCGCGCACGTCGCCGACCGTATCTCCGGGCACGCGATCAACCTGCTCACCGGCATCCAGATCACCACCGTCCCCGACCCGCGCGAAGTCGCCGCCGCCCTGCCCGACGCGCGCCCGACCATCTTCTTCGGCGTCCCGCGCGTGTGGCAGAAGATCAAGGCCGGTGTCGAGGGCAAACTCGCCGAAGAACCGAGCCCGGTGAAGAAGGCGCTGGCCAACTGGGCCATCAGCACCGGGATCGCCGCCGCGCGCGCCGATCTGTCCGGCAAAGGCCGCGGCCCCCTGCTCGGCGCGCAGCACAAGATCGCCGAGACGCTGGTGCTGTCGAAGTTGCGCCACGCTTTGGGCCTGGATCAACTGAAAGTCGCCTCCTCCGGCGCCGCCCCCATCCCGCCGGAGACCCTGGAATACTTCCTCGGCCTCGGCTTCACCGTCAGCGAGGTGTGGGGCATGTCGGAGACCACCGGCGTGGGCACCTACACCGAACTGGACAAGCCGCGGCCCGGTTCGGTCGGGCGTCCGGTCGACGGGGTCGAGCTGCGACTGGACGCCGACGGCGAGGTGCTGATCCGCGGCGCGATCGTCACCCGCGGCTACCGCAACATGCCCGACAAGACCGCCGAGGCCATCGACTCCGACGGCTGGCTGCACACCGGTGACATCGGCACCCTCGACGCCGACGGCTACCTGCGGATCGTGGACCGCAAGAAGGAACTGATCATCAACGAAGCGGGCAAGAACATCGCCCCCAGCAACATCGAGAACTCGGTGAAGGCGGCTTCCTCGCTGATCGGCCAAGTCGTCGCCCTCGGTGACGCCAAGCCCTACATCGCCGCCCTGATCGTGCTCGACCCCGACGTCGCGGCGCTGCGCGCCAAGGAACTCGACGCCACCGGCGAGGACATCGCCACCCTGGCCACCCGCGCGCAGATCGTGGAGGAGGTACTCGCCGCGGTCCAGGCGGGCAACGCCAAACTCTCCCGCGTGGAGCAGATCAAACGCTTCACCATCCTCGGCGCGGTCTGGGAGCCCGGCGGCGACGAACTGACTCCGAAGATGTCGCTCAAACGCGCCCCCATCGCGGCCAAGTACCAGGCCGAGATCGAGGCGCTGTATGCCAAGGAACCTTCCGACCGGGTGATCAGCGTCAAGTAAGCCCTCGCGAAAAGCGCTGTGGCCCAGGTGATCGGCCTGGGTTCACGGCGCTTTTGCGCTCGCACGGCGTGGTCTACGGGTCTTCGTCCATGAGGGTGCGCAGCGCCGAGGCGCCGATCCGCCGAAGCTCCTCGCGGCTGCGCCCGGCCGCGGCCTGGACGGCGATGCCGTCGGAGATCGTGTGCACGAGTGCGGCCAGGGTGGCCGGGTCGTGGCGAGAGGGCAGGTCGACCGGCCCGGTTCCGTCGACTGCTCGACTCCGCCGTGGGCGGCGGCATGCAGGCCTGGCGCCTCGCCGCAATCACAAGAGGGGCGCAAGCCGGGCGCAAGGGCGGTGCAACCCCTGCCCGGCACCCTCGTCACCATGACTCCAGTAACGATCATCGGCGCCGGACTCGGCGGACTCGCTCTGGCCCGCGTCCTGCACGTCCACGGCATCCCGGCCACGGTGTACGAGGCCGAACCGGCCCCGACGGCGCGCTCGCAGGGCGGCATGCTCGACATCCACGACTACAACGGCCAACTCGCCCTCGCGGCGGCCGGACTGATGGAGGAATTCCGCGGCCTCGTCCTGGAAGGCCGCCAGGCGATGCGGATCCTCGACCCGAACGGAACCGTTCTGCTCGACGAACCCGACGACGGCACCGGTGGACGCCCCGAGGTGCAGCGCGGCGAGCTGCGACAACTGCTGCTCGACTCGCTCCCGGCCGGCACCGTCCAGTGGGGCCGCAAGCTCGATTCGGTTCGCGCACTCGGTTCCGGCCGCCACGAGCTGACCTTCGCCGATGGCGGCACGGTCGTCACGAGCCTGCTGGTCGGGGCAGACGGAGCGTGGTCGCGGGTCCGGCCGCTGCTGTCCACCGCGACACCCGACTACACCGGCGAGTCGTTCGTCGAGACCTACCTCTACGACGCCGACACCCACCACCCCGCCGCCGCGGCAGCGGTCGGCGGCGGGTCGATGTCGGCGCCCTCGCCGGGCCGCGAGATCCACGCACACCGCGAAAAGGGCGACACCCTGCACGCCTACGTCGTGCTCGCCAGGCCACACGACTGGTTCGCCGCCATCGACTTCACCGACGCCGCCGCGGCCACCGCACGGGTCGCGCAAGAATTCCGCGGCTGGGCACCGGAACTCACCGCGCTGATCACCGAGACCGACACCCCGCCGGTCTGGCGCCCGCATTACACCCTGCCGGTCGGGCACCGGTGGGATCGGGTACCGGGGGTGACCCTGCTCGGCGACGCCGCCCACCTCATGCCCACGAACGGCGAAGGCGCCAACCTCGCCCTGCTCGACGGCGCCGAACTCGGCAACGCCCTCGCCGCGCACCCCGGCGATATCGAAACCGCCCTCAGCGAATACGAGCAGGACATGTTCGCCCGCAGCACCAAGGTAGCCACCGAGACCGCCGAGTTGTTCGGCGACCGGTACGACGGCACGGCCGAGAGCCTGGTCGCCGCGTTCACCGCACCCCAGCGCATCCGCTGATCCCTAGCCACTGCGCCGGGTGTCCGCGCCTGTCGCGGGGCGCGCGTGGGGGGCCTTGCGGATGTGCCCCGGATCGGTAGGACGGCCGAGCCTGTCGACGCGCGCCCCCGCCGACGGCAGGAATCCACCGAGCGACGGCAACAACAACGCGACCTCGAAGCCGCCCACGCCGCGGGCGTACGGACGCTCGAGCTCGCTCGCAAGGTCAAGTCGTCCCGTTCCGTGGAGGCCGTGCGCGACGTACACCGGCGGATGGTCGCCTTCGGCCCGCATCCTCTGGTCGCGGACTTCGGTGAACGGACCCGGACGTTGCTCGCGGCATGACCGCACCGCTGGTCCCAGGTGCTGCGAACGATCGCCCAGCGCCACCGGAACGCGTGGTGGGACCGCCTACCCCAGCCGCTCGACGGCGAATCCGGCCAACAGCACGGCGAATCCGCCGATCTCGCCGATGATCAAAGCCGCGAGGACGAAACGCATCGACGGCGGCGGGTTGCGCATCTGGTTGTCGGTCTCGCGTTGCAGTCCGAGCCGGATGTAGTTGGCGATCGTCACCACGAACAGCAGGATGATCGCCCCCGCCGCGATGGCGTCGACCGCGGTCGGCCAGCCGGACAGTTCGACGAACCAGGCGATCAACCCGGTCGCGAAGGAATACAGCAGTGCGGCTCGGTGGGCGATGTCGACATAGGGGTGGGCCAGACCGTTCGGCGAGGTGGTCATCGCCTGCCACTTCCATACGCCGAGCACCAGCGCCCACAGGAAGATGAGCCCGGCGAAGAACAGTACCCAGGCCGTTTCCGTGCGAATGATCACGTTCTTACCCTCATCGGTCGCGCGCCCTACTTGGGCGGTTGTTCAGCGCGAGCGTAGCGCCCGTGACCGGCCGGGGCGCGCCGAGAACAAGTCAGCGCTGGGAATCCGACTGGTCGGATCAAGTCGCGGGTCCGAGTTCGCCGTACGGAACCAGACGGGCGCGATCAACCGTGCTCTGCCAGCCCCGCTCGGTCGCCGCCAGGGCGCGGCCGCGCGCGGCGGGATCCTTCGGCCACGACTCGCGCAGGTGAATCTGGATGTCGTCCTGCAAGACCTGCACCAGCTCCATCGCGAACCCTTCCGCGGTCTCGCTGCCCGGCTCACTCGGATCGAGGGCGATGGTCGTGCCGACCTCCGGCACCGAAATGCTCACCCACGCCTTCGGGGCCGGACGCCCGGACAGCTCGTGGAAGCGGCGCCACCCTTCGGGGTATTCGGTGCCGACATCCGCCGGGAAGCCGAGGGACCTTTCTATGTCGGCGGCGAGCAGACGCGCGCCTCGCACCGCTTCGGAGAAATCCATGAGGTGATTGTGGACGCCGCGCGGCGATCAGCGCCTGTTAATTCTCGCCCCACGAAGGTGCGGCGTTGCGCGGAAAGCACCGTGGCCCCGAGCATTTCGCCCGGGGCCACGATGTGCGGCGATTCCTACTTCTGTTCGTAGGTGGCGACCAGGGTCGCGCGAGCCAGCGTGTGGGAGAACAGGTTGAAGCCCAGGTAGGCGGGGCTGGCGTTCTCGTCGATGCCCAGGCTTTCGACGTCGACGGCGTGCACCACGATGAAGTAGCGGTGCGGGCCGTGACCGGGCGGCGGGGCGGCGCCGACGAAGCCGTGGAAGCCGCCGTCGTTGCGCAGGGTGATCGAACCGGTCGGCATCGCGCCGCCCTCTTCGCCGCTTCCCGCGCCCGCGGGCAGGGAGGTCGCGCTGACGGGGATGTCGGCGACGACCCAGTGCCAGAAGCCGGAGGCGGTGGGCGCGTCGGGGTCGTACACCGTCACCGCGAAGCTCTTGGTCTCCGCAGGGAAACCCGACCACGACAGCTGCGGGGAGATGTCCTGGCCTCCCGCCCCGAAAATGCCGCTGACCTGCTCGTTCTTGAACGGCTGCCCGTCGGTGACGTCATCGGAGGTGAGTGTGAACGACGGCACCTGCGGAAGCGCGTCGTAGGGGTTGTAGGTCATGAAACCTCTCTTCCGGATCGGATCAGCTGTGCAACAGGAAGTGTTCCAGCACGCGGGTGCCGAATTCGAGGGCCTCCACCGGAACCCGCTCGTCGACGCCGTGGAACAGGGCGGTGAAGTCCAGCTCCGGCGGCAACTGCAACGGCGCGAAACCGAAGCAGCGGATACCCAAGCGGGCGAACGCTTTCGCGTCGGTGCCACCGGAGAGCATGTAGGGCACGGTACGGCCGCGCGGATCATGGGCCAGCACGGCGTTGTTCATCGCCTCGACCAGATCGCCGTCGAAGGTCGTCTCGTAGGAGTCGAGCTTGGTGATCCACTCGCGTTCGACCTCGGGGCCGATCAGCTCGTCCACCTCCCGCTCGAAGGCTGCCTGCCGTCCGGGCACCACACGGCAGTCCACCACCGCTTCGGCGGTCTGCGGGATCACGTTGGCCTTGTAACCGGCCTGCAGCATGGTGGGATTGGCGGTGTCGCGCAGGGTGGCCCCGATGATGCGGGAGATGGTGCCCAGCTTCGCCAGCTGGCCCTCGATGTCGGGGCCGGCCGGATCGAACTGCAGACCCGTCTCCTCGGCGACGGCGGCGAGGAACGCCGCCACCGAATCCGACAGCACCAGCGGGAAGGTGTGTTTGCCCAGACGGGCCACCGCGTCGGCGAGGATGGTGACCGCGTTGTCCTCGTGCAGGAACGAGCCGTGGCCCGCGCGCGCCTTGGCGCGCAGACGCATCCATCCCAGGCCCTTCTCGGCGGTCTCCACCAGATACAGCCTGCGTTCGGTGCCGTCGGGCCGCGGCACGGTCAGCGAGAACCCGCCGACCTCCCCCACCGCCTCGGTGACGCCGTCGAACAGGTCGGGGCGGTTGTCCACCAGCCACTGCGAGCCCCACTTGCCGCCGTTCTCCTCGTCGGCGAGGAAGGCGAACACCAGGTCGCGCGGCGGCACCGTGCCCTCGAGCTTGAACTGGCGGGCCACCGCCAGCGTCATCCCGACCATGTCCTTCATGTCGATCGCGCCGCGACCCCACACGTAGCCGTCGCGCACTGCGCCGGAGAACGGGTGCACGCTCCAGTCGGCGGCCTCGGCGGGCACCACGTCCAGATGGCCGTGGATCATCAGCGCGCCGCGGCTGGGGTCGGCGCCCTCCAGCCGCGCGAAGACGTTGCCGCGCCCGTCCGCGCCGGACTCGACGTACTCGGTGACATATCCCGCTTGATGCAGTTGGTCGGCCACCCACTGCGCACACTCGCGCTCGCCTTTGGTGGTGGCCAGGTCGCCGGTGTTGGAGGTGTCGAAGCGGATCAGCGTGCTGACCAGCTCCACCACTTCCGACACCGCGCGGGAGTTTCTGTTCGGGTCGAATCCTTCGCCTGTTGCGGACACGCTCCCTTTCCTACCACCCGCGCGGCGAGGCAAACGTCCCGACAGGGTGCCGCGGCGAGGCGATGCGGCCCGCACGGTGCGCGATCACCCGCGACAGGGTTGTCATCAAGGTGAGCGGAACTCTCACGCCGGGCCGGGCGGCCGGACCTGGTCGGGGAACACCACCCGCACGAAGGCCCAGAACCGGAACACCATGCCCAGCGCGGTGCCGATCAGCTGGGCGGCCACGAAGTCGGCCACGTTCTGGGTGAAGCGGGAGACCTCGGGCACCTCGAGATGCAGCACATACCGCGACACCCACAGCGGCGCGGTGTTGATCGCGACGGCCAGGAAACTGACCAGGTAGAACAGCGCGGCCTCGTGATGGCCGCGCCGACCGCCGCGCCCGTCGAAGGACCACTGCTTGTTGAGCACATACGACAGCGTGATCGCCGCCAGCACCGCGACCACTTTCGCGGTGACCGGGTGCGGCTCGAGCACCGTGCTTTTCAAGGTCAGGAATATGGCGGTGTCCAGCGTGAACGCCGCGATACCGACAGAAGCGAAACGGAAGAGTTCTCGACACCGTGCCTCGCCCCCCAGCGCGGACGTCACCCGAGCGAAAACGGGGCGTTCGGAAAACAGCACAGGTAAAGTCTCCGGCACATGTCCCGACCCCACAACAAGATCGGCAGATTCACCGCACCGCCTGTTGCGCGAGTGCACGGTCGGTGGATCGCGGGCAGGTGAGTAGCGTGAAGAAGACCAAGCGGCACGCCCGCGCTCAGCCGGACCGCGACGGCGCGGAACCGATCGCCGTGATCGGCATGAGCTGTCGTTTCGCCGGCGGTGCCGATTCCCCGGACGCGTTGTGGCGGTTGCTGATCGAGGAGATCGACGCCGTCGCCGACGAGCCGCCGCCCGGCCGCTGGTCCGGCGACCACCGCGCCCGCGATCGCTCCGCGGCGGGCAAGACGGTTTCGGTCGCGGGCGGGTATGTGGCCGACGTCGCCGGTTTCGACGCCGAATTCTTCGGGATCACGCCGCGTGAGGCCGCCGACATGGATCCGCAGCAACGCCTGGCGCTGGAATTGGCCTGGGAGGCATTCGAAGACGCGGCGATCCGGCCCGAGCGGGTTCCGCACACCGGCGTGTATTTCGCCAACAAATTCAACGACTACCGGGCCGTCAAACTCGCCAGGGGCGCCGCCGCCATCACACCGTTCACCAGCACCGGGGACGTCGAGGGTGTGATCGCCAACCGGGTGTCGTACTTCCTGGGTTTCGACGGGCCCAGTATGACCGTCAACGCCTCCTGCGCCGGATCGCTGGTCGCGGTGCACCTGGCCTGTCAGGCGCTGCGCACCGGTGACGCCGCACTGGCCGTCGCCGGTGGCGTGCAACTGAACCTGATCCCGGAGACCACGATCGGATTGTCCGCGCTGGGTGTGCTGTCCGCCCGCGGCCGCTCGCACACCTTCGACGCTTCCGCCGACGGCTACGTGCGCGGCGAAGGCGGGGCGGTCGTGGTGCTCAAGCCGCTGCGGCAAGCGCTGCGCGACGGCGACCGCGTCTACTGCACCCTGCTGGGCAGCGCCACCAACAACAACGGCAGGCACCGCTCCATGCCCGCCAGCAGCGCCGACGGTCAGCGGCAGCTGCTGCGGAGGGCTTGCGCGCGAGCGGGGGTGGATCCGTCGACGATCGACTATGTCGAGGCGCACGGTACCGGCACCGCCGTCGGCGACCGCGCCGAATTGTCCGCCCTGGCCGACGTTTACGGCGCCGGAAGAGCTCCCGGCGCACCGCTGATCGTCGGCTCGGTCAAGACCAACATCGGGCACACCGAAGCGGCCGCGGGCATGGCCGGATTGGTGAAAGTCGCGCTCGCTCTGTCGCAGCGCCGCATCCCGCGCAGCCTCCACTTCGATCATGCGCCCCCGGAATTCGATCCCGCCGCGACGGGTGTGCGGGTGGCCGACACGGATATGGCGTGGCCGCGACACGACGGCCCCGCGCGCGCCGCGGTGAGCGCGTTCGGTTTCGGTGGGTCCAACGCCCACGTCATCGCCGAAGCGACACCCGAGTCCGATCCGGTCGGCGACAGCGACGACTCGGCGCGACTGGTGGTGCTGTCGGCCCGAACCGAGGCCGCGCTGCGGGAACACGCGCGTCGGCTGCGCGCGCGTCTCGTACGCGATCCGCATATTCGCCTGGCCGACCTCGCGCACACCCTCGCCACGAGGACGGTTTTCCAGCAGAGGATTTCGATCGTCGCCGACGACGTGAACCAAGTCGTGGAATTCCTCGACACCTATCTCGAGGGGACTGCGAAGGACACCGGCGCTGACGAGAACGAGGTATTGGGTGCGGTGCTGTCCGCGGCGCTGCGTCCGGGCGCCGTGGCCAAGCGCGACCTACTGCGCGCGGCGGGAGCGCTGTTCGAGCGCGGCGTCGAACCCGACTGGGCGGCGCTGAACCCGCCCGCCCGCCCGATCTCCCTACCCACCTACCCGTTCCAACGCGAACGGCACTGGGCGGACGCGCAGCCCCGGGACGGTATCGGCGTCGACCGACCCGCGACGCTCGCATGGGATACCTCGCTCGTCGAGATCGTTTCGCAGGACGTATCGGGTCCAGGGTCCCGGGCGGAGCCGGTTGCGGCGTCGGTGACCGTGGCGGAAGACGGCGACCACGGCGCGACGGTCGCGGCCTCGCGACAGCGGCCGGCAGTGGTCGCGTCGCCTTCCGGGTCCGGTGAGCACCGAAGCAGCTCTGCGCCCGGTGTCGCCGAGCTCGCCGCGCTGGTCACCGCCGAACTCGCCGAAGTCGTCGGCATCGCGCCGGATCGGGTGGCCGTGCGGCAGAACTTCGAACAGCTCGGGATCGGCTCGGTGCACGCCGTGGAACTGTCGGCCCGCCTCGGCGCACGGCTCGGCATCGACGTCCCGGCCGCCATCATCTGGGGCTGCCCCACCGTCGAGCTGCTGGCGGCCGAACTCGACGTCCGCCTCACTCCCGCGAGCCCGGCGACGGAGTCCCCGGCGCCGGTGGAGGCCCCGCGACCGCCGGCGGAGGAGGAAGTTCTGTCGACCGCTGAATTGCTGGCGTTGAGCCGGGAATTGCTCGGCTGAGCCGCAACCGCGCGGGCGCTGGAAGCGGTTGATCGGCTCTGTCGTCCAGGCTCGTCGCGCCAGGAACGCCGACCGGGTCGGCGTGCCGAGAAGTTCGACGCAGGACGAACCGGTCGCACGAGAGACAGGGTCAGCGCCGTGGTTCTTCGGGCCGGGAACGGGGGTTATGCTGCCTGCGGTCCGGGTGGCCGGGTTCAGAAGGGGGCCAGAGGTGTTGAGGCAGCACGAGTCGTTCGCCGGCTACGTGATCGAAGGCGTGCTCGGGCAGGGCGGCATGGGCACCGTCTATCTGGCCCGGCACCCGCGTCTGCCGCGGCTGGTAGCGCTCAAACTGCTCAACCGCGAGGTGTCCGAGGACGAGGAGCTGCGCAGACGATTCGAGCAGGAAGCCAATGTCGTTGCCCGACTGGAGCATCCGGGCATCGTCGGTGTCTATGATCGCGGCACCCAGGACGGGCACCTGTGGATCTCCATGCAGTACGTCCGCGGCACCGACGCCGCCCGCCTGGATCCCCGCGCCACCCGCCCGGAACAGGTCGTGCAGATCGTCGCCGACACGGCGAAGGCGCTGGACTACGCCCACAGCCGAGGCGTGCTGCACCGCGACATCAAACCGGCCAACATCCTGATCGCCGAGCCGGAAGCCGGTCGCGAAACACGCGCTGTACTCACCGATTTCGGTATCGCGCGACTGCTGGACGCCGACACCAAACTGACGGCCACCGGAACGTTCACCGCCACCCTCGCCTACGCCTCACCGGAGCAACTGTCCGGTGAGCCGGTCGATCACCGCGCCGATCAATACTCCCTCGGCTGCACCCTCTACACGATGCTGGCGGGGCAACCGCCGTTCCCCTCGACCAATCCCGGTCAAATCGTCGCCGGACACATCGCCAAGCCGGTGCCGCGACTCAGCGACATCCGGCCGGAGCTGCCACGACGGCTCGACGAGGTGATCGCCCGCTCGATGGCCAAACACCGCGACGAACGCTTCGCCGGCTGCGGCGATTTCGCGGCGGCCGCGGCGGCGGCCCTGCGCGGTGAGGTTGCCGCCCCGGCACCCGCGCCGACTTTCGTCAACCAGCGCTCGGCCCACCCGGCCACGGCGATCGACCCGTGGCCGCGTTCGGCCCCGACCGTGCTGAACCAGCCTTCGGAGCCCCGGTGGCGCGCCGAGCAGCTCCCGCCGCTGCAACCGCTCACGCCCATCCGAGAGCCCGTCCGGCCCTCCGGCGTGGTGCCCCGGATCGGCGCCGTCATCGCGTTCGCGTTCGGGTTGGTCTTCTGCCTGATCCTCGCCAACGGAGTGCATGAGCTGATGACCCCGCGCATCGAATACGGTCACCGCCAGACGCTACGGGAGACCGCGCTCGAACTTCTGCCCCCCATCGCCCTCGCCACCACGATGGCGCTGTTGCTGATGGGCGGCTCGATCGGACTGTTCCGGCGTAGGCGAGCGGGCCGCGTCGCCGTGGCGCTCGGCACCGGCATCATCACGCTCGTCTGCCTTGTCGGCTTGGGCGCGAGCCTGACCGGCGACAACCGCGCCAGCGACTTGATCTTCGTCGGCACAGTCCTGCTGTTCTCCTGCACGGGGTTGCTGTGCACCATGTCCCCCGCGACCAGGCGCTGGCTCGCCGACAGATCTGCCGGAAACCGGCCCTGAGCCCGGCGAGTGCTCAGGGCGCCACGACGACCTTTCCGGTGGCTCGGTTGTCTTCCATGTACCGGTGGGCGGCGACGATGTCGTCCAAAGCGAAAACGCGGTCGAGGTTGGGTCGATAGACACCGGCCTCGACCGCGTGGATCACCCGCTGCAGCACGGTGGCGCCCGCGCTGCCCTTGATGGTGTCGCTGTGGAAGGCCGTGAGCTTCGTCCCGGACGGGATCATCGCTATCGGTTCGAAGTCCGAGATCAGCCACCCACTCAGCGAACCGGCCACGCACACCGTCCCGCCGCGGCGGACCAGGCGCAACGAGTCCGTCGCCGTGCGAGCTCCGAGGAGATCCAGCACGTAGTCCGGCCCCTCGGGCCAGACCGCGTGCACGCTCGCCGCCACTCGTGCTGCCGCAACCCCGCGACGACCGACTGCGAGCCGTCGCGCGGATGCTCTACGACAACCCCGCCGACAACACGCCGCTGGCCGACATCGGGCGCGCGATCGGAGCCAGCGCCCGCACCCTCAGCCGCCTGTTCCACCACGAGCTCGGCATGACCTTCTACGAGTGGCGCACCCAGCTACGCATCTACCACGCACTGGTATTGCTCGCCGACGGCCACGACACGACCCATGTCGCGCACGCCTGCGGCTGGGCCAACCCCAGCAGCTTCATCGCAGCGTTCACCCAGCTCATCGGCACCACCCCGGGCCGCTACCGCACCGGTCACCGCCGCGCCGCCCCGTGAGCGGCCGGCGCATCTGGGCCCTGTTCTCGTAGAGCGACGGCGAACGAACATGGCGCGTCGTCACACACTCCCTTCCCGGCGGACGCAGAAGGCACCTGCGGCAGCCGCCAGGACCGCCGCCTGCGCGGCCCGTTCCGGGAGTTGCGGGTCCGGATCGGTACGCAGAAGCACGATCTCGTGGTACAGCGGCGCCGTGGCGGCGATCAGCAGGCTCCGCGCGTCCGTGTGCTGTGCGGGGAGTTCGCCGCGCTCGATGGCGCGCTCGACGAGGATCTCGCACTGGGCGTACCGGTCGGTCCACAACCGCGTCTGGGCCCGCGCGGCCTGTTCGGAATGGAACGAGGCGGCCATCAAGGCGACAGCCAGCGACGGCTGTACGACGAGGGAATCCAGGATCTCCTGGTTGAGGGCCGTCAGATCGCCACGCAGCGAGCCGGTGTCCGGCGGCTGCCAGTCGATTTCGCCGGCGGCGTCGATGACGTCCACGAGCAGTCCGCCGACATCGCGCCAACGCCGGTAGACCGTGGCGCGGTGCACTCCGGCCCGCGTCGCGACACCCTCCATCGTGAGTCGTTCGTGACCGCCTTCGGCGAGTTCGGCGCGCACCGCATCGAGAACCTGGGCGCGGACGCGGGCGGTGCGACCGCCCGGACGGCGGTCGGTCGTCGTGTCCCATGAGTCTGTCATCGGCAATCAGTATCCGGTTGATCAAGGCGGCATGGCTGTGCCAGCATCTTAATGCGACAGATGTCGCTCTAGGATCCAGTGGAGAGGAACCGCCTTCGCGATGCCGCCCGTTCCCGCCGACCCCACCGTGCTGCACCCGATGCCCGAGCACCCGCGCGTGGTCCTGCTCCGGCCGTTGGTGAAGTCGCCGCTGATCGAGGTCGGCGACTTCTCCTACTACGATGATCCCGACGACCCGACCGCGTTCGAGACGCGCAACGTCCTGTACCACTACGGTCCCGAGCGGCTCGTCATCGGCAGATACTGCGCGCTGGGGACGGGCACCCGGTTCATCATGAACGGCGCCAACCACCGCATGGACGGCCCTTCCACCTTTCCGTTCCCCACCATGGGTGGCTCCTGGGCAGAGCACTTCGATCTGATCACCGACCTGCCCGGCCGGGGGGACACGGTCGTCGGCAACGACGTGTGGTTCGGCCACGGCGTCACGGTCATGCCCGGTGTGCGCATCGGGCACGGCGCGATCGTCGCCGCCGGCGCCGTGGTCACCGGCGACGTCCCCGACTACGGCATCGTCGCGGGCAACCCCGCCCGGCTCATCCGCACCCGCTACGACGCCGCGGACATCGCCCGGCTCGTCGCCGTGGCGTGGTGGGACTGGCCTGTGCAGCACATCACCAAGCACATACGGACGATCATGTCGGGAACCGTCGCCGACATGGAGGCCGCCGCCGCTGAGATCGACCGGCCCTGACAACGAGCCCGCACCCGTCCCGCCAGAAACGAGTGTCACCCATGTCCCCTCGCCGCGCCCATATCGCGATGGTCGGCATCCCCATCGTCAGCCATGTCCTGCCCAGCCTCCCACTCATCCGCGAGCTGGTCGCGCGCGGGCACCGGGTCACCTACGCCAACGACCCGTTCGTGGCCGACCGGATCGAGTCCACCGGCGCGGAACTGGTCGCCTACACCTGCACGCTGCCCGTCGCGGACAACGACTGGCCCACCGATCCCATCGCGGCGGCGGCCCTCTTCCTCGACGACGCCGTCCAGGCGCTGCCGCAACTGCGCGCCGCCTACGACGACGATCCGGCCGACCTGTACCTCTACGACATCGGCGCCTACGCCGCGCGCGCCCTCGCTGAAGCGCAGGGCCGTCCCCTCGTGCAGCTGTCCCCGACGTTCGTCGGCTGGGACGGCTACCAGGAGGAAGTCGCGGCGCATCTGTGGAAGCTGCCGGGCGCCGACACATACCGGGACAGGTTCGCGCGGTGGCTCGCCGACTGCGGGGCGGCCACCACGGACGTGGACACGTTCTCCGGCCTGCCCGCCCGCGCCCTCGCCCTCATCCCGCGCGCGATGCAGCCGCACGCCGATCGAGTCGACACCGGCACGGTGACCTTCGTCGGCCCCTGCTTCGACAGCCGAGCCGACACCGGCGGCTGGACCCGTCCGGCGGCCGCGGACCATGTGCTGCTGATCTCGCTCGGTTCGGCGTACACACGCCGGCCGGCGTTGTACCGCCAGTGCATCGCCGCCTTCGGGGACCTGCCCGGCTGGCATGTCGTACTCCAGATCGGCAAGTACACCGACCCTGAGGAACTCGGCGCCATTCCGCCCAACGTCGAGGTGCACTCCTGGGTCCCGCAGCGGGCGATCCTGGAACAGGCCGACGCCTTCGTCACCCATGCCGGTATGGGCGGCTGCGGCGAAGGGCTGCACGCCGGCGTCCCCATGATCGCCGTGCCGCAGGGTGCCGAGCAGTTCATGAACGCCGACCGGCTCGTGGAACTCGGCGTCGCCCGCCGCGTCGACACCGCCGACGCCACCGCCGATACCCTCCGCGCGGCGCTGAACGACCTGGTCACGGATCCCGAACGGATCGGCCGATCCAAGCAGTTGCAGGCCGCGGTCCGCGCCGAGGGCGGCACGCCGCGCGCCGCTGACCTCATCGAGGACATCCTGTCCGCCGCCGACCGTCGCGCGCTGTGAGCGCTGCGGCTTCCCTCCCCGGCTGGCGCCGACCTCCTTCGAGATCGGTAGCTGCGGGACAAGCGCGGGAACCCCGTCCAGCGGCACCGTCAGGTCGTCACGGGTTCGGTGACGCGGCGGACCGGGCGGATGCGGATGCCGAACTCCGGGCGCAGGTTCACCGACGCCAGCGGCACCACCGGATGGGTGTCGTCGAGCTCGAGGCGGAAACGCTGCACCGTCATGGCCAGGATCAGCACCATCTCCGTCATCGACATGTCCTTGCCCAGGCAGATGCGCGGGCCGCCGGAGAACGGGAAGAACGCGAACTTGTGCCGTTCGGCCACCGCGGCGTCGGCGAAACGCTCCGGACGGAACTGCTCCGGGTCCTCCCACAGCCGCTTGTCGCGGTGAATGTAGTACATGCACAACGTGACCCGCGCGCCGGCGGGCACGTGGTAGCCGCCGATCTCGTCATCGGCGATCGGCGTGCGTTCGACGATCCAGGCGGGCGGATACAGCCGCATCGTCTCCTCGATCACCATGCGGCAGTAGCCGAGCTGTCCCAGGTCGGCGAAGCTGGGCGTGCGGTCGCCGATGACGGCGCGCACCTCCTCGGCCAGTCGCTCTTGGATCCCGGGATGGGTGGCCAGCAGGTAGCACGCCCACGACAGGGCGTTGGCCGGGGACTCGTGCCCGGCCACCAGCAGCGTCTTGATCTCGTTGAGCAGGTCCTCCTCCCGCATGCCCTGCCCGCCCTCGTCGCGGGCGCGCACCAGCGCGGTGAGCACGTCGCTGGTGTCGCCGCCGCGGCGGCGTTCGTCGATGAGATGTCGCACCACGTCGTCGAGCTCGCCGACCTTGCGCGCGACCCGGCGGGCCTCCGGCGTCGGGAACGACTGCGGCAGCTTCACCGGCGCGTTCACCCGCTTCATGATGAGCGCGAACGCCGCGCGCATCGCGTCGGTCACCTGGGAGGTGTCGGTGGACAGGTCGATGCTGAACAGGATGCGGCCGGTCACCGCGAGCAGCAGTTTCACGTAGTCGTCGTAGATGTCGCGGAACTGCCCGGCCGCGCTGTCCCATTGGTCGAGCATCGCGGCCGCGCTGTCGGTGATGTCGTCGGCGAAACCCTTGACGTGCGAGTGGGAGAACGCCGGGGAGATGAGTTTGCGCTGTTTCCGCCAGTACTCCAGGTTGTTGGTTGTCAGCTGGCCGTCGCCGAGCAGGATGCTGAACTCGTCGTAGATCGGGCTCTTGCGATAGTTGGTGTAGTTGTCCTTGAGCACGTACTCGGTCATCGCCGGATCCGCGACGAGGTAGACCAGCATCGGGCCCGCCTTGACCCGCACGACGTCGCCGTAGCCCTCCAGCAGCGCGCCCACCGTCGTCAGCGGGTTCTTCGCCAGTTTCGGCAGCATGCGTCCGGTTTCCACCAGACCGGGCCCGGGTGCTTTCATGGTCCGACCTTTCACTTCAACAGCTTGGCGTGCTTGCGCAGCTGGTTCACGTAGTCCTGTTTCTCCACGACCAGCGGGTACTGGTCGGCGTGGTAGAGCCGCAGCCCGGCGTACAGGTCGGGCTGGCGGCCCTGGGTGGCGCGCTCGAAACGCTCCACCCGCCGAGGATCGGCCGCCTTGGCGCGCAGGTATTCGGCGATCAGCTCGGCCTGCTTCTCGTAGACGTCCCAGTGCGAGCCGATCGGCCGCACCATCCCGACCACGAACAGAGCGCGGGTGTGCGGCGGAAAGATGTTGAGATACAAGCCCGGTCGCAGATGCCCTTCCGACCAGTTCAGAAGAGATCGGTCGACGACGGGGTAGTTCGGCACGAACCCGGTGGCCAGCACCACCAGGTCGACCTTCTCCTCGGTGCCGTCGGCGAAGGTCACCCGGTCGTCGTCGATCGAGCTGACGTCCGGCTTGGGCGTGATGTCGCCGTGGGTGTAGTAGTGGTGCAGCTGATCACCGAGCATCGGGATGACGATGCCCTCGGTGAAATCCGGCACCGGCAGCCCGAACGAGCGGGAGCGGCCACGCAGATACGAGAACAACCGCTCGAAGGCGCGCTTGCGCAGCGGCCGCCACATCCGGCCCTGCAACATGCTGTCGGTCGGGCGGCCCAGCATGTATTTGGGCATGCAATAGAACCCGCGCCTGCTGCTGTGCAGGGTCAGCGCGGCGTTGACCGCGCAATCGGACAGGATGTCGGCAGCCGACTGCCCGGCCCCGATCACCAGCACCCGCTTGCCGAGCACCTGCTGTGGGTCGCGGTACTCGCTCGAATGCAGCACGGGCACCGTGCCCGAGCCGGGGATATCGATGCGGCGGGGGGTGCGGTCGTGGCCGGTGGCGATGACGACCCCCGCGTAGCGTCGCTGCGACCCGTCGGCCAGCGTCACCGACCAGCCGTCATCGCGGGGTTCGACGCGCTGCACGGCGGTGTTCAACCGGATGCGCGGCCACAGGTCGAAGGCGTCGGCGTAGGAATGCAAATATCGCAGCACGAGCTCGTGTCCGGGATAGTCGGGGTAGTCCTCGGGCATCGGGAAACCCGAAAACGCCTGCACCCCTTTCGAAGCGATCACATGGGTGTTGCGGCTGACCGGTGAGTCCGGGCGGCGGGCATCCCAGATCCCGCCGATACCGTCGGCCGCTTCGAGCACCTCGAAATCGATACCGTGCGCCGCGAACTCCCGCGCGGTCGCCAGACCGGCCGCGCCCGCGCCGATCACACAATAGGTGCTCATGCCGCGCCGACCCGTTCGGTCTGCGGGGAGTCCTCCTGCGGCGGCGTCGGTTCCGCCTCGGTGCCCGCGCTCGCCCGCCAGGCCACGACGAAGCAGGCGACATAAATGACCGTCTGCGCCACCAGCGTGAAGTAGACGTTCTCGTTGTAAACCGCGATGACCAGCCAGGCCACGGTCAGCAGGGCGACGGTGCGTTTGCCGCCGCGCATCAGCCCGGCGTACACCGCCAGCATCCACACCGCGCCGACGGCGATGTAGACCCACGGCCCGAACGGCGCGCGGAAGGACGCCAGCGTCAGCACCGCCAGCCAGATGGCCAGCTGCTCGGCACGCACCCGCGGCCCTTCGGCGCCCGCGGACAACCGCCGGTGGATACGCACCGCGGTGACCCCGACCAGGATCAGCAGCAGCAGGGTGTAGATGTTGGTGATCACGCGGGCGGGCCCGACCGGATCGCCGATGTCCCAGCCCATGATGTTCGCCTTGTACGGCAGCCCGAACGGCGAATAGTTGACCAGCTGATTGGCCCGTTCGACGAGCACGAACCGGTGGAACTCCCCGCTGGCCAGCCGCTGCCAGGTGCCGTCGGACAGGAACTGCCGCCACGGCTCCCAGCCGAAGATCGCCAGCGTCGCCAGTGAATACAGGCCACCGAACACCGCGGTCCACACCGCGGGCCGCCAGCGCCGCTGGACCAGCAGATAGACCAGCAGGATCGCCGGGGACACCTTGGCGATGATCGCGAACGCCAGCGCCGCGCCGCCGAGGATGTTGCGCCGCAGATGGAACAAGACCATGGCGCCCGCGCCACCGACATACAGCACCAGCACGTGGATGTTGCCGATCTGCAAGGTGGCCAGCGTGGGCAGGCTGATCCACACCACCGGGGTCAGCGCCGCCAGCACCCCGCCCTGCCTGCCGCCGATCCAGCGGGCGATGGCGAACATCGCCACCAGCACGATCGCCACGTACAGCGAGTAGTACAACGCGCGCAGCGTGGCGAAATCATGGCTGAACAGCAGCAGCAAACGCGGCAGCAGCAGGAACGGCGGCGGGTAGAGGTAGGCGTCGCGATCCTGCGGAGTCACCGCGGGCAGGATCGAATCCGCTTGCGGCGACTCGTAGCGGTGGCGGTCGTAGAGGCTGGCCGGGTCGTGTTCGGCCATGAGCGCCCCGCTGATGTAGCCCGACAGGTGCGTTTTCTTCACCAGGAAGTCGTCGTCGGCCGACAGCGAGGCGTCGACGTTGTCGGCGTCGAGGATGAACTGCGTCAACCGGGCCAGGACCGCGACCACGAGCACGATGACCAGACTCCACAGCACCCGCACCACGATCGGCTTGCCGCGCACCACCTCCCGCCACTCGTCGGGCACCCTCGGCACGAACAGCACGAACAACACCGCCGCGCACACGACGCCGAGCACGGCGGTCACCGGACCCGGCAGGCCGGTGAGCGCGAGCGCGATCATGACGACGGGGACGAGAATGCCGACGACGAACACCGCGTACATCGCGGCGTAGTAGTCGAGCGAACCACGGAACCTGGTCCATGTCCTGGATATCATCTGCAACCTACGGCTTTCGGTTCCCGCGTCGCCCGGTTCGGGCCGCGCGGACGGTCTATCTGGTCGCTGCTGCGGCGTGCTCGGTCAGCAGCGGAACAACCTGGGACACCACGTCGCCCGGTGCGGGCGCGGCGCGCAGGTCGGCGCCGATCTGTTCGGCGGCGGCGCGGAAACGCGGTTCGCGCAGCAGCGTGCGGACCGAGGTGGTCAGCGCGTCGACGTCGCCTTGCTCGGCAGGGGTCTGCGCGGCCAGCCCGGCCCCGCTGCGCACCAGTCCCCTGGCGTAGTCGAACTGGTCGAACATCTGCGGCAGCACCAGTTGCGGCAGCCCGAACCAGCCCGCGGTGAGCCCGGTGGTCGAGCCGCCGTGGTGCACCAGCAGATCGCAGCCGGGCAGGAACAGGTTCAACGGAACCTCCTCCACCACCCGGACATGCTCGGGCAGCTCGCCGACGGTGGCCCGGTCGTGCGCCGACAGCGCGACGACGACCTCGGCGTCGTCGATGGCGGCCAGCGCCGTGAGCACCGACGCCAACGGCCGCGGACCGGTCAGGCCGAGCGTGCTGCCGCCCATGCAGACCGCGATCCGCTTACGGCCGTCTTCGTTGCGGTGCCACGGCGGCAGCATGCCGGTGCCGTTGAACGGGACGTAGCCCAGCCGGGTGCCGGGCGGGGCGTCGGGCGCTTGCAACCGCGGCGGGCAGATGTCGAGCACCGCGACCGGATCGGCCAGCCGGGTGCCGGCCTCGTCGGCGAGTGCCGCGGTGCGTTCGGTGAAGGGGCCGCCGGTGGGGTCGATTCCCCAGCGGTGCACCAGCACCGGCAGACCCAGTTCCGCGCCGAGCGCACGGCCGATGGTGGCCAGCGGATCGGTGAGGATCACTTCCGCGCCCCAGTCGGTCGCCACCCGCGCGAACGGCTCGAGATATTGGCGGGCGTGGTTGTGCCAGTTCTGCGCGGCGATCTGCCACAGGCCCTGGCCGCTGGACTGATCGCGGTCGGCGAACAGCGGCAGCGGGAACATGCCCGGGTTCACCTGCGTGCGCAGCTGGTCCATCGGCACGTTCAGCGCGGTCATCTCGACGGCGTTGAGCCCCGCGCGCAGCGCCGTCGCCGTCACGTCGTCGCGCGAGGCGACCAGCACTTCGTGGCCGGCCAGCCGCAGCGCCCAGCAGAACGGCACCATCGCCAGCAGGTGTCCCGACGAGGGCACCGGCACGACAAGAAACTTCATCCGATCACTCCTTCGGCTTCATCCACTCCATCGGATTGGTGTGCCGAGGCACCCATGATGGAGCCGATTGCTCGGCATTGCGGCGTTTTTCGATCACCACGATGTTGTGGTAGAAGTGCAGCGCCCCGATCCAGTCGTCGAAATCGCCTGCCGCGCGGCCGGAATCCTTCTCGAATTCCTGGTGATGCAGGGCGTCCACCAAAGTTTTCAGGTAGCCGATGGTGGTGGCCGGATCGTCGGTGGCTGTGCTGCTTCCGCCCCAGCCCGACCAGTAGGAGGTCTGGGTGTCCTCCACCACGTACAGCCCGCCGGGCCGTAGGTGGGCGAACAGCGCGCGGAACGAGGCGATCACGTCGCCGCTGATGTGGCTGCCGTCGTCGATGATGATGTCGAACGGGCCCAGCGAGCCGCCGAGCTCGTCGAGGAACGCCGGATCGCCCTGATCGCCGCGCAACGGTTGCAGGCGCGGCTCGGCGATGCCGGACTTGTCGAAGTAGTCCAGCCCGAACACCAGCCCGCGGCGGAAGTACTGCTTCCACATCCGCAGCGACGCGCCGCCGACGTCCGGGGCGGTGTATCCGCCGATGCCCAGTTCGAGGACGCGGACGCGGCTGTCGCGCAGCGGCGCGAAGTGCCGCTCGTAGTGCTGGGTGTACCAGTGCCCGCCCCACTTGTCCGAACCGAAATGCAGCGACAGCGCGTTGAGGTCGTAGTGGTGCGGGCGGCAGGCGGTGACGATGCGGTCGGCGGCCACGGCGGCGGCGTCGCGGGCCAGCCGCCACGGGTCGTCCGGTGCGAAACTGCCCGGCCCCGGCTCGTCCTTGATCGTGATGGCGCGGGTGCCGAGGGCGGCGTCGGGCGGGCCGTAGACCGCGCGCAGCAGTTCCACCAGATCCTGGCGCACCACCAGCCACGGGTCCTCGAGGGTGCCCGGCGCGATCACTGGGTCGTCGGCGCCGAAGGTGACCAGGTAGTCGAGCTGTTTGCCGTCATGGGTCAGCTCGAACACCGCGGTCACCGGTTGTCGGGGCGCGGCGCCGTAGCCCGCGCGCCAGGCGATCTCCTTCAGCACCGCGTCGGCGACGGTCTCGGTGCCGATCTCGCCGATCCTGGCGGCGGTCTCCTCGGCGACGCCGTCGGCGACGGAGATCAAGTGGGCGGCGAGGACATTCTCGTCGTTCATGGTCACGTCATCCATCCGTTCCGCCGGTGCGCACCGGCTTCGATTGCTCCACCAGGCGCACGCCCTCGGCCACGAGCATGGCCCGCACCATGCCGTGGAAATCCACCGAAGGGCGCCACCCGGTCCGCTCCCGCAACTTCCTCGCGTCACCGCTCGGCGGTCGCCCGCCGCGGGTGAGCACCGAGGACCGTTCGCGGACATGGTCTTGCCAGTCCAGTCCGGCCATGCCGAACGCCGCCGCGCACAACTGCGCGACCGTGTGGTGTTCGCCGGTGGCGATGACGAATTCGTCCGGTTCGTCGAGAGCCAGGATGCGCGTCATCGCCTCGACGTAGTCCGGCGCGTATCCCCAGTCGGCGCCCGCCTCCAGCCTGCCCACCTCCACCGTGGCGGTCTCACCGCGCTGGATGCGGGCGACCGCCCGCACGATCTTGCGGGTGACGAACTTCTCGGCGCGCAGCGGGGATTCGTGGTTGAACAGGATTCCCGCCGCCGCGAAGACGCCGCGAGCCCGGTAGGCGCGGCAGGCCAGCAGGCCCGCCGCTTTGGTCACCGCGTAGATCGAGTCCGGTCGCAGCCCGCTGTGCTCGTCGCACAGCGCGGCGCCGGAGCCGAAGACATGCGACGAGGCCGCGTAGAACAGGCGGGTGCCGGTGCGGTGGCGGTCGATCGCCTCCGCGAAATGCTGCACCGGCAGCGTGTTCACCCGGTGCGAGGCGCGCGCGAGCTCGTGCGGGTCGCCGTGGTCGTCTTGGGAGGAATGCTGCACCGCCGCCAGCAGGTAGACCTGCTCGGGGCGTTCGGCGGCGACGAGTTCCTCGACCGCGGCGGCGTCGGTGATGTCGACCGGGCCGTCACGGCCGACGCGCAGCACACGCTCACCGCGCGCGGCCAGCAGGTCCGACAGCAGCGTGCCGTCCTGCCCGGCCGCGCCCGTGACGACGACGGTCATCTCACACCACGTCCAGTTCCGGCAGCGGGAACACCAGCCGCCCGCCCGCCGCGCGGAAGGCGCTCTCCCGTTCCAGCATCATGGTGCGGAAATGCCAGGGCAGCACGAAGAACTGGTCGGGCGCCAGCGCGCGCGCCTGCTCCTCGGACACGATCGGGATCGCGCTGCCGGGAGTGAACTTGCCGAACTTGTCGTCGTTGACCTCCGCGATGCAGGGCAGATCCTCCGGCCCGATCCCGCAGTGCTGCAACACCACGTTGCCCTTGGTGGAGGCCCCGTACCCGAGCGTGCGCAAACCGGACTTGCGGGAGCGGTCGAAGAACTCCCGCACCTGCTCGCGGTGCTGATCGACGCGTTTGGCGAAATCCGCGTACGGCTGCGGGGTGTGCAGCCCGAGTGCGGACTCCTCCTGACGCATCCGATCCAGGGCGGCGGCATCGGCAGGCGAGGCCGCCCCTTGCTTGCCCAGCGTGAGCGCGAAGCTACCGCCGTTGACGGCGTTGCGTTCCACCTCGAGCACCACGAACCCGCACCGCCGCGCCATCCATTCGATCTGGTCGAGGGTGTAGTACTCGAGGTGCTCGTGACAGATCGTGTCGTAGGAGGTGGTGGCCAGCATCGCGGGCAGATAGCTCTGTTCGAGCACCCAGATGCCGTCGTCGGTGAGGCTGTCGTACACCGCGCGCATGAACTCCAGTGGCCGTGGGACGTCGTAGAACATGGCGATCGAGGTGATCACCTTCGCTCGCCGCCCTTCGAGCACCGTTTCGGCCAGTTCGGGGTCGAAGTAGCCGGTGACCAGCCGCACGTGCGGCGGGTAGAACCGGCGGAACTTCTCGCCCAGCGGGTCGATGCCCACGATCGTCGCCGACCCTTCGGGATAGGCGCGCAGCAACGTCGCGTCGTTGCTGCCGATGTCGATCACCACGTCATCCGGCGACAGCGCCACCCGTTGCCGGATCCTCGCCACCCGGTGGGCGAGGTGCTCGATCATCGATCGGTTGAGCCCGGAGCGGTATCCGTAGCCGGGCGAATACATTTCGCCGAAGTCCGCGGTGTGGCGCAACTGCACCAGCCCGCACTCCTCGCTGCTTTCGGGTACGCAGCGCACCAACTCCAAGGGGTAGCGGGGCACCTCGGTCGGGTCGGTGGCCGGGAACACTCCCGTCAGCGCCATCGTGCCGAGGTCGACGACCGTTTCCAGCCGGGTGTTCCCGCACACCCGGCAGCCTTGCACCGCAAGTGCTTGTGTCACGCGTTCTCCATATCGTGGGCGACCATCAACTCGACGAGTTCTGTGAAACTCGTGCGCGGCTGCCACCCGAGCTTCTCGCGCGCCTTGCTCGGGTCACCGGTGAGATGATGCACCTCGGCGGGCCGGAAGTAGGTCGGATCGACCTCGACCAGGACCCGCGAGGTCCGCCGGTCGATGCCCTTCTCGTCCAACCCGCTTCCTTCCCAGACCAACTCCACGCCCGTGGCCGAGAAGGCCTTCTCGCACAACTCGCGCACGCTGTGGGTCTCGCCGGTGGCGATCACGTAGTCGTCGGGTTCGGGCTGTTGCAGCATGAGCCACATCGCCTCGACGTACTCCTTGGCGTATCCCCAGTCGCGGCGGGCGTCCAGATTGCCGATGAACAGCTTGTCCTGTTTGCCCTGCGCGATGCGCACCGCGGCGCGGGTCACCTTCCTGGTGACGAAAACCTCCCCTCGCCTAGGTGATTCGTGGTTGAACAGGGTGCCGTTGACGGTGTACATCCCGTAGGCCTCGCGGTGGTTCACCGTGATCCAGTACGCGTAGAGCTTCGCCACCGCGTACGGCGAGCGCGGATGGAACGGTGTGCGCTCGCTGAGCGCCACATCGTGCAGGCCGCCGTAGAGCTCCGAGGACGACGCCTGGTAGAACCGGGTCGCGATGCCGGTCTTGCGGATGGCGTCCAGGATGCGCAGCGTGCCGATGGCGTTGGTCTCCGCGGTGAACTCCGGGATCTGGAACGAGATGTGCACGTGCGACTGCGCGCCCAGGTTGTAGATCTCCGCGGGGCGCACGTCCTCCAGGATCCGGTTGAGACTGCTGGAATCCATCAGATCCCCGTAGTGTAGGAACAGCCGGCGTTGGGAATGGGTATCGGAATACAGGTGGTCTATGCGGTCGGTATTGAAATTCGACGCACGCCTGACAATCCCGTGCACCTCATATCCTTGCTGCAACAGGAATTCTGTCAGATAAGACCCGTCCTGGCCGGTGATGCCGGTTATCAGCGCCTTTCTCATCAAACCTCCAACCCCGAGACTAACGGGTCACCAAATGGCGGGCAATACCTATCTTTCGGTCGCCGCCGGTATTAGAATTCGATTGCATGAGCGCGGCCTCCGAAAAAACTCTGGTAATGATTCCGACGTACAACGAGCGTCGCAACGTGGGCCCGTTGCTCGCTCAGATCCTGGAACAGGGCTCCGATTTCGATGTCCTGTTCGTCGACGACAATTCCCCGGACGGAACCGGAGATCTGCTCGATGAGCTGGCACGACAGCATTCCCCCCGCATCCATGTGCTGCACAGGGCCGGGCGCCAAGGCGTCGGCTCCGCGCACCAGGCCGGTATCCGCTGGGCGTACGAGCAGGGATATGCCCACCTCATCACGATGGATTCCGATTTCGCGCATCCGCCGTCGTATCTTCCGGCGTTGCGCGCCGCTTCCGACGGTTTCGACATCGTGGTCGGATCGCGCTATCTGAAAGAGGACAGCCTCGCCGACTGGACTCCCTTCCGCAAGGTCCTCACCCGGGTCGGGCATTTTCTCACCGTGACATTGCTGCGGATGCCCTACGATGCCACCGGCGCGTTCCGATACTACCGGTTGGGCACGGTTCCGGTGGCGGCTTTCGATCGCGTCCGTTCGACCGGTTACTCCTTCTTCTTCGAAAGTCTCTACATCCTCGCGGCCAATGGTTTCCGGATCGAGCAGGTGCCGATCCACGTCCTCAACCGCACGGCGGGCGCATCCAAGATGCGCACCCGCGACGTGGCGACCAGCGTGCGTTTCCTGCTGGTGCTGTGCGCGGAGAAGTACCTGCGCCCGCGCAGGCACCGGATCAGCTCGCCCGCGCACCGGTGACCCTCCGCTCGGCCAGCCAGTCGATCACCGCCGCCGCCTCCGGCCAGTCCGGCGCGGTGGCGGTGATCGGGAACTGGTCGTCGACAAGGTCTTTGGCGAACTGCGAGGCCGAACCCACCGCGTCACGCACCTCGGCCAGTGTCACGGTGGTGCGTGCGCCGACCTCGCGCAGGCCGGTCTCCTCGAGGTGGGTGGCGATCCAATCGGCGCACCAGTCCACCGGGGCGAAGCTCTGCCGGGAACGGCCGCTGGCGTACACCGGACGGTCGGCGGCCATGTCCGCCAGCACGCCCTTGCGGTAGTCGCCGCCGTACATCGGGCCGAGCCGGACGACGAACGTGTTTGCTCCCGAACACATCCGCTCGGCCTCCGCGCGATGGCGGCCGTAGACGGTGTCCAGCTGGGTTCGCGCGGAGATGCTACTGATCTGCACGAACCGGTCCCAGCGCCAGTGCTCGCGCAGCATGCGCGTCTTGTCCACCGTCTCGCGCCGGTCGTCGCCGGGATGCTGCTCGGCCCAGAACCGCTTCGACGGGCAGGCGGCGTTGATCAGCACGTCGTAACGACCTGCGGTGCGGTGGGTTTCGTGATCGGCCCGCCCTACCGGCACCACATCCCACCGTCCGCTCTTCTCGAGCGCTTCGGTCAGCGCGGCGCCGACGTATCCGGTGGCGCCGACTACGGCCACACGTGATCGGCTCATCGCGCGCCCTTTCCGACGCACGCGTCCTCGGTGGATTCCCGGCTCCGCGCAGACCCCCACGCATCGTGGGCTGTTGCCCGGCACCCGGCGCGGCGGTATCCGGGCCTTCCGGTCGCATCGCTCACGCGCCGTTTCCTTCCAACGTGTGCGGCAGCGGCGCCACCTGCACGATCGGCGGATCGCACTCGTCCCACGGCTTGGTCAGCATGGCGACGAACGTCAGCGGAGTGATCGAGTACACCGTGTGCATCACCCCGATCGGCGTGCGCGTGCAGATGCCCTTGCCCACATGGATGAACTCCTCCGGGCAGTCCGGATCCTCGTGGTCGTCCTTGGTCACCAGCACACCGTTGCCCTCCACGAACAGCAGGTACTCGACGAAATGCGGGTGGTAGTGCAGGCCGCGCACCTTCCCGGGGTGCATGTAGATCAGGTTGAACTCGAGCAGGGGTTCCGGCGGGACCCAGGTGAAAATGCCGCCGCGCCCGTCGCGGACGGTATCGAGGTTGCACGACGGAGTGAGGACTTCGACCTTCATTACTGCATCCCTTCATCAGGCGGGTACCGCGTCGGGGCGGACAGCGGCGAGCTTGTCCGCGAGTGAGCCGAGCAACGCCGTCCGCTGCTCGACGAGGAAGAAGTGGCCGCCGGGCAGCAGCTCGGTGGAGCGCAGGCCCGGCAGCAGGTCACGCCATGCCTCCAGCTGCGTGGCCGCGACCTGCCGGTCGTCCAGACCGCCGAACAGGTAGGCCGGGCACGCCGGCGCGGCGGCGGGGGTGAACCGGTAGTCGTCGAAGATCTCGAAGTCGCTGCGCAACGCGGGCAGGAACAGCGCCATCACCTCCGGGGTCTCGCGCACCTCCGGCGGGATGCCGCCGTAATGTCCCACCGCCGCGACGAACTCGTCATCCGGCAGCTCGGACAACCGTCCCGGTCTGGGCAGATGCGGCGCCACCGCGCCGCAGAGGAACAACGCCCGCGGCGCGTTCGTCTCGGGCAGGCGGCGGGCGACCTCATAGGCGGCCAGCGCGCCGAGACTGTGGCCGAAGAACGCGAACGGAAGATCGGTCAGCGGCAGCACCTGCGCCAGCGCGGCCTCCACCAGGTGGGGGAAACGGCGGATCGGTGTCTGCGCCAGATGCCGCTGCCGGGCAGGCAGTTCCAGCACGCACAGCTCCACCCACTCGGGCAGCTGGGCGCGCCACGGCGTGTAGGCCGCCGCTTTGCCGCCGGCGAAGGGGTAACAGAACAACCGCAGTCTCGGTGTGCCCGCGCTCTTGCGGTGGATGGTCAGGCGCTCCGGCTCGCGGCCCGGGTCTGCCGGTGCGGCTGTCGAGGATGTCACCGCGACCGGAACAGTCGTAGCGGGTGCCGGTATGTCTTCCGGAGCGGGCAGCGCGCGCAGATCGGCTACCGTCGCGATCCGCGTCACCGGGGCATCCAGCGTCGCGAAGAACTTCGACAGCGGAGCCGACGGGCCCACCTCGTAGCGCGGTGTGCCCGAGCGGAGCAACGCGCGCATGTTCGCCGTCCAGCGCACCGGGGCGGAGATCTGGCGGACCAGATGCTCGGCGAGGGTGTCGGGCCGATGGAACTCACCGGTGTAATTCGAGGTCACCGCGGCCGCGCGCTCGGCCCGCATGCGTGGGGCGCATTCGGCCAGATGTCCGGCGAACTCGGCCTCGATGCCGCGCATCCACCGGGAGTGGAACGGCGCGCTCACCCGTAACGGGACGAACCGCAGCTCCGGAAAACGCTCGCCGAGCGCCACCCGTGCCGCCGCGACGGCATCGCTGTGGCCGCTGATGACCAGCTGGTCGGTCGAATTGTCGTTGGCCACCTCGGCGCCCGCCTCGGCCACCAGTTCGGCCACCCCCGCCTCGGCGATGCCGGGCAGGATCAGCGCGGCCATCGCGCCCGCACCTTCGGGCACCGCGCGCTGCATCAGCGCGCCGCGCGTACGCACCAGCCGCACCCCGTCGGCGAGGTCGAAGACGCCCGCCGCCACCAGCGCGGCGTACTCGCCGAGACTGTGGCCGCCGAAAGCCACCGGTTGCCAACCCAGTTCGCGCACCAGCACCCGGTAGACGGCGATCTCCATCGTCAGCACGCAGGGCTGGGTGTACTCCGTGCGATGCAGCCGCGGGTCCCGCTCGACGCAGATCCGCAGCAGGTCCTCGCCCACCGCGTCGCTCGCCTCGGCGAAAGTGTCGCGGGCGAGGGGGAATTCGTCGCAGAAGTCCGCCCCCATCCCGGTGCGCTGCGCACCCTGTCCTGGGAAGACGATCGTGCACCTCACCGCAGCACCTCCGCGGCCGGTTCCGCCCCGCGCGGTGCGGGGATGTAGCCCACCTCGGCGCAGTGCGCCAGATACACCCGCACCAGTTCCTCCGTCGGCGGACAGTCGATGCCCGCCGCGCCGAGCACCCGCCGGGTGTAGGCGCAATCGGCGTAGGAACTCTCCTCGTAGTGGATCGTGCCGAACAGCTCGATGCCGTACTTGAACATCTCCAGGGTCTGGCTGTCGTAGACCTCGTCGGTGCCGAGCCGGTAGATCTGCCGCTCGGTGGCCCTGCGGTGGAATTCCTCCAGCGGCACCAGCGCCACCTCGTACCCGGCGCGCTGCACGTAGCGGACCACGTCGTAGTAACGCCGGATGTCCGGGTTGGTCAGGTGGTAGGTCTCCCGGTAGGTGGCCCGGCGCAGGGCGATGTGCACGATCCCGGCGCTGACGTAGTCCACCGGGCTGATGTCCCAGTGCACCGGCGTCAGCATCGTCTCGCCGGTCTCGATCATCGTCTTGAGGATGTCGTAGTACGCGCCTTTGACGCTGACCTCGGAGAACGGGTACCGGCCGGTGCGGCTGTCGCCCATGATGTTGCCGGGGCGCACGATGTCCCACAGCAGTCCGCGTTCGCTCGCCGCCCGGATCAGCTTCTCGGACTCGTATTTCGTCTGCTGGTAGGGCAGATGGTCATAGCCCTGGCCCAGCTCGAGATCGCGCTCGGTGAACGGCGGATTGTTGAAGTTCAGCCGATCGCCCAGCGCGCTGAAACTCGACACGTACACCAGGTACTTGCCGCGGGAGCGCAGCGCGAATTCCACCGCGCGCCGGGTGCCTTCGACGTTGATCGGGGCCAGCGCGTCGTAGAAGGTGACCAGCGTGGTCCGGCCCGCGGCATGGATGGTCAGGTCCACATCGTCGGCGAGCCGCCGCCAGGTGACCTCGTCCAAGCCGAAACGGTCGACCGAGACGTCGCCGAGCACCGTGCTGACGCGCTCGGCGAACGCCTCATCGAGGGTCGCCTCCGGGTCGTAGGTGCTCAGGAAGTGCTTGATCCTGCGTTCGGCCGCGGCCACGGTCTTGCCGCGCACCAGGCAGGTCACCCGCACGTCGCTCTTGGTGAGCAGATCGTGCAGCAGTTTGCCGCCCAGCACGCCGGTCACGCCGGTGATGAAGACCGACCGCACCGGAATCGGGGCGTCCATCGTCACCACGGGTATGTCCTGCTGGGTCGTCGAGGCCGCGGCGACCGCGGTGGGGCGCGGGGCATCGTGCGCCGCACCGCTGATGATGCCTTCGGCCACCAGGTAGCGCGACAGGGACGCGATCGTCGGATGCAGTTCGGTCGATTCCGCCGGAATCTTCACGTCGTAGTGCTTCATCAGCCGGTTGAGCATCCGCACCGTGGCCACCGAGTCGAACCCGAAATCGGCGAACTCCGCGTCGAGATCGAGCTCGGCCGGGTCGGACTTGGTCAGATCGGCGAAGATGTCGCGGATGTGCTCGGCGAGCCGGTCGCACAGCTCGCTGTCGAATTCTCCGTCGGCGGGCGCGATGGTGGCCGGTGTGGTGGCGTCGCTGGTGATGGCGGCCGGTCCGGCGACGTCGGCGGTGTGCGCTTGGGCCGGTTCCGATGAGGTCGGAACGGTCTGATGCGCTGAGCCGTTCGGCGAGTGCCCGTTGCGCTGCTCTGATCGCGGTGGCTCGTTCTCCAGCGCGACCACGGTTTTCGCGACCACGTGGGCGCGTCTGCGGTAGTCCTCCGGCACGATCCAGTACCTGCGCCGGGCGAACGGATAACCGGGCAGGCCGACGATCCGCCCGAACGGGCGTTCGTAGCCCTGCTCCCAGTCCACGGTCCACCCGCCCGCCCACAGTTCGGCGACGCGCGGCAGATTGCCCGACCGCAGCAACGCGCGCACTTCGGCGCGGTCGACGTCCGACTCGCCGGGCAACTCGTCGAGATCGCGGTGGGTGCGAGCCACGCCGCGGAAGACCAGCAGCCCCTCGGCCGGCGCGGGTGCGCCGGCATCGGCCGCGCTGTCGAGCAGTTCGACCAGTTCGGCCGTCGAGGTGGCCACCACGGCAAGGCGATGCTCGAACGCGGCCCGGCCCACGGCCAGCGTCCACGCGACATCGGGCAGCGACAGCGGATGATCGCGCAGGTGGTCGGCGGTGCGGGCGGCCAGCTCCGCCAGCCGGTCGGCGTCGCGGGCCGACAACACCACGATCCTCGGCCGCCCGTCTTCCGGCGTCGCCTCGACGGCCTCGGCGTCGGTGAGGATCATGTGCGCGTTCGAGCCTCCCGCGCCGAACGAACTCACGGCGGTGACGCGCGGTGTGCCGTCATCGGGTCGCGGCCATGCAGTGGGCCGGTCGACGACGTGGAACGGTGTCGTCGCGAAATCGATTCCCGGGTTCGGCGGATCGCTGTGCAGGTTCGGCGCGATCGTGTCGTGACGCAGTTGCAGCAGCGCCTTCACCACGCCCGCCGCGCCCGCCGCCGCTTCCAGATGGCCGACACTGGATTTCGCCGAGCCGATGCCGCAGTAGCCACGCTCGGACGTCGAGCGCCGATAGGCCTTGGTGAGCGCCGCGATCTCGATCGGATCGCCCAGCGCGGTACCGGTGCCGTGGGCTTCCACATAGCCGATGTCGGCCGCGTCGACGCGCGCCGCGGTGAGGGCCCGGCCGATGAGGTCGGCTTGGGCGGCAGGGTTGGGGACGGTGAATCCGTTGGTGCGTCCGCCGTGGTTGACCGTGCTGCCCCGGATCACGCCGTAGACGCGGTCACCGTCGGCGCGCGCGTGCCGCAGTGGTTTGAGCACCAGGGTGACCACGCCTTCGCCCGGCACGTAGCCGTCGCCGCCCGCGCCGAACGACCGGCAGCGGCCGTCGGTGGAGGCCCAGCGGCCGTAGCCGAGCAGCAGATACTTGCCGGGGTGGATCGACACGTTCACCCCGCCGGCCAGCGCGTAGGCCGCTTCGCCGCGGCGCAGGCTCTCGCAGGCCAGATGCAGCGCGGTCAGCGACGCAGAGCAGGCGGTGTCGACCGCGAGCGAGGGGCCGGTGAAGCCGAAGTGGTAGGAGACCCGGTTCGGCACCGCGAAATATCCTGAGATCGGGACGCCGACGAACGCCTGGTACTCGGCGTAGCCGACTCCGGCGAAGACGCCGGCGTCGGGCAGACCGCGGGCCGCGGCGCTGCGGCGCACCCGATCGGGTGAGTAGCCCGCGTCTTCCAGGGCCGCCCATGAGGTTTCCAGGAACAGCCGCTGCTGCGGATCCATCTCCTCGGCGTCTTTGGGGGTGATGCCGAAGAAGCGGGCGTCGAACTTGTCCACGTCATCGATGAATCCGCCCCAGCGCGCGTAGGTGGTGCCCGGCTCGTCGGGGTCGTCGGACAGGTATTCGCGGTGGTCCCAGCGTTGCGGCGGAACTTCCACGATGCAGTCTCGGCCTGCGACCAGGTTGGCCCAGAACTCCTCGATGTCCCCCGCCATCGGGAACTTGCCCGCCATGCCGATGACGGCGATGTCGTCGGCATCGTGCGCGTCGCCGGAAGGTTCGGCGGGAACGGGTGCGGGCGCCACGTCGGCCGGGCGCGCCGTCGCGGGCGCGCCGGTTGGTGACGTCGCCGGATCGCCTGGTGCGGTCGTCGGAGCGCCTTGTGCAATCGCCGCGTCGCCGGGTGCGGTTGCCGAGTCCGCGGTGACGTCGGCCAGGCGCGCCCCGTGCTCGTCGGCGAGATAGCCCGCCAGGTCGCGCACGGTCTGGTACTCGAACAACAGCGTGCTGGGCAGCGGGCCGAAATCGGTTTCCAGCCGGTCGTTCATCTTGCTGATCAGCACCGAGTCGATGCCGTAGTCCTGCAGGGGGATTCGAGTGCGGATCCGCTGCGGGTCCAGTCGGCAATATTCGGCGAGCAGGCCTTTGAGGTAGGTCTCGGCGGACTGTCGTCGCTGCGCGGAGTCCGGCCACGCAAGCGGGGTATCAGGACCAGCGTGTCCATCGTCCGCAGCGTTCCGGAGTGCGCTGTCGGTCCGGGGCACGGTCGCCATCCGGGCCGTGGAGACCGGCGATGCTTCGGAACGCTGCGGGTAAGCCGGAGAGGAGTCGGGTCTCGGCTCGGCCTGCGGTGTGACGGACGCCAGCTGTGCCGCCGTGCCAGGTGCGCGCATCTCTCGTGGCGCCCCGTCTGTCGATGATGTCGCGGCGCGCGGTGTTGCGAGGTCCTGGGCTTCGCCGACGGCGGCCGGATCGAGGTCGCGTTGCGGCGGACGCGCCGTGTGCTCGGACGCGGGGGCGCTCAGGTCCGGCGCCCAGCACCGTTCCCGGTCGAACTCGTAGCCCGGCAGATGAATACGACGGGCAGCAGGATCGGCCCAGCCCGCGTACGAGACGTGCCCGCCATCGACCCACTGCCGTGCCACCGCCACCGGATCGTCCAGCACGGTGGCCGCGCCGCGCTCCACGTCGGGGACATCGATCGTGCCGGTGTGGACCCCGGCGGGCCGGTCACCGTCGGCGAAAGCGGCAAGCCGGGCCGCGACCGCGTCCACCGAATCCCCGACCACCGCGAGCCGATGTTCGAATCCGCTGCGCCCCACCGCGAGCGTGCGGGCGACGTCGGCGAGCGACAGGTCCGGATGCGCGGTCAGATGCCTGCGCAGCGTGCGGGCCATTCTGGTCAGGCTCGTCGCGGTGCGCGCCGAGAGCACGATCACCTGCGGCTGCCAGGACGGCGCGCGCCGCGCTGCCACGACCGGTGCGCCGTCGACCACCATGTGCGCATTCGTGCCGCTGAACCCGAAGGAACTGATCGCGGCTCGCCGTGGCGCGCCCTCCCACGCGCGCAGTTCGGTGTTGACGAAGAACGGCGACTGCTCCAGTCCCAGCAACGGATTCACCGCGGCGACGTGCAGCGACGGCGGCAGCTGTCCGGCGCGCATGGCCAGCAGCACCTTGAACAGGCTCGCCATCCCCGCGGCATGCGAGGCGTGCCCGATGTTCGATTTCACCGATCCCACCGGGATGACGCCGACCGCGTCGGTGTAGCGGCGGAAGGCGGCGGTGAGCGCCTCGATCTCGATCGGATCGCCCAATCGCGTCCCGGTGCCGTGGGTTTCGACGTAGCCGATGGTGGAAGGATCGATCCCGGCCTCGCGATACACCGCCAGTTCCAGTTCGGTCTGCGAGCGGACGCTGGGCGCGGTGATGCCGTTGGTGCGGCCGTCGTGGTTGATGCCGATCCCGCGGATCACCCCGTGGATCGGGTCGCCGTCGCGTTCGGCGGCGGACAACGGCTTGAGCGCCACCACACCGACGCCCTCTGCGATCACGAAACCGTCGGCGTCGGCGTCGAAACTGGCGCACCGGCCGCGCGGGGAAAGCATGCCCATCGACGAGGCGAGCAGGTGGTATTCGGGTGTCACGAACACCGCGACGCCTCCGGCCAGCGCCAGGTCCGACTCCCCCGCGGCGAGGCTGCGGCAGGCCTGGTGCAACGCGACCAGCGCCGAGGAACACGCGGTGTCCAGCCCGAGGCACGGGCCGGTGAGATCCAGGTGATAGGCCACGCGAGCGGGCAGGATGGCCGGACTGTTGCCGGTGAACAGGTGATGGGAGCCGACCGTTCCGCGGTTGCGCAGCAGGGTGGCGTAGTCCGACCCCGGCGATCCCGCGAACACGCCGCATTTGCTGCGTCGCAGCGACTTCGGATCGATGGCGGCGTCGTCCAGCGCCAGCCGGCTGTGCTCCAGGAACAGCCGCTGCTGCGGGTCCATGTAGTCGGCTTCGGCGGGCACCATGTCGAAGAACGCCGGATCGAACTGGTCCACGCCGTCGAGGAAGCCGCCCCACTTGGAGTAGGTCGTGCCCGGCGTCGCCGGTCCCGGCTGGAAATGCTCGGCGATCGGCCAGCGCGCGGCGGGAACCTCGGTCACCGCGTCTCGTCCCGCGGCGAGATCGCGCCAGAACTCGTGGAGGTTCGCCGCGCCCGGGAACTGCCCGGACATGCCGATGATGGCGATGTCCATCGATGCTGACCTTTCGCTGGGTCGTGCGGGCGCTGTGGCGGTTCGAGGACTGGGAGCGGGCGTGCCGGAGACGGCGGTCGCGCCGCCGTTCGCGGTGGCACCTTGTTCGGCCATGTGCCTGCTGAGCAGCCGCACCGACGGATGGTCGAACACCACCGTTGGCCGCAGCGTCAAGCCGTAGCGGGCGTTGACCCGGTCGATGATCTTGACCGCGAGAATGGAGTCGACGCCATAGTCCGACAGCGGCAGCTCCGCTCGCACCTCGCCGCGCCCGACCCCCAGGCCGTCGGCGACGAGGGCGACGAGCTCGGCTTCCAAGGCTGCCGCGCCGACCACGGTGGCCGGTTCCGCGTCCGGCCCCACCTCGGGGACCGGTGTCCGGGTGTTCGCGCGGCCGAGTTGCCCGGTAGAGGAAGGCTCAGCGGGCCGGTGCCGCTCGTCGGCCGGTGGTTGCGCGAGTTCGGGCGGTGTGGTGGCGCTGACCGCGGCCAGCAGCCGGAAACTGGGCTCCGGGTCGGTCGACAAGCCGGGACCCCACGCGCGGACGCCGGAGAAACCCGCGGCGGTCATGGCCTCCAGCCACTGCGCTTCCGACAGCAACGGCGAGTGCGGGATCCGCGCCCCGGGATCGCGGTAGGCGTGCCAGCCCTCCAGCAGCCCGAACGTCAGCGCGAGAACCTCGAGGTCGGTGGTCGCCTCGGTGCAGGCGAGCACCCCGCCGGGCGTGAGCAGCCGCCGGATGTTGCGCAGCGTCACGTCGATCGATCGTGTCGCGTGCAGGACGTTGGCGCAGATCACCAGATCGGCCTCGTGCGCGGGGAACCCTTGCGCGACCGGATCCGTCTCGATGTCCAATACACCGAACCGCACGTGCGCACGCGCCCCGAAGGTGCGTCGCCCGTGCGCGACGAAACTGTGCGAGACGTCGGTGTAGTGGTAGTCGAACGCGATCCCGCGCTCGGCGAGCGCGTCGAGCACCGCGTGCGTGGAACCGCCGGTGCCCGCGCCGATTTCCACGATCCGCACCGGCCGGCCCGCGCCCTCTCGCTGCGCGACCGCCGACACCAATCCGGCGAGCAGGCCGTTGGTGAAGTCGTAGGCGGCGTTGCCGCGATAGATCGCGCCGACCAGGTCCAGATCGCCGCCGGGGAACAGCACCTCGGTCGCGGACAGCTCCCCGCGCAGGACGCGCGGGTACGCGGCCAGGCAGGCATCGAGCAAGGCCACGTACGGCTCCGTTTCGGGGAACCGGGCCAGCAGATCGGCGCGCATCCCGCTGGTACCCGGCGGCGGGCCGGGAACCTCGATCCGGTCGCCGTGCCGGCGCACCAGTCCGTGTCGGCGCAGGATGTCCAGGCAGCTGGTGCGCAGCCGGTCGAATTCCGGACGCACACCCAGGCGCGCGTCCAGCGACTGCGCGGTCCACTCCCCCGGCGTGAGCCCCATTCCGGCCAGGGTCGCCAGCAACAGCATCGCCGCGTAGCGGCCCAGTTCGGCCTTACCCGGCTCCACCGTGCCCGCGGGCCGGACGGACGCTTCGAACCGCTCCACGGCGGTGTCGAACCCCGAGCGCGGCGGTGCGATGATCCAGAAGTCGGTGCGCTCGAACGGATAACCGGGCAACGGGATTCGCCGCCGCGGGCCGCCGCGCCCACGCCAGTCGACATCGGCGCCCGCTACCCACTGCCGGGCCAGTTCTCGGTCATCCGCCGCAGGGGTGACCAGCGGTGGCCGGGTGTGCGCCTCGACCGTGCCGGTGACCACAGGGCCGGGCTCGTGAGCGCCGAACCGATCCAGTGCGTCGGCCACCTCGAGCGGCGAGGACGCGACCACCGCGAGACGGTGTGCCAGCGCGGGCCTGCCCACCTGCAAGGTGCGCACCGCGTCTCGGAAATCCGCGGGATCGAGGGCACGGAAGTGCCGCGCCATGAGTTCCGCGTAGCGGCGCAACCGCTCCGGCGTGCGCGCCGACAGCACGAAGACCTCGGGTTCACCGGTCGCGGCCGGCGGCACCCGGTCGTCGATGAACTCGGCGAGCACCACATGGGCGTTCGCGCCGCCGGCCCCGAAGGCGCTGATGCCCGCGTGCCGTGCCACCGCGACGCCGTCGACGGTGCGGCGGGGCCAATCCTCCAGTTCACGCGGCAGGCGCAACGGCACCGAGTCGAACGTGATGGCCGGATTGGTCTCCGCCGCATGCAAAGTGGGTGCGATCCGGCCGTGCCGCAGCTGCAACAGCACCCGGGTCAGGCCCGCGATGCCCGCGGCCGCCTCCAGGTGGCCGATGTTCGACTTCGTCGACCCCAGTGCGTGGGAGCGGCCGGAGCTGCCGAAAGCGGCGGCCAGTCCGGAGATTTCGATCGGATCACCGAGCGGTGTGCCGGTGCCGTGCGCTTCGAGGTAGTCGATCATGGCGGGATCGACCCCGGCCGAGCGCAGGGCTTCGCCGATCACCTCGGCTTGCGCCCCGGGATGCGGCACGCTGTATCCGGAGGTCTGCCCACCGTGATTCACCGCGCTGCCGAGGATCAGGCCGTGGATGGTGTCGCCGTCGGCGCGGGCGGCCGACAGCGGCTTCAGATACAGCGCGCCGACGCCTTCGCCGGGCACGTAGCCGTCGGCGCCCGCGGCGAAGGGGCGGCACCGGCCGGTCTCGGACATCATGCCCAGGCTGTGCAGCAGCAGGAATTTGTCCTCGTGCAAAAGGAGGTTCACCCCGCCGACGATGGCCGCCTCGCATTCGCCGTCGAGCAGGCTGCGCCGCGCCAGATGCAGCGCGGTCAGCGACGCCGAACACGCGGTGTCCACGGTGAGGCTGGGCCCGCGCAGGCCGAGGGTGTAGGAGGTGCGGTTGGCGATGGACGACGGGATCGAGGCCACCGCGACCGGATCGCCGTCCCGGCTGGCCGCGACGCCGAGCAGCCGGTAGTCGCTCCAGGTGGCGCCGACGAACACACCCACGCGGCGATCCCGCACGGCCGGGTCGGTGTGGTGGTAGCCGGCGTGTTCCAGCGCCGCGTACGCCTGCTGGAGGAACAACCGCTCCTGCGGGTCCAGCAGGGGCGCTTGCACCGGCGGGATGCGGAAGAACTGCGGGTCGAAACCGCCGACGTCACGCAGGAATCCGCCGATCATCGGGGGTGCGCCGGGAGTGCCTGCGGCGGCGGTGAGCCACCAGCGTTCGGCGGGGACCGGGCCGACCGCGTCGTGCCCGTCGCGCAGATTGCGCCAGAACTCCTCGATGTTCTCCGCGTCGGGGTAACGGCCGCTGATTCCGACGATCGCGATGGGCTCCTCGACGGCCGCGCGCGACTCATGGACCGGCACGGGTGCGGCGGCCGGGACGTCGGGCTGCGGGGCCGCCGGTTGTAGTCGTGCTCGCAGAGTGTCGGGGTCGCCCCATACCGCTGCCAGTTGCGCGCGGTCGAGGCTCGCGCAGGACAGCAGCAGGTCCAGTCCGGTCGCGGTGGGCAGCAGTCCCACACCGGCCCGCCGCAGCGCTTCGATCTGTTCGGCAGGCGGACGCATGCCGCCCTCGGCCCACAGCGGCCAGCCGATGCTGATGATCCTGCTTCCGGCCCGGTCGCGCTGTTCGGCCACGATGTCCAGATAGCGGTTGGCGGCCGCGTAGTCGGCCTGCCCGGGATTGCCCAGCACCGCGGAAACCGACGAGAACAACACCGTCAGGCGGGTCTCCGGCAGCGCACGCGTCATATGCTCGACACCGTTGATCTTCGGTGCCAGAACATTTCTCGCGTCGTCGCGGCTGCTGCCGGACAGCAGTCCGTCGCGCAACTGTCCCGCCCCGTGGTAGAGCACGTCGACCGGCCCGAAGGTGGCGTGGGCGATCGCGGCGACGCGTTCGGCGTCCGCGGCCACCGAGACGTCGGCGCGCACGTGCACGGCTTCCGCGCCCAGTTCGCCGAGTTCGGCAAGCAGTCCCGCGGCCGACGCGTCGAGCGGACGGCGCGATACCAGCACCAGCCGGGCGCGGTAGCCGGCGGCGAGGCGGCGGGCCAGATGACGGCCGATCCCGCCGAACGCTCCGGTGACCACGACCACCGCACCCTGCCGCAGCACCGCGCCGCCGGCATCCGCGCCGGCGGTGGTGAGCGTGCGCGTCCGGCGGATCTGGCGTGTCGTGCCGTGGTAGCGGATCTCGGTGGCGGAGTCGCGTTCGTCGATGCCCAGTTCGGTGGCCACGATGTCATCGAGCGGCCGTACGGTGTCGCGCTGGACGGCCCGCAGCACCGGGTGCGGCTGCTCGAGCCGCAGTGTGCGGGCCGCACCGCCGAGTAGGGCGCAGCTCGCCGCACCCGCCGGTGTGGCGGGCGTGAGAGCCAGCACCAGGCGCACCGGCGGCTCGGCTGTCCCCCCGAGCGCGCGCACCAGATCACGCACCGGCAGGTACACCCGCTCGAGCAACGCCTGCGGGTCGTTGCCGGTCGCCGCTTCGGGCCACAGGTACACCGCGGCGTCGAAACGTGACCGCCGGGCCGTCAGCTCGGCGACCAGCAGGTCCATATGCCGCGCGTCCGCCGGGTCGACCACGAAGGCATCGGCGCCGGAGTGGAATTCGCTACCGGGCCGGACGCGGACGATCGTGCCGGCCTGCGGGTAAGGGTGCTCGACACTGTCGAAGACGAGCAGGCTGCTGGGTTCCCGACGCGGATGAACGCTGGTGTCGGGCTCCCAGTCGAATCCGAAAACGACGAGTTCGTGCGCCGCTTCTGGGGTAGCAGTCGGGTTGGCTACCGGCGGCGCCTCGACCGGGGCCGTTGCCGGCGGTGGCGCGATCACGGCGGATTCGGTGGGATCGGCCTGGGCGAAGTCGGCGGGGCGGTAGCTCGCGCCGACGGTGTCGGCGAGATGTCCGGCGAGTGCGTCGATGGTCTGGTACTCGAACAGCAGCGTCGGATACAGCGGTTCCCCGACCCTGGCTTCCAGTTCCGCCGTCAGCCGCAGCAGGCGACCGGAATCCAGACCGAGTTCGTAGAACCCGACGTCGGTCGCGATGCCCGCGGCGTCGGCGCCGAGTTCACCGGCGACCAGAGCGGCCACATCGGCGGTGATCACCGCACGCGGATCACCGGAAGGAACGGTCGTGTGGGCGGACGAGCGTGGCGTGGCCTGTCGAGGGGATGGCGCCTCCGGCCGCGTCAGCAGTCGCTGGATATCCGCGCTGCCACGCACACGCTTGGACGTCAGCCGGTACCGCGCCACCGGCGCCCCGTCCCGGTCGTAGAGCGCGACCTCGGCTTCGAGCAGGTCTCCGCCGTGCCCGCCGCCGCGGACGGCGGCCCGCACGAACACCTCTTCGGGGGTGGCCCGCCAGGCGCGCACGTCACCGAAGTAGATCGGGATGAACGCGCTGTCGTCGTCCACGCCGAGCCGGTGCGGATCGATGAACGGCACGATCGTGGAGGCATCCAGGAACGTGGGATGCAGCAGGAAACCGGGCAGGTGCGCCGCCGCTTCGGCGCCGAGCCCCAGCGTCGCGGTGACCACGTCGTCGCGACGGGCGAAATGACCGGTGGCGCGCATGAACCCGCGATGGTCGATACCGCGGCTTCCGGTCTGGGCGTACAGCTCGGCCATACCGCGCGCACGCGCCGCATCCCGGAACTCCGCCACATCGATGCGCACCGGCTCGTCCAACGAATCCGACCGAACCACAACGCATTCCGCGACCGGATCGATCGGTCCCACCGGCATGCCCGCCGCGTCCAAACCCTGCACGTCGATGGCGACCCGGCCGGTAGGGCGATCGACGCGGAACGCGATGCGCACCGCACCGTCGTCGGCGAGGGCGACCGGGCGCTGGAACAACGCCTCGCGGATCGTCAGCTCGCCGGGCCGGTACCCCGCCGACATCGCCGCGCGCAGGATCATGTCGAGATACACCACACCCGGCAGGATTCGCACACCGTGTACGCGGTGATCGCGCACCACCGGGTCCTCGGCCCGCAGGGTGGTGGCGAAGCTGTCCAGTTCGATCCCGCTCATCGCAGCGGCTCCACGCGGAGGAACGACGGTGCGGGCGTGCTGATCGGTACCACGATCCGCGGCGCGGGCTCCGTCGATGGGCTGGGAACCGTTTTCGGCAGCATGAAGCTCCTCTTGCGGAAGGCGGGTGGATCCAGGGGGTGGCGCGTCGGCCGGTACCCGTCGGGCGCCTGTTCGACGACGAGATGGGCATTGGTCCCGCCGAAGCCGAACGAGCTGATGCCCGCGGCGCGTGGCCTGCCGTCGGCCGGCCGCCACGGGCGCAGTTCCCGGTTGACCTGCAGCGGCGAACCGGCGAACTTGAAACGCGGGTTGAGGTTGTCGCAGTGCAGCGACGGTGGCAGCGCCGCGTGGTGCACGGCCAGGATCGTCTTGACCGCCCCGGCGATGCCCGCCGCCGAGAGCAGATGCCCGATATTGGTTTTCACGCTGCCGACCGCGCACGGCTCCTGGGCGCGCGAGCGGTCGCCGAGCACGGTGGCCAGCCCCTTCAGTTCGATGGGGTCGCCGATCATGGTGCCGGTGCCGTGCGCCTCCAGGTACGACAGCGCGTCCGGGGACATGCCCGCCACTTCCAGCGCCGCGGTGACCACTTCGATCTGCGCGCGCATGTTCGGTGTGGTGATGCCCATGGTGTGCCCGTCGTTGCCGATCGCGGATCCGCGCAGCACCGCGTAGACCCGGTCGCCGTCGGCGAGCGCGTCGTCGAGCCGCTTGAGCAGCAGCAGCGCCGCGCCCTCTCCGGGCACGAAACCGTCGGCGTCCTCGGAGAACGTCGCGCACCGTCCGTTCGGCGACAGCACACCCGCCGCCGACAACGTGACGAACAGCATCTCGTCCAGCAGCACTTCCACGCCACCGGCCAGCGCGGCGTCGACCTCGCCGGCCCGCAACGCCTGACACGCCAGATGCACCGACAGCAGCGACGACGAGCACGCGCTGTCGAGCACGACATTGCCCGCGTGCCAGTCGAAGTAGTCGGAGATGCGCGCGGCGATGAAGTTCTGCCCGATGCCGATGATGGTGTGCCGGTCGGCGACCGGGATCCGGTTGAAATAGTTCGCCGCCCGGCTGCCCGCGTACACGCCGACTCGCTTGCCCGCCAGCTCCTCGCGCCGGTAACCGGCGTCGGAGGTGGCCAGCACCGACGTCTCCAGCAGCAGTCGCTGCAACGGGTCCATCTGCCAGGCCAGCTCGTCGGTGACCCCGAAATACTCCGGGTCGAACAGATCGACGCCGTCGATGAAACCGCCCCATTTGCTGTTGGTCAGACCGGGGCCGCCGCCAGGGCGGTAGAACCGGGCGGGATCCCAGCGAGCCGGGTCGACTTCTCTGATGCCGGATGCGCCCGTGGCCAGCAGGCGCCAGAACGCGTCCGGGGTGTCGCCGCCGGGCAGGCGGCAACCGATGCCGACTACGGCGATGGGCTCGGCTGCTCGTCCGCCGCGGGCGTCGGCTGCCCAGGTCACCGCGCCGGGTCTGGCCGCTCCGGTCTCCGGTGTGCGCGGTCGATCAGCCTGCGCCGGTTGCGGGTCGGCCGATGGCTCCGGCGGCGCTTCGGGGGCGAAACGTTCCGGGAACTGCTCGGTCAACAGACCGGCCAAGGCGTCGAGGGTCGGGAACTCCAGCACCAGCGCCGGATCGAACGGCGCTTCGACGACCTGTTCGATCCGGCGTACCGCCGAGGCGATCAGCACCGAGTCCGCGCCGTATTCCTCGAACCGTTTGTCGCCCTCGAACCGCGCCGGGGCGAGTTTGAGTTCGTCGGAGAAGATCCGCAGCAATTCCTGATACGCCGCCGCGGACCCGTTCGCCGTGGTGGGCTGCGCGCTCGGCGCGGTGGCCGCCTCCGCCGGTCGGCTCTTGCGCGTCGAAAGGCTCAGTGCCGCACCGTGGTAGGGCAACACCACCGGCGCGGGCGTCCCCAGCGCCGCGTCGAGCAGTTCGAATCCTTCCGCGGCGCTCAGGGTCGGCAGGCCGGTGGCGCGGTAGGCCGCGCTGGTCACCTCACCGAAACCGGTGTCGCGGAAGGACGGCCAATTGATCGACCGGAACCACGGCCGTCCCTGGGCGTGCTGGGCCTCGGCGAAGCGGTCCAGGTGCGCGTTGGCCATCGCGTAGTCCGACAAGCCCACCGACAAGCCGGGCAGCACGGCCGACACCGACGAGAACAACACGAAGAAGTCCGGACGGTCGGCGGCCAGCACGTCGGCGAGGACGGCGGTGCCCGCCAGCTTGGGCGCGAGCACGGTGGCGATGGCCGCGCCGGTCTTGCGCACGAACGCCGGGCTCTCACCGGACACACTGCCCGCGCAATGCAGCACACCGCCGATCGGGCCCAGCTCGCTGCGTACCTGGCCGAAGAAGCCGGACAAGGCGCCCTCGTCGGTGAGGCTGCCGAAGTAGGTTCGCACCGCGACGCCGCGATCGCGCAACCGCACCAGTCGCCGAACCTTCTGCGCCTCAGGGCCGGACCCGGCGGCCACCCGGTCCCACTCCGATTGCGGCGGCAGCGGTTCGCGCCCGAGGACGGCCAAGCGCCGCGCGCCGCGCTCGACCAGCGCCGCCGCGAACGCCGCGCCGAGCCCGCGCGTGCCGCCGGTCACCACGTAGGTGCGAGACGGGTCCACCACCAGGCCGTCGCGTGCCGTCGTGTCGGTCAGTTCGACGGCTTCGCGGATTCCACCGCGATACCGCACCCGCGGCGCGCTGTCCTCGGTTGCCGCGCACTCCGCGCCGAGAATCGTCAACACTCGCCCGGGATCGGCGCACACCAGTGCGCGCTCGTCGGCCACGTGGACGCTGCGGGTGCGCACATCGCGGATCTCCTCGGCGAGCGCGGCGACCAGACCACCCAGCGGCGCGGACTCCGGGCCGTCCGCGCCGGGGTGTCCTGCGGCGACGTGCAACAGCGTGAGCGAACCGGCGCGCCCCTCGATCACACCCTGGTAGAAGCCCATCCGGCCGAGATCGCCGGTCGGTCTGCCTGCCGGGGCGGGCACGAGATCGCACAGATCGATGACGCACTCGGTATCCGGGTAGCGGGCCGCGATCGCCCGGCCGAGCGCCGCGCCCGTTTCGAAGTCGTCGCGGTGCAGATCGCCCGGCGCTTGCGACAGCCGCACCAGACGACCCGGATCACCGGCGGCGACTTCGAGCGCCTCCGCCAGGTGCCGCGGGGTCCGCGTGTCGTACACCAGCAGAGCGCGGCGGGAACGCAGGTCGCCGCCGGGCAACGGAGCTTCTCGCCAGAGCGGGACCAGCAGCCGTTGCGGTGCTGCGAGTCGGCGGGTCGTGGCGGGAGTGGGATCCATGGCCTCGGCGGACTCCAGCGACCCGGCCTCCGTTTCGATGCCCCCCGCCGAGAGCCGCGAATCGGGCGTCGGCCACTGCGCGGATGCCGATTCCGACCCGGATTCCCCTGTTCGCGTTGCGCTTCCATTCAGAGCAGGTTGCGCGGCCGGGCTGGGTGCTGGCGTCGTCGGAGGCTGTGTGAGCGAGGCAACCTGCGAACTCGATGCGGACGGCTGTCCCGGCCCGGCAACGGGTTGCGCGCCCGGCGTGACGTCCGGGATCCAGTACCGCTCCCGGGCGAACGGATAGGTCGGCGCGGGAATACGGCGTCGAGGCCCGGGATCGCGAACGGTGGACCAATCGATGTCCGCACCGCCGAGCCAGCGCGCGATCCGCGAGTCCTCCGCCGCCTCCCGGCACGACCGCGCGCCGGGCACGTCGTCGACCCAAGCGCGGACGGAGGCGCGCAACTGGCCGATGTCGCGCGCGACGAACGCTGCCCGCGTGCTGCCCGCCTGCCGGCCCACCTGCATCGTGAAGGCCAGATCGGCGAGGTTCGGCTGCTGCCCGGCGAGGAAACGATCCAGCGCGGCGACATACTCCGCGAGCCGCTCACCGTCGCGAGCGGAAACCGGGACGACCTGGCCGCCGCTGAACCGCGTCTCCGGCCTGCGGTCGACATACTCCTCGATCACCACATTGGCGTTGGCCCCACCCGCGCCGAACGAACTCACGGCCGCCCGGCGCGGGCGCGCCGGATCTCCGCCGGGCCACGGCAGCGGCCGGGCCGGGATGTGGAACGGTGTGGCCGCGAAGTCGATGTTCGGATTGGGTGGCGTGGCGTGCAGCGACGGCACGATGGTGCCGTGGCGCAGTTGCAGCAGCACTTTCGTCAGCGCCGCGACGCCGGCCGCCGCCTCGAGGTGGCCGACATTCGACTTCACCGAACCGATCGGCAGCTCGGTGCCGCCGGAGCGGCCGAATACCTTCGCCAAACCGGCGATCTCGATCGGATCACCCAGCGCGGTGCCGGTGCCGTGCGCCTCGATATAGGACACCGACGCCGGGTCCACGTCACCGGCGCGCAGCGCCGAGCGGATCACCGCGGCCTGCACGTCGGGATTGGGGACCGTGAAACCGTTGACCCGGCCGCCGTGATTGATCGCGGTGCCTTTGATGACGCCGTAGATGGTGTCGCCGTCGGCTTCGGCGTCGGCCAGCGGCCGCAGCACCAGCGCCCCGACGCCCTCACCGGCCACATACCCGTCGCCCCCCGCGCCGAAGGAACGGCAGCGGCCGTCGGTGGAGGCGAATTGCCCCTGGCTCAGTGCGACGAATTTGTACGGGTGCAGCGACAGATTGACGCCGCCGACCACCGCCAGCCTGCATTCGCCGGTCCGAATGCTCCGGCAGGCCAGGTGCAGCGCGGTCAGCGAGGACGAACACGCGGTGTCCACCGCCATGCTCGGCCCTTGGAAGTCCAAGGCGTGCGAGACCCGATTCGGGATGCTCCAGAACGTCGAGCCGGGCAGCGTGCCGCGCCCGAGCCGGGATTCCTCGGCCCCGAACATCTGGTAGGTGCCCCACATGACGCCGACGAACACACCGGCCTGCTCGGGTCGCAGACCGCCGCGGGCCAGGTCGGCCCGGGAATGGCCGGAGTCTTCCAGTGCGGCCCAGGCGGTTTGCAGGAACAGCCGCTCCTGCGGGTCGAGGATCTCCGCCTCGCGCGGGGAGATGGCGAAGAACAGCGGATCGAAGCAGTCGACGTCGTCGAGGAAGCCGCCCCACTTGGTGTAGGCGGTGAAAGGGTTGTGGCGGTCGGGGACGAAATAGCGGCTGTGGTCCCACCGGTGGCGGGGGATCTCGGTGACGCAGTCACGTCCCTCGACCAGGACACGCCAGTACTCGTCCAGCCCGTCCGCGCCCGGATAGCGTCCGCTCACACCCACGATCGCGATGTCACCCGCCGTGTCGGTGTGGCGATCGGCATTGGAGAAGGCGATCGGCGTCTCGAGGTCGGCCGCCGCCCCCCGAGCCACCTGCTGAGAGGCGCTGGGCACGGTCGTCGTCGCGCCTGGGTCTGCCGATTCGTGCGGAGTCACCGGCTGCCGGTCGGCCGAGGCCGCCGCGCCGTTCGTGCCCGTGCTGTGGGTGTGCACGGCGGGCGTGCGCTGGTGACGGGCGCTGGGCACGGTCGACGTCGCGGACGGGTCCGCAGATTCGGATGAAGTCACCGGCTGCCGGTCGTGCGCGGCCGACCGGTCGGCTGAGGCCGCCGCGCCGTTGGCGCCGGTCCACCGGGCGCCGGCGGTGGGCGCGCTGTCCATTCCCTGCGGCCTCACGGGCGCTGCACCGTTCGACGTGGGCATGGTGACGCCCGTGGCATTTTCGGCGTTCCGCGTGGGAGCGGGTGTCCGTGCCGCCGTCGGATCGGAGGAATCGCCATCGTTGTCGATCGACGGCGGCACGGACGGCGTTGCCACGGAGCTCAGCCGCACCAGCAGGCCGACCACCGCGCGCGGGGTGGGGTACTCGAACGCCAGAGTGGCCGGCAGGCGGTGACCGCTGGAGCGCGACAGCTCGTCGCGGATCTCCAGGGCCGCGACCGAGTCCAGCCCGAGTTCGTGCAGCGGACGATCGAGATCAGCGTCGGGCGCCAACCCGAGGCAGCGGCGCACCAGCGCCTCCATCCGCGCGGCCAGATCGCCGGAATCGTCTGTCGTGGAGACCTTTTCGACTGCGTGCGCAACCGAATCCAGCAGCACATCCGGCACGTCGGCGTCCGGCACCCCGGTCAACGGCATCGTGGTGACCGCAGCGGTGGCGGTTCCGATCAGGCGGTCCAGCGTGTCGAAAGCATCTTCGGGGCGCAGCAGACCGTAGCCGCGGCGGGTCAGCCGTCGCACCGCGTCGCTACTGAGCCGCTCGACCATTCCGGTGTCCGCCCACGGGCCCCACGCGATCGACAGCGCGGGCGAGCCCGACGCGTCGCGCGACTCGGCCACACCGTCGAGGAAGGCGTTGGCGGCGGCGTAGCCGGTCTGACCGGGCAGGCCGACCACCGCCGCGGCCGAGGAGAACAGCAGGAAGAAGCGCAAGGACCGGCCCGCCGTGAGCTCGTGCAGATGCCATGCTCCGAACGTTTTCGGCGCCAACACCCGCCCGACCCGGGCGGCCGTCTGCTCGGCGATCACGCCGTCATCGAGCACCCCGGCCAGGTGCGCCACTCCAGCCAGCGGCGCAAGCTCCCGGTCGATCCAATCCAGCGTCGCCGCCACGGCCGTCCGGTCGGCGACGTCGAGCGGCCGGACCTCGATCCGTGCGCCGCGCCCGCGCAATTCGGCGATGACGGACTCCGCTCGCGCATCGGGTGCGGATCTCCCGGCGAGCACCACGTCCCGCCAACCACGCTCGACGAACCAGCCAGCCAGCCGCAAGCCGACCCCACCGAGGCCGCCGGTGATCAACACCGTTCCAGCAGCTCCGGACGCGGCCGTCGGATCGCTGGGCACGCTCGTCAACGGCACCAGCCGCGGTACCCGGCGAGCTCCACCGCGCAGTGCGAGTTGCCGCGGCGCCGAGGGCGTCACGAGCGTGTCGACCACGACACCGGCACCGGTGAACTGATCGAGATCAATGACCCGACAGCCTATTTCGCGGTACTCCAGTTGCGCGCCGCGGGCGAAGCCCCACAGCGCCGCCTGCTGCGGCGCCACCCGGTCGGAAGGTTCGACCCGCTGACCGTGACGGGTGAGCAGCCACACCGCCGGTTCCCCGGCCAGTGCCGCGGCCTGCACGAGATGCAGCGCACCCACCACCAGGCGTTCCGCCGCCACAGGCGCGGGTACGTCCTCGTCCGACAGCGCGATCGCGGAGACGATCCCGCGCAGCGGTGCGCGACCGTCGTCCACCGCGCCGAGCAGTGCGCGCACCGCCGCGGGCACACCGAGATCGATCTCGAACTCGTCTTCGGCGCGGAAGCTGAAACCGGCTCCGGGCCTGGCCAGTACACATTCCCCGCCGCGCGCCCGCAATTCGCCCGCGAGCTCGTCGGCGAGGCTTCCGCGCGCGCCGATGATCAGCCAGCGGCCGGTCGCCGAGACCGGCGCCACCGGTCCGGCCTCCCGCCAGTCCACACGGTAGGTATCCGCGACCGCCTGCGAGGCGGACGACTGGCCCGCCGACTGCGGCATCGGCGCGGGTATCACTCGCAATCCGTTCGCGACCAGCACCGGAGAACCCTCCTCATCGAGCAGACGAACATCCGCGACACACAACTGCGGCGTCTGCTCGAGCACGCGCACATGGCCGAATCGAACGGTGGCCGCCGCAGCCGAAACGAGCACCTGGTCCACCGCGAACGGCACCCACGTCTGCTCGTCCCCCTCTGACGACATCGCCGCATAGGTGGCTTGAAATGCCGCGTCCAGCAGCACCGGATGCACCCCGGCGGCATCGGTCTCGGGATCCGACAGCGTGGCCAAGGCCTCGTGCCGCCCCAGGCGCAGGCCGACGACACGGCGGAACGCCGGTCCGTACGGCAGACCGGCGCCGGCCAGCCGTTGGTAGAACTCCACTGCGGCGAGGTGTTCCGGGCAGCGGCCCAGGATCTCCGCCAGGCCGGACCCGTCCGGGACCTGGCGCCTACCGCTACGGACATGAGCTCGCGCGTGCAGGCCCATGGTTTCCGTCTCGACCTGAACCGCCAGCCCGTCCGTGGCCGGCTCGAAGCCGATTCGCACCGGCTGCGGGCCGTTCAGTGGCAGACCGTTGGTGATCACGAGGTCATCGATCGCGACGACGTCACCGGCGACCAGTCCGCGCGCGAGGTCGGCGATCGTGGCGACGAACCATGCGCCCGGCACGACGACAGCCCCGTTCACGACATGATCAGCCAGATAGCGCGGCGAATCGGGTTCGAGCGTCAAGTCGAAACAGCTCTTGCCGTCGCGTGATACCGGATTCAGCGGCCGTTCCGCCGCCTGGCCGTCACCCGTAGCGGGCGACCACTCCCCCGACGCTCCCGGTAGATATCCGGAATCGCGCGTTGCGGGACGGTGCGCCGTTCCATTTCCGCCTTGCGCAGGAAGAGCCGGGTAGGTTGCGGTTTCCACGTCGGCCGGCGCAGGCAGCGCACCGAGATTCGCTGGCGGGTCACCCGAAGGCATCGACACGGACGAGTGCGTGGCGTCGTCCTGAGGCTGTGGAAGGGCTGGGCTGACGGCCGCTGGTGCGAAGGCGGCGCCGGGCATCGATGCGGCGCGGGACTCGAAGGCGCCGTTGGAGCGTCTCGGGAAATCGGGGTACCGGGCGGCAGTGCCGCTCGAAACCGCAAGAGCGGGTTCCGATTGCGAGGCGACCCAATACCGTTGTCGCTGGAAAGGATAGGTCGGGGCCAGCACATGCCGACGTTTGTGCGGCCGATGCACCTGCTCCCAGTCCACCGGCACGCCGGCGACATACAGGTGACCGAGTGCCGTCATCATCGTCTCGCGATCACCGCGGCCGCGACGCAGCGACGCGACGAACCGCGCCAAGTCGCCCAGCACTCGGCCGCCGAGGGCGGACAACGTCGGATGCGGGCCGATCTCGAGGAATCGGTCGATGCCGAGCTCGGCCATGGCCCGCAGGCCCTGCGCGAACCGCACCGGCTGACGTGCGTGGCGGGCCCAGTACCGGGGGTCGAGTTCTCCCGGGCGCAGCACGGCACCGGTGAGATTCGAGATCAGCGGAATCGTGGGATCGGTCATCGTCGCCTTGGACGACGCCGCGGCGAGGTCGTCGAGAATCGGGTCCATCGCCGCGGAGTGGAACGCATGCGAGACGGTCAGATCAGCCGACCGTATGCCGTCGGCCGACAACTGCTCGCGCAGCAGATCCAGTGCCGCACGCGGTCCGGCGACCACCACCTGCGCCGGTCCGTTGTATCCGGCGATCGACACCGCGGGCTCGAACCGTGCGACCAGCGGGGAGACCCGCTCGGCGGCAGCGTCGACCGCCATCATCCCGCCACCGTCCGGGAGGCGCTGCATCAGGCGGCCGCGCACGGCCACCAGCCGCAGGGCGTCCTCCATGCTCATCGCGCCCGCGGCGCAGGCCGCGACGAATTCCCCGACGCTGTGGCCGAGCACCGCCGCCGGGGCGATCCCCCACGACCGCCACAACTCCCACAGCGCCCACTCGACGGCGAACAACACCGGCTGGGTGAACACCGTGCGACGCAGCAACTGTGGCCCGTGATCGCCGTACACGGCCTCGACCAGCCCGATCCCGTCCGCGATCGGCCCCAGCACCGCGTCGCAGCGCCGCAGCGCGTCACGGAAGACCGGCTCGGAGTCGAACAATTCCCGTGCCATGCCCGGGTACTGCGACCCCTGCCCGGTGAACAGCAGCGCCACCTTCGGGCGCGCCGCGCGCTCCACCCGGCCCCGGATCTGGTTCGGCGCACGCAGCTCTCGCGCCGCGGCGGCGCGGGTGTCGGCGACCACCGCGAGTCGTTGTTCGAAATGGGTGCGTGCGGTCGCGGCCGTGTAAGCCAGGTCGCCCAAAGACCGCTGTCCCGCGTCCATTTCGTCCGCCCAGCGCCCCGCCAAGTCGGCGAGGGCGGTCTCGTCGCGCGCGGACAGGACGAGTACCTGCGCGGCCGGTGCTTCCGGTCGTGGTGCGGGCGCCGGATCGCCTGGCGTCAGGATGACGTGCGCGTTGGTGCCGCTCATCCCGAAGGAGCTGATCCCGATGGCCGGTTCGTGCCCGGTGCGTGGCCATTCCCGGGCCTCGCCCACGACTTCCACCGGCATCGCGGCCCAGTCGATCAGCGGATTCGGCGTGTGGAAATGCAGGCTCGGCGGGATCCGGCGGTGCCGCAACATGAGCACGGCTTTGATGACCCCGGCGGCACCCGCGGCGGCCTCGGTGTGCCCGATGTTGGTTTTGACCGACCCGATGAGCAGCGGCTGCGTGCGGCCCGCGCCGTACACCTCGGCCAGCGCGGTGGCCTCGATCGGATCGCCGAGCGGGGTGCCGGTGCCGTGTGTCTCGACGTAGTCCACCGCGTCCGGCCGCAAGCCCGCCCGCTCCAGCGCGTCGGCGATGACGCGCTGTTGGGCCGGGCCGTTGGGCGCGGTCAGGCCGTTGGATCGTCCGTCGTGATTCACCGCGACGCCGCGCACGATCGCCAGCACCTGATCGCCGTTGCGCCGGGCCCGCGACAGCCGGGTCAGCACCAGCACGCCGCAGCCGTCGGCACGGACGTAGCCGTTGGCGTCGGCGTCGAACGCCCGCGAGCGTCCGTCGGGCGACAGCGAGGCCAGACGGCAGAAACCGATCGTCGTCTCCGGAGCCAGCTGCAAGTTCACCCCGCCCACCAGCGCCAGATCGCAACGGCCCGCGCGCAACCCGTCCGCGGCCGCCTGCAGCGCCACCAGTGACGAGGAGCAGGCCGTGTCCAGTGTCATCGCCGGGCCTTGCAGCCCGAGCACATAGGCCAAGCGCCCGGCCGCGACGCTCGGCGCCGAACCGATCACCGAGTAGGCGCCGATCGCGGTCGGATCGGCGGCTCGCGTCGGCGTCGCCGGATACTCGCTGAAGCACAATCCGACGAACACACCGGTGCGACTGCCCGCCAGCGTGCCGGGCGCGCGCCCCGAGCGTTCCAACGCCTCCCAGCTGGTTTCCAACAACAGGCGTTGCTGCGGGTCCATCGCGCGTGCCTCCGCCGCGCCGATACCGAAGAACGCGGGGTCGAACTCGTCTGCGCCGTCGACGAAGCCGCCCCAGCGGGTGTACATCGCGCCGAGCGCTGCCGGGTCGTGGTCGTAGTAGGCGTCGATGTCCCAGCGCTGCGGCGGCACCTCGGTGATCGCGTCGCGTCCCTGCCACAGCAGGTCCCAGAAGTCCTCCGGTGTGCGCACCCCGCCGGGGAAACGGCAACTCATGCCGACGATGACGATCGGGTCGTCGTCGGGCTGGTCGCTCCGGAAGTCGGTACCGGTCAAAAGGGGCTGTTGCGCAGGCTGTTCCGTCGACTCCGATACCGGATACCGCGGTGTGTGCGCGACAGTGGACACGTCGGTCGCGACCAACGACACGTCTGCGGCGACTGGAGGCATGTCGATCGCAGCCGATGGCACGTCAGCCGTCAGCGGGGTCGCATCGGGGCCGAAGGTGTGAACGTCAGCTGCCAGCGGGGTTGTGTCAGCGACCAGGGGGGCCGCGTCCGCCACGAGGGTGCGCACGCCTTCGGCGATGTCGCCCACGCCTCCAGTGGGAGCGGATGCGCCTTTGCGTTGCAGGAACCGCGCCATCTCACGCACGGTCGGATAGTCGAAGACGAGCCCGGCGGGCAGCGGCATTCCGGCTTCGGCGGCGAGCGCGGCCCGCAGCTCCATACCCGTCAGGGAGTCGACTCCCGTGTCGTGCAACGGCAGTTCCGGATCGAGTTCTCCGGCGCGATCGAGCACCCGCATCGCCACGCGCTGGACGAGCGCCTCCCAGCCTGCGAGATCGTCGGACGCCTGCCGCGCTCGCGCCGCACCGGTGGTGCTCGGTTGGGTCGGCGGAGGGGCGGCCGTCGTGACCTGCCGCGTGCGCTGCGCGTACCACCGCTCCGGCACGAATTCGAAGACGCCCGGCGCCGCGCAGTCGTGCTGAACAAGGTGATCCAGCGCCGCCACCGCGTCGCCCGTGCGCAGCGGAGGCAGTCCGCGCCGCACGAGTCGTGCGGTGACCTCGGGCCGGTCGGCGGCCATGCCCACATCGGCGAACGGCCCCCACCCGATGCTCAGCGCGGGCAGTCCCTCCGCACGCCGCCGCCAGGCCAGCGCGTCCAACGCCGCGTTGGCCGCGGCGTAATTCGCCTGGCCGGGGGTGCCGAGCACGCCCGCAACGGAGGAGTAGGTGACGAACAGTTCCAGCGGCTGGTCGCGGGTGAGCTCGTCCAGGTGCCGGGCCGCGAGATATTTCGGGCCGAGCACGGTCTCGAACCGCGCCCAGGTCTGCTCGCCGACCAGGCCGTCGTCGAGAACTCCCGCGCAGTGCACCACGCCGCGCAGTGGCGGAAAGCCGGATTCCGCAATGCCTCGCAACAGTGCGGCAACGGCGGCCCGGTCACCGACATCCGCCTGCCGCGCCGTCGCCTGGGCGCCGGCGGCGCGCAGCGATGCCAGCAACCGCTCCCCCGCCGGATCCGGCGCGCGCCTGCCCACCAGCACCAGATGCCGGGCTCCGCGGCGGGCCAGCCAGCGTGCGGCCTCGGCGCCGAGTCCGCCGAAACCTCCCGTCACCAGGTAGGTGCCATCGGGCAACCGGTCACCGCGCGCGGCGAGCGGGACCTCTGCGCCGACCAGGACGACCCGGCCCGGATGATCACGTTCGGCCATCGCGCGGAATGCCTCGGCGGCGCGATTGATGCCGTATGCCGCGTGCGGCGGCGCGGTCAAGGCATGCTGCTCGAACAGCGCCATCACGTCCCGCAGGATCGCGCCCGTCCTGCCTGCGTCGACAGTGGCCGGATCGAAGGCCCGATGGTCGACATCCGCGCTACGCCGCGCCACGCGGGTCTGCACCGAATCCACGACCTCGACGAATCGGCCTCCCGGCCGCAATATTTCGGCGGCCTGCGCGGTGACGTCGACGCCCGAGGCGTGCACCACGACGTCCACTCCGTGCCCCGCGGTCACCGCTCGGACCCGTTCGCCCAATTCGTGGCTACGCCAGGTCTGGATCTGCGTGACCGGCAGCCCGGCGTTGCGGGCCCAACGGCACAGTGCGGCGGTCGCGTACACCTGCGCTCCCGCCTGCGCGGCGAGCTGGATCGCGGCCATGCCGATGCCGTCGGCGGAGCCGTGGACGAGCACCCGGTCTCCGGCGCGCAGATCACCGAGGTCGAACAGCGCGTACCAGGCGGCGGTGAAGGCGTACGGCACGGTCGCGCCGTCGGTGAAGGACAGATGATCCGGCAGCCGAGTCACCAAGTCCTGGTCCACCGTCACGTGGCGGGAGAAACTGTCACCCGCCAAGGCGACCACCCGATCACCGACCTCGAACCGCTCCACTCCGGAGCCGACCGCGACGATCCGGCCCGTGCATTCCAGACCCAGCGATTCCGCACCGTCCGGATGAATACCAGAAGCCACCCACAGGTCGTGGGCGTTCAGGCCGGTGGCGGCGACGACGATCTCGACCTCCCCTGCCGCCGGCGCGCGCCGGATACCGGGCTCCAACCGCATCCGCTCGAAATCGCCGGAACGGTGCGCGACCAACCGGTAATCGTCGGCGGATGCGAGGCCGTCGGCAATGCGCGCGGTGAGCCAACCGCCGTCGCGCACGGCGAATTCCCCTGCGGCGCGACCGCTGAGCAGCTCCTCGGCGACCAGCGCGCCGTCCACGACGGATTCCGCGGGCAAGTCCAGCAACCGGCAGCCGAACTCGGGATGCTCGGTGGCCAGCGTCCGTCCGAAACCCCACAGCAGAGCTTGCTCGGGGTCGGGGCGGTCGGTGGGGATGACGCGCTGGGCGTTCACGGTCACCAACCACAACGCGTCCGGTCCATGCGCCGCCGAGTCCAGTGCGCGCGTCAACCGCAGAGCTGCTTCGACGCGCGTCCGGGCGGACGTCGCCGTCCAAGCGAAGACGATGCCGCGAAACGGACGCGCGGCGTCGGAAAACGAGAACGGATCGGTCGCGTCCTCAGGGGGAACGACCACGATGTCCGCGCCGCGCGCGCTCAATCCGGCGGCGACAGCGTCACCGACCGGACCGTCACCGAAGATCAGCCAGCGTCCCGCCGGTCCCTCGCGCAGACCGGCCTCGACCGGAACCCATTCCAGATGGTGCAGCAGATCCGCGAGCCTGGTCGAGTCGGATTCCGGCGCGGCATCGACGTTCGCAGCCAGGAGGCTCACGCCTTGCACACTCGCGAGCGGGCGCCCGGACGCCGAGTACAGCGTGGCGTCACCGACGATGACCCGCTTTCCTCGCTCGGTCACCCGCACTCGGCACCGGACCGTCGCATCCTCGATCGCAGGGTTGCCGAAGAATCGGACACGATCTATCGCCGAGGGCAGGAACAACTCCCCGCCCCCGGTCGCCGTCACCACGATGCTGTGCAGACAGGCATCGAGCAGGACCGCGTCGAGCGCGGTGCCGCCACCGGCCGACCGGAACACTGTCTCGGCCTCGGTGTCGCTGATCCGCCGGAACTCGAGGGCACAGCGGTAATCGGGACCCAGATCCAGGCCGAGCCGAGCGAGAGCGTCGTAGTAGGCGGGCCACACGTGCGCCTCGGAATCACCGGTCACAGCCGCGAGCGATTCCACCGAATCAGCTTGTGACGGCGTAAGTTTCGCCTCGGCGTATGTCGCCTGGCCATCGCCGGAGCGAATGAAGCGCACTGTGTGGCCGTCCTGTGAGGGTTCGGCCACGGCCCGCACCGCGGCTCCGGTGACCTCCAGCGGCGTGATCAGCCGCAGCCCCGCGACGTCCCATGATCCGGGCAGTCGCGTGGCGATCTCGTGCAGCTGAACGCACAGCCACGCCGCGGGCACCGTCGGCACACCACGTAACCGATGGCCGGCGAACATCTCCGGGGTGAGCGGCAAGGTACGCGACGACTGTGACTCCCGCGATGGCGGTGTGAGCTCCAGCCAGTGCCGTTTGCGCTGGAACGGATAGGTCGGCAAATCGACATGGCGCCACCGGCGGTCGGCATAGACCGCATCCCAATCGATGTCACCGCCATCGACATACCGCCGAGCCGGATCGACCAGTCCGCTCGACATCTCGACAACCGACTTGCCCACGACGCCCCCGGAGGCGACGTTCTCCAGCGCGGCGCGCAACTGCGCGGCGGTGTCGAAGCAGATCGCCACGCGCTCGCCGAAGTGTGTGCGGCCCACCGCGGCATTCGCGCACAGATCCACCAACGCGGTTTCCGGGCGGGCGGCCAAGAGATCGCGGTAGCGGGCCGCCAGTTCGCGCAGGGCATCGGCGTTCTTCGCCGACAGAACCAGCAGATGCGGCCCGGCATCGTCGGAGGAATCCGCCTCCGACATCTGCGGCGGTTCTTCGATCACCACATGCGCGTTCGTGCCGCTGATCCCGAACGCGCTCACCCCCGCCCGCCGGGGCCGCCGCGAACGCCGCCACGGCCGCTCCTCGGCGACCACGCGGATCGCGACCGAGTCCCAATCGATGTGCGGATTGCCCGAACGGAAATGCAGCGAAGCGGGAATGCGATCGTGCCGCATCGACTCGATCACCTTGATGATGTTCGCGATGCCCGCCGCCGCCTGGGTGTGCCCGAGATTCGACTTCACCGATCCGATCCACAGCGGCGTCGCCTCGGTTCGGCCCTTGCCCAGTGCCGCGGCCAGTGCGTTCACTTCGATGGGATCACCGAGTGCCGTGCCGGTGCCGTGCGTCTCGACGTAATCGATGTCCTGCGCGTCGAGGGCGGCGTCCGCCAGCGCCGCGCGGATGACCCGTTCCTGCGCCGGACCGTTGGGTGCGCTCAATCCCTGGCTGCGACCGTCGGAGTTGACCGCGGACCCACGAACCAGGCCCAGTATCCGATCGCCGTCGCGCCGCGCGTCCGCCAGTCGTTTGAGCACGAGCATTCCCGCGCCGTCGCTCCAGACCACACCGTCGGCGCGCGCGTCGAAACTCTTGCAGCGGCCGTCGGCGGCCAGGCCGCGCGCCCGCGCGAAATAGATGTCGAGCGAGGGCGTCAGCACCACGGTGGCGCCACCGGCCAGCGCCAGATCGCATTCGCCGCTGCGCAGGCTGCGCACCGCCGTGTGCACGGTCACCAGCGACGACGAGCACGCGGTGTCGATGGTGAGGCTCGGGCCCTGCGCACCGAGGAAATACGACAGCCGACCGGACGCGACGCTGGAGAGATTGCCGGTGCCGAACCAGGCATCAGGCGCGACATCGGCACGCGCCATCCGTTCGGCGTAGTCGTTGGACATCACGCCGACGAAGACTCCGGTCCGGCTGCCCTCCAGCCGGCTCGCCGGGTATCCGGCGTGTTCGAGCGCTTCCCAGGCGGTTTCGAGCAGCAGACGCTGCTGCGGGTCCAGCATCCGCGCCTCACCGACGGAGATGTCGAAGAATCCGGCATCGAAATCCTCGACACCATCGACGAAACCGCCCCAGCGCGTGTAGGTCTTGCCGTCGGCATCCGGGTCGGGATCGTAGAAGGCGTCCACGTCCCAGCGGTGTGCGGGCACCTCGGTCACCGCGTCGGTTTCGGTGGCCAGCACCCGCCACAGATCGGCGGGCCCGCGGACCCCGCCGGGGTAGCGGCAGCCGATGCCGACGATCGCGATCGCGTCGGCGTATTCGTCGGCGGCAGCGCCGGTTTCGGTCGTTGTGAACTGCGACACGTTCGGTGTAGTAGGTGTAACCGGAAGTTCCGCCGGGTACACCGGGGAGGTGAGCTGCTCGGGGACGCGCGTGGTCGATTGCTTTTCGGCCTGTTTCGCCGCCGTGCGGCCGGTGGCGCCGAGCCGGGCGATCTCCTCCGACACCGCGGCGACCGTCGGATGATCGAACAGCAGGGTCGCCGGCAGTCGCACCCCCAGCTCCGCGGAGAGGGCGTTGCGCAGTTCGACCGCCATCATCGAATCGAGCCCGAGTTCCCGCAGCGGCGTGCGATCGGGAACGGCGGCGGTGCGGCCGAGTGCGGACGCGGCATGGGTGCGTACCAGTTCCAGCAGCTCCGCCGGATCGCCCGGTTCCTGGACTTCGACCGGGTCCCGCTCCGCCGTGGCTTCCGTGACGGCGGGGAAGACCGCGACGGTTCCCTCCGCCGACAGCAGCGAGCGCAGCGCTCGGGCGCCGTCCTCGGCATCCAGCTCGCCGACGCCGTGGCGCACCCACGCCCGGCGGGCGGCGTCGCTGAGTCCTTCGGCCATGCCGGTGCCCGCCCACGGCCCCCACGCGATGCTGACGGCGGGCAGTCCCCGGGCGGTGCGCAGGAGGGCGAGGGCGTCGAGATACGCGTTCGCCGCGGCGTAATTTCCTTGTCCGGCGGTGCCCACCCGGGCGCTGACCGACGAGAACAGCACGAACAGATCCAGCGGCCGTCCCGCGGTGAGCTCGTGCAGGTGCCACGCGCCCGCGACCTTCCCCGCGAACACCCGGTCGATGTGTCCTGCGGTCTGTTCGAACAACACGGCGTCGTCCAGCACACCCGCGCAGTGCACGATCCCGGCCAGCCTCGGCAAATCCACGCCGAAGCGGGCGAGCAGCCCTTCCACCGCATCCCGGTCTCCGACATCGGCCACCACGGTCTCGACTCGCGCCCCCAGTGCGGCGATCCGCGCTATTTCCCGCTCGTCTCGCGGGGTGGGGCCGCTGCGGCCGGCCAGCACCACCGTTCCCGCACCGGCCTCGGCCAGCGTCCGAGCGGCCGTCAGTCCCAGCGCGCCGCGTCCGCCGGTGACCAGATACGCACCACCACGGTCCAGCTCGGCCACCGCGCTCACTTCGTCGGAGGGCTGCATCCGCATCGTATAGCGGTGACGCCCGCGCAGAGCTATGACGGAATGATCTGCGGAGGAACGTATTTCGTTCACCAGTCGGTGGTCGTCGCAACGAGCGTCCACGGGCAGATCGATCAGGCGACAACGCAATTCGGGCAGTTCGGTGCGCACCACCGCGCCCAGTCCCCACAGGGCCGCGGCGGCCGGGCGCACGGGTTCACCGGGCAAGGCCGCCGTCGCCCCCATCGTCACGACATACAGCGGTGCGTCGGACACCGTCCGGGCCATGCGCTGCACCACGGCGAGGGCGAATCGCGTTTCCACCTGCGCCGTTTCGGCGCTGTCATCGGCCTCGGCATCGGCGAGGTAGATCACCGCCCGGTCGCCGCCGGGCCACACTTCCGGATCTGCAGTACGCGCCACCGCCACCGCATCGGTGCCCGCGGCGCGCAACGCGGCGGCAAGCTGGTCCGCCTGCTGCCCGACCCCGATCACCAGCGCGGCGGCGTGCGCCCGTGCGGTGGGCGACCCCACGGCGGGCTCCCAGACCGGACGGTGGGTGAGGCCGGACATGCGATACCGATCCTGCGACTGTCCGGGAGTCCCGGACTCGGCGAACCATACGTCGTCGATATCGCAGACGACCGTGCCCGCGGTATCGAAGATCGTGAGCCGAACCGTCCGGCCGGTGCGCTCGGCCAGCGCCCACGCCGTTTCGCCCGCATCCTGGCCGGACAAGCGCAGTCGGCCGATACCTACCGGCAGTCGAGCCGCGCCGCCGTTTCCGGACACCAGCGCCAGACCGGTCTGGATCGCGGCGTCGAGCAGACACGGCAGCCAGGCGTCCGGTTCGTCGGCCAGTTCCGCGGGACGCCGCAGTTCCGCGAGCAGGGCGCGCTCGCCGGACCGCAGCCGCGTTATCCAACGAAATCGCGGGCCGAAGGTCAATCCCGCGTCCGCGCAGCGACGGTAGAAGTCCTCGACGTCTTCCTCGGTGGACATCACCCGTCGTGCCGCGGACAGTTCACCGGCATCGCGCGGCCGAGCCGAGACGGGTCGAACCGCGGCGGACACCGCGGCGACATCGCCGTTCTCGACGTGGAACCGCACTTCGGTGTGATCGCCCGCATCGGTCACCAGCGGCTCGGCCAATTCCGCCAGCGGCACCGGTCGCGCGGCGACGAAGTCGATCAGCTCGTGGCCTGCGCCTCCGGCCGCACGCAACGCGCGCAAGGCGAGGTCCGCCGCGGGCACCACCGCTCGGTCGCGGAACCGATGCTCGGCGAGGTATCCGGTACTCGACGACGCGCTCCCGATCGGCACGGACACCCGCTCTCGTTCGAAGGGGTAAGTGGGCAGGCCGTTGCGCCTGCGCGCGTCCCCGGGAATCACCGCGGTCCAGTCGATGTCGGCGCCCGCGCGATACAACGCGCCGACGCCGGTCAACAGCACCTCGTCGTCGGTGGATGTCCGGCGCATGCTCGGCACCCACAAGGCGTCGGGGTCGGTGTTCCGCCCGAATTCCAGCAGCACCGGATGCGGTCCCACCTCGAGGTAGACGTGCACGCCGGACTCGGCGGCCGCGCGCACGCCCTCGGCGAAACGAACCGTGCCGCGCGCATGCGCACGCCAGTACGCGGCATCCATCGGGCCATCGACCCGCGTGCCGGTCACGTTGGACACCAGCGGAATCGTCGCCGCGCGTGGGACGGGCGCCAACTCCGCGACCGTGGCCTCGAAGTCGTCCAGCATCGGATCCAGCAGGGGCGAATGGAAGGCCGTCGTCCCGGGCAGCCGCACCGCACGGATCGACCGTTCCTCGGCAGCCCGCACAACTCGACCCACCCCGTCCACCGCTCCGGACACCACGAATTGGCCGGGACTGTTGACCGCGGCCACCGACACACTCGCCGCGAGCTCGTCCAGCAGATCGTCGAACTCGACGGGCGCGGCGAACACCGCCGCCATCGCCCCTCGCTGCGCTACCGCCTGCATCAGCCGGCCCCGTTCCGCGGCCAGACGCAAGCCGGTGGCCAGGTCGAACACTCCCGCGACGGTCGCCGCGACCAGTTCACCGAGGCTGTGCCCCAGCACGACATCGGGGCGAACGCCGAACGACGACCACAGCGCGGCGCATGCCCATTCCAGCGCGAAAACGGCCGGCTGCGCGTACTCGGTGCGAGCCAGCAAGTCGTCGTCAGCGGCGAACAGCACCGACCGCAGACGCAATCCGCCGGGAAGCGGCCCCAGCAACTCGTCGCAGCGGTCCAGCGCCGCACGGAAAGCCGGATACTTGGCGTCCAGCGCCGCGCCCATCCCGGCGTACTGCGCGCCTTGGCCGGTGAACAGCATCGCCACCAGCGGCTTACCCGGCCCCGGTTCGATCGTTCGCCCCGGAGACGCCGCGAGTTCGCGCGCCGCCTCCTCGGCTGTCCTGGCCACGACCGCCCGCCGGTGCGCGAAATGCGTGCGTCCCAGCGCCGCGGTGGCGGCCACATCGGCGAGCGGCATCTCCTGCCTGCCCAACTGCTCGGCGTAGTCGCGGGCCAGTGTGTCGAGGGCTGAGGAAGTACGGGCCGAAAGCGCCAGTAACACAGGACCCTTCGGATCCACACGCGCCGTCGGCTCAGGTGCTTGCTCCAGCACGACGTGCGCGTTGGTGCCTGCGAAACCGAACGAACTCACCCCTGCCATTCGCGGCTGCGCGGTGCGCGGCCAGGCGAGATCGTCGGTCGGCACCGCGAGCGACGTGCCGTCCAGCTCGATCTTCGGGTTCATGGTGGCGAAATCGTGCTGACGTGGAATTCGTTCGTGCTGCAGTTGCAGCACCACCTTGATCAGCCCGGCGATGCCCGCGGCCGCTTCGAGGTGCCCGATCTGCGACTTCACCGAACCCAGCAGGCACGCGGACCCGTCCGCCCGCGTCGCGCCGAGCACCTGCGACAGCGCCTCGATCTCGATCGGATCACCCAGCGGCGTGCCCGTGCCGTGCGCCTCGACGTAGCCGATCCGGTCGGCGGCGCACCCGGCGTCGGTCAGCGCGGCGCGCAGCAATTCGCGCTGTGCTGTCGGATTCGGCGCGGTCAGCCCCATGGAACGACCGTCGTGGTTCACGCTCGAGCCTCGGACGAGCGCTCTGATCTCGTCGCCGTCGGCGATCGCCCGCGAAAGCGTCTTCAGCACAACGACCCCCGCGCCCTCGCCGCGCACATAGCCGTTCGCGCGCGCGTCGAAGGGGCGACAGCGCCCGTCCGGAGAGAGCGCCCCCATGCGAGCCAGCGCCTCCGATGTCAGCTCCGATTGCAGCAGGTTCACTCCGCCCGCCAAGGCGACGTCGCACTCGCCCGAACGCAGACTGCGGCACGCCTGATGCACGGCTACCAGCGACGACGAGCACGCCGTGTCGATCGCCACCGCGGGCCCGCGCAGTCCGAGCACGTAGGACACCCGTCCGGCCACAATGCTCGACATCGTTCCGGTGAGCGTGTGCGCGTCCACCGAACTCACCCAGTCGGGAGTGATCGTGCGCTGGTACTCCTGCCAGCTGACCCCGAGGAACACCCCGGTGCGGGCAGCGGCCGAACCGCCCGGCGCCAGAGCGGCGTCTTCCATCGCCGCCCAGGCGACTTCGAGGATCAGCCGCTGTTGCGGATCCATCGACGCCGCTTCGCGCGGCGCGATCCCGAAGAACTCCGCGTCCATGGCGTCGATCGGACCGGCCAGCAGCCCGGCTCGCCGCCGCGCCCGACGAGGCCCGGAATCCGCTACGGGCCACCGGCTTTCCGGCGCATCGACGATGGCGTCGCGGCCCGAGCTCAGCAGATCCCAGTACTGCCGCGGGGATTCCGCGCCGCCGGGAAAGCGGCAGCCCATCCCCACGATGGCGATCGGCTCGCGCTGCGGCCGCGCCTCCAACTCCTGAATCCGGCGGAGTGCCCGCGTCAGCAAGACCCGTAGGTCATACCCATCATCCGACATCCGCAAAGCCACCCACATCTTGCAAAAGTTGTGACGTGGAACATACGACGGCCCCGGTTAGGCGTCAATTACACGACGGATGCACAAAAGTAACTAAAGTTACCAACTAGTAGCTTGATCTTCCGCTCAATGGTGTTGCCCGGGTGAAACATTCACTTTTGAAGGATTCACTTTTGGCTACTGATGCACCCGCTCCGCCCTGATCCGATCGATCCGAGCGCGCCCCCATGCCCCCAGCGGCTCGAGCGCGGCGTTGAGCGCTGTGCCGATCTCGGTCAATCGGTACTCCACGCGCGGCGGCACTTCGCGGTAGACGGTTCTGCCGACGATGCCGTCCTCCTCGAGCTCCCGCAGCTGCTGGATGAGCATCTTCTCCGAGATGCCCGGCAACCCCTTGCGCAGCTCACCGAAGCGCCGAACCCCGTGGTTCTCCAGCTCCCAGAGGATCAGCGCCTTCCACTTGCCGCCGACGACATCCATCGCCGCGTCGATCCCGCAGAAGTACGGCCCCGATCGCTTCGCACCCATCCTTCAGCCTCTCCACCTGTTCACAAACCAATTGGTAAGTACCGGACAAAATAGTGGGTACTTGCCTCCGCGCCGGTCACCGAGCAGTCTGGAGCGCAGCGCGCTGACCAGGACCATTCCATTTTCTGAGGAGTTGAACCCGCAATGGCGGAGACCATGAAGACCCCGGTGACCATCCTGGGACTCGGCGCGATGGGCCGGGCGTTGGCCACGGCCTTCCTGAAGGCGGGCGTACCGACAACCGTCTGGAACCGCACTCCCCGCAAGGACACCGAACTGCTGGCCGCAGGGGCCGTCAGCACAACAACGATCGCAGAAGCGATCGACGCCGAGGGTCTCATCATCGCAGTGCTGCTCGACCACGCTTCGGTGCACGCCACCCTCGACCCGGTAGCCGACCGCCTGGCCGGACGGCAGCTGCTCAACCTGACCAGCACCGCCCCCGACGAGGCCCGCGAACTCGCCGCCTGGGCCGCCGAACACGACTGCGACTACCTCGACGGCGGCATCATGGCGGTGCCGCCCATGATCGGCCAGCCGGGCGCCTCCATCCTCTACAGCGGCTCCCGCGCGATCTTCGACTCGCATCGCGAAATCCTCGAATCAATCGCCGCTGCAGAATATTTCGGCGACGATGCGGGCCTCGCCTCGACCTACGACTTCGCCCTACTCGCCGCCATGTACGCCATGTTCGGCGGCTTCCTGCACGGCGCCGCCATGATGCGCTCCGTCGGCGTCCCCGCCGCCGATTTCGGCCGCCGAGCCGCCGCCTGGGTCAGCGCGATGGCCCAGTCCCTCCCGCACCAAGGCGCCGTCATCGACACCGCCACCTACACCGACCCCATCCAATCCATCGCCTTCCACAAAGCCGCCCTCGACGCGATCACCCGCGCCAGCCGCGCCGCCCACGTCACCCCGGACTTCGTCGCACCCCTGAAAACCCTCCTCGACCGCCAGGTAGCCGACGGCCGAGGCGCCCTTGGTTTCGAACGCACATTCGAAGAAATCCTCTGAATCGTCCGCGGGCCGCGCCACTCCCTCCCGGCGCGGCCCGCGCACTCCCCTCTGCTGAACGCTCAAGTTTTCCGAGGTCAGGCCGCGATTTGGTTCATCTGGAGTTGATCCGATAATCTTGCTGGGCACACCGGTCCGGGTGGCGGAATGGCAGACGCGCTAGCTTGAGGTGCTAGTGCCCTTTATCGGGCGTGGGGGTTCAAGTCCCCCTCCGGACACCAGTGCTAACCCCACAGGGGGCGGCATCAACGATTGCGAGTTGCTGTTGGTGCTGGTAGCGCACTTCTAAGGCCAGGGCTCGGTACAACCGAGTCTTCTCGGCCGGACCCCCGCAGCGAGCACCGCGCGGATATCGCCCAGCGAGTCGATCAACTTTCGGATCTCGATACCAGTGAGTCGATTGATCTTGGGCAGGCTCTTCAACTCGGCTTGAGCTGCCGCTTTGTCCGCCTGTGCCGCGTTCATGGCCGTGACGAGGGCTTGCGGATCGACTCCGGCCTCGATGGCGGCGAGGTGACGCGCGAGTCGGGCCTCGGCGTCCGTGATCCGTTGTCGAAGCGTGCGTCGCTGAACGTCGGTGTCATCGGTGTCTTGGGCGGCCACGAGCGCCGCGATCGAACGATGCGGTGGGTGGGTGTCGTCGTCGGGCCGATCGACCGCTGGCTGGCGAGCGGGCTCCCATCACGCAGCGGTCGAACGCGCGCATGGCGCTGCGTAACAGCGTCGAACTGGCACAGCTGGTCGACGACCTCGGCTATCACCGGTACCGGGTACCCGAGCGCCACGGAATGTCGGGCGTGGCCAGCGCGGCACCGGCAGTCGTCGTCGAACGCATCGCCTCACTGGCACAGCGGATACGGGTCGGACACGTCGAGGGAAAGGATCCGCAGCTTCAATCCGTCGGATGCCCAGAGCGCTACTCGAGTTGCTGCTTCGAGGCATCGCGCCAAGGACGGTTGGCAGGCCGGAACGGTTGCCGCGATCCTGCGGCCGCATCATCTGTCAGCTCGGGCTTTCGGGGCAAACAACTCTGATGATGCCAGGCCCATCGCTGCCGTGGTTAACGCATCGGTTGCTGGGGCTAGCGCACACAATCGGCTCCCCCGCGCTTGAAGCATCCAGCGGGACAAAAGATTGCTGGGCGTCCAGCATGCCCAGAGCCAACTCGAAAGACTCGCAACACATCTGGTACAGCGGGCGAAACCGCCATAGCTGTACCGGTTCTCGGACGAGTGGCCAGCACTAACCGGCCATCAGTGCACAGTCGGGCAGTGTGGCGAATGAATGGTCGGAGCCAAAGTCGTATACGGAATGTCGGAACTGTTGGCACCCGCAATCCGAGACCGTGTCTATCATCCTCGCGATTCGCATTGGCGGATGAGCAATGACAGATCGGCGTCATGATGCGCGTGATCTGTTGTGACGGAACGTGGGCATGTCAGGCTCCTGACCACCCGTCCGCGATTCTCCCACCTTTCAGGCTATCTAACGCCGGGCGGCGCGATCGGATACAGGAATCTCTGCACTCGAACACCCATAGCAGTCAGAGAAGTCAGAAAGCCATTGCGGGTGTCCCCTCTCGCGCACAGATTCCCGTCAGTCGTGACTTACGCTGCACGCAACATGCACCGAAGCCGAGTTAACGTCAGCGAGGTCCGGCCAACCTGTACTCCGCACTGCCACCCGGGAGACTGGATTGGCAGGATTTGCCTTGGGTTCGGTAGGAGCAAGTAACTTTGAACTCCGATGCGCACACCGGGCCTAGTACTGCAACGGCAGTCAGTCCGGTAGCTTGCTGGGGTGGTCGTGGATGTTGTTGCAGCGGAGTTGGATTCGTTGCACGCGAGGATCGGTGGCCGTTTCGCCCGGTCGGAGCCGCGGGGCCGGGCGCGGGAGTACGTGACGGGGTTGGTGGCGCGCCGGGAGCGGAAGAACGGGTGGACGCTGGCCGAGCAAGCTGGTGAGGTGAGCCCGGACGGTATGCAGCGGTTGTTGCGGTGGGCGGATTGGGACATCGACGGTGTCCGTGACGACGTGCGCTCGTGTGTGGCCGAGCGGATCGGTGAGAAGGATGCGGTGCTGATCGCTGATGACACCGGCTTTCTGAAGAAGGGCATCCGCTCGGCCAGGGTGCAGCGCCGATACTCCGGCACGGCCGGACGCACGGAGAACTGCCAGATAGGGGTGTTCTGGCGTATGCCTCCCGCCACGGCCACACCTTGGTGGATCGGGAGTTGTATCTGCCGGAGTCCTGGACCACCGACCGCGACCGCTGCCGCGCCGCCGGGATTCCCGACGAGGTCGAGTTCGCGACCAAGCCGCGGCTGGTGATGGCCATGCTGGAACGGGCGTTGTCGGTGAAGGTGCCGTTCGGGTGGTTCACCGCGGATGAAGCCTATGGTCAGGTCAAATACCTGCGGGTATGGCTCGAACAACACGACATCGCCCAGGTGCTGGCCACTCGCCGCAACGACACCCTGGTCACGGGCATGTTCACCGAGGTCCGCGCTGATGAGCTGGTCGCCGCGCTGCCGGCACGAGCATGGCAGCGGATCTCCGCCGGTGCCGGTGCGCACGGACCCCGCGACTACGACTGGGCGCGGGTGCCGATCCGTATCGGCTGGGAACCCCGGGCGCGGGCACTGGCTGCTGGCGCGGCGCAGCATTACCGACCCCGCCCAGATCGCCTACTACGTCTGCTACGGGCCACGCCGGTCCACGATCGCTGATCTGGCGTGGATCGCGGGGTCGCGGTGGCGGATCGAGGAGTGTTTCCAGCAGGCCGAGAACGAAGCCGGGCTGGACCACTACCAGGTCCGCAGCTGGCGGGCCTGGTATGCCCACATCACCCTGTCCATGCTCGCCCTGGCCTGGCTCACCGGGGCGAAAGCCGTTGCCGCAAAAGGGGAACCACTGCCAGCGAAGAAGGCATGATCGGCCTCACGCTACCGGAGATCCGACGCCTGACCATCGCTCTGGCCCTGGGCAGCGCTCGCTGCGCCCGCCACGTGTGGGCCTGGTCGAACTGGCGCCGACGACGACAACACCAAGCCCGCTTATCCCACTACCGACGACGAGGGCACCCACTCACCTGACTGCCGTCACAGTATTAGAAGGCCGTGCTTATCATCGGAACGATTGGTTTTGTTTCTGTATGAAAGGTTCTCATTGCACGTCCGCCTTTGCCTGAATCGGTTTTCGGTTGCCGGACAGGGCTGCTACTGTGCGCTGATACCGGGGATGACACGCCTACGGTGACGATCGATATCGAGGCGGGTTCAGCATGTTCGAGAAGCTGATGAGGGCCGGATCGCGATCACAGCGAGGCATCGCGGTCATAGGGGCCGTAGTCGCCGTAAGTTGCTCGTGTGGCGGTACGACCGGGCCGCAGGATCCGTCCGGATACTCGGCACTACCCACATCGTGCGCTGAGATCGGCACCGCGGCGGGCGATGCGCTGCACCAATTCGCGGGCGCTCTGCCGACGGTGGATGCGCAGCCTGTCACCACGTCCAAGCTCGACAACGCGGCCGGGCAGACGCTCACCTGCACGGTCACCTACGAGGATCCGATTCCCCACCCCGACAAGGCGTCCACACCCGAGCCTCTTTCGCGCACGGCGAAGATCGATCTCTGGGTGTGGACAACCCCAGCCGTGGTCGGGCAGACCACGACGTCCACCCAGACCGAACCCACCTCGGCAAGTGGAGCCCCGACACCCATACGCGGCATCGGCGATCACGCCGACATCATGACCCTGCCCCTGGGGAAGAACCAGGTTGCGGTGGCGGTGCGGACCAGGCTCGGAAACCTCGCCGTCAACGTCCACACCCGAGGCCTGAACTGGTCCGGGTCAAGTGGTACTCCGCCCACCGGCGACTCACCGGGATTGCGTAACGACCTCGCCTCCGGCGCCGAATCCATCGCGGCCGCACTCATCCACAATCTTTCGGCGAGCCTGCCGCGCAAGACGTTTCGGCCCGAGTCCGCGACCACCTCCGCTTCCGCCGTGACCACGGCCCCGGACCCCACGACACCCACTGCGCCCCGCCCGGTCTGGGATCCGTGTACGATCCCCGACGCCGACGTCACAGCAGCGGGCCTGAATCTACAGTCCAAGAAGACGGACATCCCGTACCCGGAGGCGAAACAGTGCCGGTGGACCGGCCCATCGTACGATGTGGCCGTATTCACCCGGGACAGTCGGTTCACAGACTGGGCCTACGAGGTTTTCACCCAACACCGGCCGGTCATGGTGGGCGATCGGCGTGCCTTGCTCGCCGTGCCCCGCGAGGTACCCGGTGCGTCCTGCACCCTCCTGCTCGACATCCCCCAGGGCACACAGGATGGCATCAAGACCGGCGTCGTCGAGGTGCGCGCATCGACCGAAACCTCGGGCAACCTAGACACCCTGTGCACCGAACTCACCCGCCTGGCAGTCCCTCTGACCCAGCACTTCCCCGTCGGCCGTTGACCCGGACACCGCACTGCGCGTGGGTCCAGCGGCTGAACATCGGCAACCAGCTGTGACAGAACAGGCAGTCGCAGAATCACAACATGCTCTTCACCTGCGCCACCCGATGACCCGAAAACACCGCCACCCATTACTGCAAGACATACCGATTCATGGACGTCATGTTGGGGTACATCCAACCCGCACATCGACTACGGCCAGACCGAGGATCCGGCGTCATTGCGGGCGATGTCGTGTTGTTCGAGCCATACTCGCAAATATTTGACCTGACCGTAGGCTTCGTCCGCGGTGAACCACCCGAACGGCACCCTCGCTGCCAGCACCCGTTCCAGCATGGCCATCACCAGACGCGGCTTGGTCGCGAACTCCACCTCGTCGGGAATGCCGGCGGCGCGGCAGCGGTCGCGGTCGGTGGTCCAGGACTCCGACAGATACAACTCCCGATCCACCAGGGCATGTCCGCGGCGAAAGGCATAGCCGAGGAACACCCGATCTGGCAGTTCTCTGTCCGCCCGGCCGTGCCGCAGTACTCGCGCTGCACCCTGGCCGAGCGGATGCCCTTCTTCAGAAACCCGGTGTCATCAGCGATCAACACCGCATCCCGGTCGCCGAGCCGCTCGGCCACATAGCCCACGTCGTCACGTACTCCATCGACGTCCCAGTCCGCCCACCGCAACACCCCGCTGCATCCCGTCCGGACTCACCTAACCAGCCTGACCGCGTGCGCGGCGAGCAGGAACGCACGGCCCCACCATTCGACGATCAGGTACGGGAACTGCTCGCGCTGTTCGAGGCGGACAACGGGGTGGGCGAGTGGCGGCGGTGCCCGCAGTGGGCACAGACCTGAAATCTGGATGCTCGGCAGCGGTGACCACACCGCCCGGATCGCTGGGAGACTGGTGCTCCCGTTTGTTGCCGCCCATCATCTGAAGCCGCTGAATCCGTTGCAGCAGCTCAGACTTACCTGCGAACGCTTCAGCCGTCATCGCTGTACCCGGCTCCGCGAATCTCGATCAGTGTGGCGGTTATCGTCGCCGAGACCGACGAGCGAGCCCAATGGCTGGCCGGATCACTGAGGATGAAGATCGCTCGGCGACGACAGGGCCGAGCGATACAACTGCCCAGCCCGGAAACCGCTGGAGCACATGAATATACGACGTCTGGAGACACAAACGACGAGCTGACCGGCGTGGTCGTCGGCTAACCCGCAACTGTGCCACCGGAATCAGCAGGCTGCCCGCGGGTTTTCGATCCGAACTCACTCCGTTGAGCGCCTGAGCGCGGCCAGCGCCTGCTCGGCGAGCCAGCGTTCGGCTCGGTCGAAGGTCCAGTCGTTGTCGTCGACCAGGGTGAAATAGCCGGAGTAGCCGAAGTAGAACCACAGAATGTCGGTGGCCTGTTCGACCGTGGTGTCCGGCGGCAGGCCGCCCACGTCGTTCAGCCGGAGCGCCAGCGCGGCGATGGCGTCGCGGTATCGCTTGGTGGCGATCCGCAGCGCGTCGCCCGCTTCGGCATTGTGCGGCGCGGTGGCGAGCACCACCCGCATGATGTCCCCGTAGTTCTCCCGCATCGATCGCACGGTGGCTGCCGCGTGCCGCACGATCTCACCCGGGTCGGTCAGCGTCTCCTGCCGCTCGAGCGTCTCGGCGACGACCGGCGCTTCACTCCACAGATCCACCAGCGTGCGCAACAGGCCCTGCTTCCCGCCGCCGACCGCGTAGACGGTGGCGGGAGCGACGCGGGCCTGCTTGGCGATCTCGTCGACCGTGGTCGCGAAATAGCCCTGCCGGGCGAACAACTCGCGGGCGGCATCGATGATCGCGGCTCGAGTCGCTTCGGCGTACTCGGCCCGCCGGGACTTCGCAGGTTCGGTCATGGTCGCCTCAGCATAGCTCATCCCCAGATAACCGAGCCGTAGCTCATTGATCAGAGCTTGACTCTGATGAATATGTCCTTACTCTGGAGCCTGCATCGGCCATCGCAAGATTCGAGGTGAATCGTGATCACACCGTCTCCGTTTCCGCTCGATCCACTTCTCGAGGCGTTGCACCGCACGGTCACGTCCGGGCAGGTCGCTACCTCGGGCGCCGGTTACGACGCCGGATGCGTCGTCTGGAACGGCGCCGTGCGGCATCGTCCCGCCGTCGTGCTGCGCTGCCGGACGCCCGCTGACGTGCAAGCGGGCGTCCGCGCGGCCCGCGACCATGGTGTGCCGCTCTCGGTTCGCGGCGGCGGCCACGACTGGGCCGGACGTGCACTGACCGACGGTGGCCTGACCCTGGACCTGTCGGACATGCGGCAGGTGCGGGTCGACCCGGACGCACGGGTGGCGTGGGTGTCCGGTGGCGCGAGCAGCGCCGAGGTCGCCGAAGCCGCGCACGCGTACGGCCTTGTCGCGGTCACCGGCACGGCGGGCTCGGTCGGGATGGTCGGCCTGTCCCTCGGCGGTGGATACGGTCCGCTCAGCGGGCGTTTCGGCCTCGCGGTGGACAATGTGCTCGCGGTCGACGTCGTGCTCGCCGACGGCTCGCTGGTGACGACGGACGCCGAGCGGGAGCCGGAACTGTTCTGGGCGGTCCGGGGCGGGGGCGGCAATTTCGGCGTCGTCACCGGGATGCGGATCCGGCTGCACGCCGTCGCTGCGCTGTTGTCCGGCATGATCATGTACCCCGCCGAGCAGGCGGGCACCGTGCTGGCCGGGCTCGCCGAGTACCTTCCCGCCTGCACTCCGGACGCACTAACCGTCCAGAGCGGCTTTGTGACCGGGCCGACCGGTTCGCCCGCCGTGTTCGTCGCGCCGACGTGGTGCGGCGCAGCCCGGACGGGCGAGCACGAGGTCGAAAGTTTCGCCCGCCTCGGTGATCCGCTCCTGGTCCACATCGGTCCCGTCACCCTCCCCGACCTGATGGCAGGCACCGACGCGCTGTTCCCGCCCGGCAGGCACATCGAGATCGATACGCGGACAGTCCCGGAACTGAGCCCCGCGGTACGCGACGTCCTGCAAGCCGGTGGTGGCGCGGCGACCTCACCGCTGTCCGCGGTCGCCTTGCACACGCTGCACGGCGCCGCCGCTCGAATCCCGGTCACCGACACCGCTTTCGGTAACCGCCACCCACATCTGACGGTCGAGGTGATCGCCGCGTGGGAGCCCGGCGACGCGGCCGAGCCGGCGCATCGCGCGTGGGCGGCGAACCTGGCGGACGCTCTGACGCCGGACGCACTGCCGGGCGGTTACCCCAATCTCCTCGGCCCCCGCGACACCGCCCGGATCGCCCACGCCTACGGCCCGAACACCACCCGGTTGCTCGCCGCCAAACGGCGGTACGACCCAGACGCCCTCTTCCACTCCATTCCCCTGCCCGCAGACGACCCGGACAGCACAGCATCGGCCACGCGCGTGTGCGCAGGCTAGCCGCCCGAATTGATCCGACAGACAAGGGTTCTCATGCGTATTCTCTTCAGCGGCGTGCCCGCCTACGGGCATCTCCTGCCGCTCGCTCCCCTGATGGGCGCAGCGCTCGACGACGGCCACACCGTCGCCCTTCTCACCAGCGCCGGGATGGCCGACATGATCGCGGCCGAGTTGCCCTGCGGCGTGCAGCATCTGGCGGCCGGCCCCATGCCCTTGCAGTTCGCGGAGGAGACGGCGGAACGCACCGGCGCGGACGTCTTCCACCCCACACCGGCGACGATCGGCGAGATGTTCGGCGGCACCCGGTTGGATCGGACCGCCGACGCCGCGACGTCGGCCGCCCGGCGGTGGCGCCCCGACGTCATCCTGGCCGACGCCTTCGACACCGTGGGTCCCCTGCTCGCCGCGACCTTGGACATTCCGTGGCATCAGGTCGGTCTCGGTCCAGCTCTGCCCACCGTGATCGTCGACGAGATCGCCCGAACCGCCGCCACCCGCCATGCCGCCCGCGGGCTGGAACCGGTCGCCGCCCGCGGCTATATCGACCCCTGCCCGTCCGTCCTGCAGGAGCCCGGCTGGACATCTCCGATTCCCCGGCTACCGCTGCGCCCCCGAGCGCATCGGCGCCCGGGCGAGGCCACCGTACGGCTCGATCCGCCGCCCGCCGGACTCCCGCGCGTGCTCGTCACCTTCGGGACCATCTTCTCCGAACCGCATCTGCTGGACGCCGTCGTCGAGGCGGTGCGCCCGCAGCAGGTGGATGTCGTGGTGACCGAGGGATTGTCGATCCACGATCCGGCGCGCGCAGCGCGGGAGGTCAGCAGCGAGCCGGTCGGCGACGCGGCGGGCACGTCGGTGCACCGCATCCCGTTCACTCCGCTGGCCAACTTGCTCCCCGACACCGACATCGTTATCAGCGCCGGCGGCTCCGGCACGGTACTGTCCGCCCTCACGCACGGTCTCCCGATGATCTTGTGGCCACAAGGCGCGGACCAGACGATCACCGCCGCCCGGGCCACCGCCGGCGGTGTCGCTCGCACCGTGCAAGATCCCGCGGAGATCACAACCGCCCTCGCGGCCGTGCTGGGAGACGACTCCTATCGGAATGCCGCGAGGAAAATCGCCGCCGAGATCGAGGACCTGCCCGGCCCGCGCGCCGTCCTCGCCGCAGTGCTCGACGCCCGCTGACCACCACGGCGCGCACACGAGAGCAACGTACAGGTGTCCGGTGCGTGCCGCTTCGCCCGCGCTGAATCGGCCGATGAGCTGCTGGTCCACAACCGCACCGGATACCGCATCAGCCTGCTCGAGGCATACAACCCCGACCTGTATCGACGGTGGAACGAGGGCTGCGCCAACGCAACTCGGCTATTCGAGGAGATCAGGACACACGGCTATCGGGGCAGCGAGAAGATGGTGCGCAACTACCTGCAGCCCTTCCGCGCCCTTGCGCACATCCCGGTCTTGCCACCCAAGCCACCGACCGTCCGGAAAGTCGCCAGCTGGATCATGACCAACCCCGACGCCCTCGCTCCCGAGCATCGGGCCCGCCTCGACGCGATCCTGGCCGCCAGCCCGCAACTTGCCGCGTTGACCGGGCATGTCCGCGATTCCGCCGAGATCATGGCCCAGCGGCGCGGGCGAGATCTCGAACAGTGGATGACCGCCGTCGACAACGATGACCAGCCAGCCCTGCACTCGTTCGTCCGAGGCTTGCGCCGCGACCAGGACGCGGTCACCGCCGGGCTGACCATGTCCTGGAGCAGCGGAACAGTCGAAGGGCACGTCAACCGCATCGAGATGCTCAAACGGCACGTCATGTGGTGGCATCCGAACGAGTGAGCGCGATGCAGCGGCTGTTGGTGGGACACGTCGGGTTGAAACACGGTCGGGTATGGGTCGCCGACGATGGTGACGCGGTGGCGGTGTGGACGCATCCCGACACGGAACGGGCTGCGGCTATCGGCGCAAGGCAGGGGTTTGGTAAAGCCATCGTATTGCCCGGCATGAAAGCCGCCGAGCAGGCCGGTGTCCCTAACTTTTTAAAAATCTCGGATGAGCGCAACCTCCGGTTCTACCGGCGGCTCGGCTTCGAAGTGACTGCCGAGGTGGCCGCGACGCACGGGCACCTGACCTTGCACCGCGTGCGCGTCTGTGGTCATGAAGCCTCAACCTTCGGGAGGTAGCCGGGTTCAGGAATGATTCGGCGGAATATGGAAGCGCTCGTGATTGTGGAAGCGGCTGTGGTCATGAATGCAACTGGGGTCACTGATGCGCAACCCGTTGCGTACGCGCGTCTTCTCATCGATGCAAAAGCCGTCATCCTGAGTCGGCGGCGCCTCGGCAGTCGCCGCCACCGCGCTCGGCGCCCCGATCGCGGCGGCAATCAGCGCCACAACCAGGGTGCGGCGTACCGGCGCGGCAGTCGCGGGAATCGTTCGCCCCATTAGGTTCCTTCCGTTGCGGGATCTCACACCGTTCTATCAGCGCAGGCAGCATGGCAACACCCGCCGATTCCAGGGGCGACTCGACGATCATCGACCGCGGCCCCTCCTCATCGACCGGTCAGATCCCCCGTCCAGTACGGCGAGTTGGGCTCGCACTTGTGCCTACAGCGACGAATCTCGTTCCAGCGAAGCTGGATAGGCCGTCCACGTCGCGGCCGTCTTGTCGAAACAACGGCTTTGGCTCGCTTTCAGTGGCTCGAGGTGATGGTCTGACGGCACGATGCCTTGGTCGATCGGTACCAGCGGCGCACCACCCGGCTGACCGGTCAGGTGCGGGCAGTCGTGAGCGCAGCCGCGCAATGGTAATTGGACTACAGCCTCGTCGACTGGGCGGGCATGTGGTCACGTGACACCGGCGGGCGCAAGCCGACCGGCCATCGTGTCCTGCTCGGGGTCTTCCGGCGCATCACAATCCCGCGCGCCGACCCCACCGCCCCCGCAGTACTGAACCCCACCAACCACCGTGACCTCGCCATCATCCTCGACAACATCCGCACGCAGACAACAGGCGCGCACATCGGCGACGCGATCGACGCGGCCGGACTGACCCACAGCCCGCGCTCCGGCGTCCAGACCACCGCAGGCGCATCAACCACCTACGGCGCCGCCGTGTCGCAGAACGCGCCGGATGTAAGTCTCGACGCCTGACCGCAACCTGCACACCCCCGCCCACGGCGCGGCCTCGCTGCGGCACTGTCGGGTCGTGCATGGAAGTTCCACCAACCTCTCGTCTGGCGTTCAGCTCGACAACCGATCGGGGCGTCGTGCGCTCCAATAGCCAGTCCGCCAGTGGCACTCGGCCTGCCCCATCCGGCGTCCATCCGCCAGCCACGACCATCAGGCCGCCATCGAACCGCCCGACCGACCGGCGCCGCGACACAGCCGACAACCCCGCAACCCGCCACAGCCCATCCCGCGACGCAGACGCCCCACACCACTGGCCCCGCGAAACCCGCGCAGCAAATGAGCGGCGGAGTCATCCCGGCATGCACGGAAAACTGGTCTGCCCACGCGCACGTCACCACGCTGTCGCTGGCCGAGATCGCCGCGGAACAGATCCCTCGACAGTGCCCTCTTCCCGCAACGGCCACAGCACACCCCGCAGTTCCTACGACACCACCGGACAGACGTACCGGGGTGATCATCTCGCGGTGCTGACAGCGCGCCGTGCACGCACTCATCACAGCGCTCGACCACGAAGGGCTCATCCCACTACCGCCTGACTGCACCATCCCGGCGGACGCTGCCCTTTTCAATCATCCCATCGGCTTCGACCATGAACTCTCCCCAGCCGTCGCGCCCGCGATCTCGCAGATCACAGCACAGATGCACCGTGAGATCACCGACCACATCGCCGCCGGTACCGTCCCCGCATCGGTATCGACCTGCGGCACCTTCGGTGCCATCTCGACGTGACCGCGCTCGCGCGCGGTTGTCAGTGGCCAGTCGAGAATCCCCACTGGCGGCCACTTGGTGGGAAGCTATCTGACCACCGAAGCTATCGTGCGGCGCCGGTCTGATGACGGAGTGCGGCGTGACCGGATGTCGCGTTCTCGTCGATCTCTCATCGCCTGGGTTCTCAGCACGTCGACTTCGCAGCCTGGCGAGGTCGGGTCGAAGCCGTGCTCGACTAGCCAGCGGACCCCCAGCAGGCTTCGCAACGACCACCATGCGCGGATCACATCGAGGTCGACGTCGGTGCCGTAGCCGGCGACGACGTCGGCAAGGCGCTCCTCGTGTCCGAGCGTCAAAGTGGCGAGGTCGTAGAGGGCATCGCCCTGGCCCGCCTCCGACCAATCGATCACGCCGGTGATCTCGTCACCGATGGCGAATACGTGGCTGACTTGCAGATCGCCGTGCGTGAACACCGGGGTCCACGGCCTGAGCGCGGCTTCGGCGGCTCGGCGGTTGCGTGCGACCAGGTCGGGGGGAAGGACGTCGTTGGTGACGAGCCAGGCGCATTCGATGTCAAGCTGCGCCGCCAAGTCGTCGAGACCCTGGCCGCTGTGGCCGGGCCATGGTGGCAGCGGTGCGTCGTGCAGCATCCGTATGGCGGCACCCGCGGCGGCCCATGCCGCCGGCGACGCGGCCGACGGCTCGCCGAGGCGGCCGAGTGCCCTTCCTGGGAGGGCGGCGAGCGCGAGCACAGGCGGTTTACGCCACAGGATCTCTGGGGTTGGGATCGGCGCCCTGGCCATCGCTTCGACCTCTGCGTCGGTGCGTGTCTGATCGGCGTCGATCTTCAGGAAAACGTCGCCGGCGCGCAGGGTCGCGCGCTCGTGATGGGCGACGATAACTTCGACCTCTTCCACGCTGGAGATTGTCATGGCGGTGACCCCTGATGTCGCGTGGTTTGTGTTTCAGGTGACCGGCCGGGCTTCGCGGAGAGCGGTCCGAAAGACGGCCTGCAATGGGCATCGCCGAGCGTTGCTAGCAGTGTGCCGGATCGCGCCAGCTGGCCACCTGTGAGGATTCGGAACAGGCCGTCCATGGGAACTCTCGCTGGCCGCTTCCACCGGATCTGACCACGGCATGTGTGCAGTTGGCCGGCGAGCCTTTGCCCGAGATCGTCGACGCCGTCCCCGTTCTACTGGATGTGTGGGTGCGCGCCGGTCGCCCCACGGTGCTGGTCACCTCGATCCGCCTCGGGCCCGCTCTGCCGAGCACGACACCGACATCGAGTTGAGCAACGGCGTCCGGATTCTGGCGACCGACGGTGGTGTCCTGGTCACCAGCACCGACCATCGGGTCTTGAGCTTCCTCGACGTGGCCGACCCCGACCATCTCGACCTCGCGATCGACCCGCCGACCACCCCACGCACTGATCCACACCCTCTGTCTCCCACTGCGCTGTGCCGCTGAGCTCGCTGTCGCTGCAAGAGGCTGCTGTGACGGCGAAACCACCTGTCGCAGCCGCAGATTCTTCGCTGATCCATCATTCAGGAGGCCCTGTGCCGATCGCTTCTCCCGCCGCCCTGCGCCTCTCCGTCGCAGTGCGCGATCTGCTCACCATGCACCCGAGCCTGCACTGCCCGAACCTGTGGATCGGGTCCACCGCCCACAGCCTTGTCGGATGTGTCGGGGGATGGACCGCGCTGCTCGACGGTGCCCGCCCGCACCCCGCGGGCCGGTCGCGGTGGCGCAGTGGCTACCGGTTCGTTTCCGTCATCGGGCCCAGCGGCGCGCCGATCTTGATCCGCGACTATCGCACGACACGGCTGGGACTCGACCGTGACGAACGCGACCCGCTGCTCAGCGAGCCCGAGACCACCACCGGCGCATTGAATTACCTGAACTCACTCATCGCCTCCGCAGAACACCGGCTCGAGTGCCCCCAAACGACGACTGACCGTGCGGCTGCGTGCTGGTGTGCAGAGGTGTCCATTGGTTGGCGTCGATTCCGAATTCGCCTCCGGGCCCGATCATGAATCCGTAGCCCATGGATACGCGGCAGTCGCCGGCCGGAAAGCACCACCCGTCCGTGCCCCGGTCCTCGGGGGAAGCCGGCTTCGAGAACACGCGGGCCGCCCTCCCTGAGAACATGAGATGCGTTATGTCGCAAAGATCTCGCTCGCGCCGAATGCCGACGCACAGTTCGCCGGTCGCGGGGCGGCCCGCCGACTAGACTTTCTCACGTGTCACGCTGTCGCTCGATCCTCCGCGCCGGTATCGCATGAGGGCCGTCGTGTACGACCGCTACGGCGGCCCCGAGGTGCTGTCGATCGCGGATACCCCAATGCCGTCTCCGGCGCCGAAACAGGTTCTGGTCCAGGTGCACGCGACGTCGATCAACCTCTCCGACTGGGAGACACTGCGGGGGACGCCGCTGTATTCGCGCATCGGCGGCCTCCGGACTCCCGGTCGCCCGGTTCTCGGATCCGATATCGCCGGACGGGTCGAAGCCGTCGGCTCCGAGGTCACCCTGTTCGCACCCGGTGACGAGGTCTACGGCGACAATCTGATGCTCAAGGGCGGATTCGCTGAATATGCCGTGGCTCCTGAATCGGCGCTGGCCCACAAACCGGCGTCGCTGAGCTTCGCCGAAGCATCGACCCTGCCCCAAGCCGGGGCGATCGCACTACAGGGCACGGCCGATATCGCTGCCGGAATGTCGGTGTTGATCAACGGAGCGGGCGGCGGATCCGGAGCGTTCGCGATCCAGTTGGCCAAGAACGCCGGTGCGCACGTGACCGCGGTCGACAACGCCGACAAGCTGGCGTTCATGCGCACGCTCGGCGCAGACGAGGTCATCGACTATCGCGTCGAGAACTTCACCCGAACCGGACCATACGACCGAGTACTCGACCTGGTCGCCCACCGGTCGGTCTTCGCCTACCGCAGGTCGGTCGCCCGCGGCGGCCGGTACCGCTGCGTCGGCGGCACCACAAGCGCGTTGCTGCGGATGACGACGGTCGGCGTGCTCGCCGGATTGGTGACCGGGCGTTCTCTCGGAGTCCTCGCGGTGAAGGAAGGGCCCGCGCACTTCACACCCCTCGCGGAGGCATGTGTCGCAGGACGGATCGGAATCCACATCGACCACACCTTCCCACTCGACGAGACCGCCAAAGCGCTGTCCCACGTAGGTACGGGACGCGCCCTCGGCAAAGTAGTGGTCCAGATCCGCTGATTTGCGGGTGCTGCTTCAGGGATGTCCGGTTTGATCAATTCGTTGGCGCCCGATATTCCGCATGAGCGCGCACTCGAGTTCCCTTCTGCCTGCCGCTAGGCTGACGCGGGTTCGTCGTGGTGCGGAGCCGGCGAAGCGGACTTCGACGGCGTCGCCGGCGAGGTGGGTGAGGAAGGCTTGGGCCATTTGTGAGCGTCCGGCGTTGTGGACGCAGACGAACAGCACGCTGGGTGTGGGGAGCATTGCCGGAGAGGACCTTCAGTCGGCGACGGTCGGCGTGGTGGTGGTGTCGTGGGGGACGACGGCGTTGTCGGCGCCGGCCGCGGTCGCGGTGGTCGGATAGAGGGCGGCGATCAGCGCCAGGCCCAGGAGCGCGCCGAGGATTTGGGCGGTGATGAATCCCGGCGCGGAGGTGGGGGCGATTCCGGCGAAGGTATCGGTGAACACGCGTCCGATGGTGACGGCGGGGTTGGCGAAGGAGGTGGAGCTGGTGAACCAGTAGGCCGCCCCGATGTAGGCGGCGACCGCCGCGGCCGAGAGCGCGGCGCGGCCGGATCGGGCGAGGGCGAAGACGACCGCGATGAGTCCGGCGGTGGCGACGACTTCGCCGAGCAGGTGGCCGCTGGTGATGCGGTGATGGGTGGAGATCTGTAGGGCGGGTTGGTCGAACATGGCGTGGGCGAGGGCCGCGCCGAAGACGGCGCCGATGGTTTGGGCGGCGAGGTAGCCGCCGAGGTCGCGGCCGGTCAGTCCGGTGCCATGGTGGCGGCCCAGCAGCCAGTCGGCGGCGGAGACGGCGGGGTTGAAGTGCGCGCCGGAGACGGGTCCGAAGACCAGGATCAGCACCGCGAGCCCGAACACGGTCGCGGTGGAGTTCTCCAGCAGCTGCAACCCGACATCCCCCGGCGAAAGCTGCTGGGCGGCGATGCCCGAGCCGACTACGACGGTGACCAGCAGCGCGGTCCCGACGAACTCCGCCAGCAACCGCCGCGCCCGGTCGTTCACCGGGTGACCGCCGCGGGGGCGGTGCTGTCGAGCAGCTGGGCGAGCTCGCGTAGAGCGGCGGGTTCGATGCGGTAGTAGACCCACGACCCGCGCCGCTCACTGCTGAGCAACCCGGCCTCACGCAGGACTTTCAGGTGGTGGGAGATGGTGGGTTGGCCGACGTCGAAGCCTGCGGAGATGTCGCAGACGCAGGCTTCCTGCCCGGCGTGGCTGGCGATCACCGACAGCAGCCGCAACCGCACCGGATCCGACAATGCCTTGAAGACGCCGGCCAGCTCGGTGGCGGCCTCGGCGGTCAGTGGCTGGCGGACCAGGGGCGTGACCTCACACGAGGATGAGGTCACGCCGATCAGCGGCAACTTCGGTTTCGACACACATCGATATTGATGAATATCGAAACCGTGGGCAAGCGAACACCTGGTGAACTCCCCGGCAGCCGCCGCGCCAAGGATCAGCTGCAGCAGGTGGCACCCGAGGCGATCGCTTCCTTCTTCGCCGCCGGGGTGCAGCACGCGCCCTCGGCCGCGGCTTCCTCGGCGGTGCCGCAGCACGCCTGGACCGCCTCGGCGTCCGACGGCGTGGCCGCGCCGGTGAGTTCGGGCGCCGTACCGAAGGTTTCGCTGTCGGCCAGGACGGTGTAGACCTCCCAGCGCTCCTTGTCCGGTGCGGTGATCCAGACCTTGTCCTGGGTGGCGAAGCAACAGGTCGTGGCGAGCTGTTCTTCGGTGAACAACCCGGCTTCGGAGAGGCGGGCGATCTCGGCGTGCACCTTCTCGGAGGTTTCGACCTCGACGCCGAGGTGGTTGACGCTGCCGCCGTGGCCGGGGTTCTCGATCAGCACCAGTTTCAGCGGTGGATCGGTGACGGCGAAGTTGGCGTAACCAGGCTTGCGTTTGGCGGGCTCCGTCGCGAACAGGGTCGAGTAGAACGCCACGGCCTGGTCGATGTCGTCGACGTTCAGGGCGAGTTGGATGCGGGACATGACTACCTCCACTTGTGTGACATATATCGAAGAACCGGTTCGGTGCCGAGTCTGCCACCTTTTCGACATATGTCAATGCAGTCGGTAGAGTCGATCGCATGCCCAAGACGCTGCCCATGATCGATATGTCCGCCCCGGTCTGCTGCGCGCCGGTCGCGGCGGGGCCGGTCGACGACGCCGCCGCGCTGGCAGTGGCGCTGCGGTTGAAGGCGATCGCCGACCCGGTGCGGGTGAAGCTGCTGTCCCTGCTGCTGACCAGCGCCGCGGGCGAGGAGAACGGCGGCGACCTCGCCACGGCGGTGGGTCTGTCGGAGTCGACGGTCAGTCATCACCTCGGCCAGTTGCGCAAGGCCGGGCTCGTGGAGTCCGAACGGCGCGGTATGAACACCTTCCACCGCGCCCGCCGCGATGCTCTGGCGGCGCTGTGTGTGGTGCTGGACCCCAACTGCTGCCGCTGAACGACAAGTGCGGCCCGCCACGGTGAGCGAGGCGTCGGGGCGGGTCGCACCGTTGATCGGGTCAGCCTTGCGCTTCGGCGGTTTTGGCGAACAACTCCAGCAGGGTGCCCCACCCGCCGCCTTGTTCGGCGATGGTGTCGCGGATGGCTTTGCCCTCCACGAGGCGGTCGAGGTGGCGGTGTTCGAGTTCGACGTTGGTGTGGTCGGGTCCTTCTGCGGTGAAGCGGATTTCGATTTCGCTGGCGTGATCGGGGTCGGGGTCGTATTGCCAGTGGCCGTTGATCTGCCAGGTCACCACGAGGCGCTGGGGTGGTTCCCAGGTGAGTACGCGGCCCCAGTCGCATTCGGTGCCGTCGACGCCGCGCTCGTACCAGCGGCCGCCGACGCCGGGTTCGAGGATCGCGTCGGCCATTTCGGTTTGTCCGATGTGGTAGGCGGCCGGCCACCAGCTGCCGAAGGATTGCGTGAAGAAGGCGAATGCCTTCTCGATCGGCATCGCGACACTGGCTTTGCCTTGCAGGGTGGGAAGGGTCGTGGTCATGAGCTCTCCTGTTCGGGGTCGGCCGCGGCGTCCACGGCCTTCTGGAAACTGGTCAGCGCGTCGTCCCAGATCCGCTGGAAGTACGCCTGGATCGCGGCGAGTCCGTCCGGATTGATCTGGTAGATGCGCCGCGTGCCCTGCGGTGTGGCCACCACCAGTCCCCCGTCCTTGAGCACCCGCAGATGCTGGGAAACGGCTTGGCGGGTGATCGGCAACGATTCCGCCAGCTCACCGACCGACGACGGCCGCCGGGCGAGTCGTTCGAAGATCGCCTGCCGCATGGGGTCGCCGAGGATGGTCAGATCCGCATCTCTGAAAGCAGCCACGTACGTAAGCGTGTGCTTTCAGATACGGTTCCGCAAGGGTTGCGAGGCGGATTTTTACGGGGTTTTCCGCTCGGTGATCACCAGCCGCAGGCGTGACCGCCCGCGCCGCCCTACTCGCCAATAGGTTCGCATCTGCGCACCTATTGGCGTAAGGTCGCCCTTAGTCGGAGAGTTCGGGGAGGTCAGGGGTGATCGAGGTATTGCGGCATCGCCGGTTCCGGCGTTTGTTCGCCGCGCAGGTGGTGGCGTTGGTCGGGACCGGTTTGCTGACGGTGGCATTGGGGCTGCTGGCCTACGATTTGGCCGGTAGCGATGCCGGGGCGGTGCTGGGTACCGCGCTGGCGATCAAGATGGTCGCCTACGTCTTCGTCGCGCCGGTGATTGCGGCGGTTACCGATCGAGTGCCACGCCGGGTGCTGCTGGTCTCCGCGGACGCGTTCCGGGCGGTGATCGCCGTGACGCTGCCTTTCGTCACCGAGGTGTGGCAGATCTATCTGCTGATCTTCGTGCTGCAAGCCGCCTCGGCGACGTTCACGCCCGCCTTTCAGGCAGTGATCCCGTCGGTGCTGGTGGACGAGGACGACTACACCCGCGGGTTGTCGCTGTCGCGGCTGGCCTACGACCTGGAATCATTGCTGAGCCCGATGATGGCCGCCGCGTTGCTGACGCTGATCGACTACAACCTGCTGTTCGTCGGCACCGCCGCCGGGTTCGTCGCCTCCGCCGTGCTGGTGGTGAGGACCCCCTTGCCGCGCCTGGTACCCGGTGACCGATCCGTGCCGCTGATCGAGCGGATCACCAGCGGCGCCCGAGTTCTGGTCGATCGGCCCGTGCTACGCGGCCTGCTGGCCATGAACCTGGCCGTCGCCGCGGCCACCGCGCTGGTCGTGGTCAACACCGTGATCTACGTTCAGGACCTGCTGCACGGCTCCGCCGCCGGTGTCGCCTTCGCCCTGGCCTGCTACGGCGGCGGCTCGATGCTCATCGCTCTCACCATGCCGCGGCTGCTGTCACGCTTCAGCGACCACCGCATGATGCTCACCGGCAGCGCTGCGCTGCCGGTGGGGCTGCTATCCGCGGCCGCGATCACCGCGGTTGATCCTTACCCCGGGCAGGGTTGGCTGCTGCTGGTCGTGGCGTGGACAGCGCTCGGCGCGGGCACCTCGATGATCAACACACCGTCCGCGCGTCTGCTACGCGCGGAATCGACACCGGAGAACCGCACAGCGGTCTTCACCGCCCAGTTCTCCCTCTCCCATGCCTGCTTCCTGCTCACCTACCCCGTCGCGGGATGGGTCGGCGCCGGAGCGGGCCAGCTCACCGCCGCACTGACCCTGGCCGCCATCGCTACACTTGCAGCAACCACAGCCGCCCGCGTCTGGCCCGCGACCACGCCGACCGAACCGGAGGCGGTGCCAGCAGGAAGGCGGTGAACGATGGCAGGGCCTCCGAATCCGGCCGCTGACCCTCCCGTGCCCAGCCTCCTTCACCCGATCACCCCCGACCAACCGCGTCTGGACGCCGCGACCGGCGCCTTCCGCATGCTGTCGGACCCCACCCGGCTGCACATCCTGTGGATCCTCGCCGACGGCGAAGCCGACGTCACCGCCCTCACCGAAGCAGTCGGCGCCTCCCGCACCGCGGTCAGCCAACACCTCGCCAAACTCCGCTTCACCGGCCTGGTCGACACCCGAAGAGAAGGCCGCCGCATCATCTACCGCGTCCGCGACGGCCACCTCACCCGACTGGTCCGCGAAGGACTCAACCTCGCCGACCACATCGTCACCGGCGAACCACCGCACGCCTGACCCGATCGGTCACACGGCCGAGCCCACCACGCCATGCCATGGCCTTCGCCGATCAAGCTGGACACGAGAGGTCGTACTCGAACTCATCATGCAAGCTGAGACTCTCCGTACCAGGGAGGCGAGAGGGTTGAGGTCGTTGTCGCCGCCACGACGTGGTGGCCATGCATCCTGTTCGGTCTCGGGCTTCCTGCTCTCCTCGCCGCGCTGGCTGGCATCGCGATCGGAGGCACCACAAGACCTACGACTGTGGCCAACGGTCACCTGAGCTCCCGAGGTGCTGGCGGTCAATGCCTCATCGACCTCCGCCAGACCAGGCGCTCAGCGATTCGCTGCCGACTGGCCGACCGGGTGGTGCTGGTCGCGTCGACGCACTGTGCGCAACCCGCAGGCCTGGCCCACGCTCGCGCCTTCGAGCAGGTACTGCAGTCCGATCACCACGAATCCGAACAGCCAGCGCGCGACCGTCTGCCACAACCGGGGGCGTCGGCCGTCCTTCCATCGGAGGACCCGCATTCCGAACAGCAGCTTCGCGACACTGCCCCGCAACAGCAGTGTGCCGAGGACGTGATTGGCGAACGACACCGCGAGCACACACGGAATGAACGCGCCCAGGAACTCCGCGACCCCGTCGAAAGCATGAAAGACACGTTGCGACAACGCGAAACCCACGACCAGCGCAACGAAGGCGTCGGTCACCGCAGCCAGGGCCAAGCGGTTCTCTCCCGCCTCATCCGGGACGCCGACCCGCCGGGAATCAGGCGACTGGGCGGGTGATCGGCTCTGGTGAGGACCGGGGCGTGTTGCGTTCACGCGATGTATTGTGGCGCAGCCCAGCAGCTCTCCCCAGGGATGTGGAGGTTGGCCCGCGTGCGGAACTGTGCAAACGACAGCGTCGAGCGTGGGGGCACCGCCTCGCCGAACTCGCTCACTACTGCGCTGTGAGCCCGGCGACACCCCATCGCCGAAGTCGCCGGTGGCCTGATCCGCCTTCTGGCCGGCCTCAGCGTCACAGCACGGTGACCAGGACCTCGCCCGTGTCACGAATCTCGTGAGATTCCGGCGCCTTCCGGTCTGCGAGCACCTGGCGTCGGATTACTAACTGTCATACCTCGACGACCTGGGTGCCGTCGGCGAAGTTGTCGTGCCGGCCCTGCTTGCTGGGGCTCGAGCCGACGGTGGCGGCGAGTGCGGCGAAGAACCACAGCACTCCGCCGATGCAGGGAACGAGGTTGAGCGGCATGTACGCGTTGCGCAGGGCCGAGTCCTTGATACTCGGTTTCGACGCACCGGCACGACCGTTGACGTGCAGCCCCAGGGCCTTCTTACCAAGCGTCGACCCGGTAGTGACTTCACAGGCCAGGAAATAGAGAAACCCGAATCCGGCACCCGGAAGGATGATCGTTGTACCGCTTGTACCAGCCGACCGAGGTACGTTCCGCCGAGTTCGAGGCTTCGGACACCACGTCCCGCTTCACCTCGAGAGCTTGCTCCGCTTTGGTCATTGCCTCATCCTTCGATTGGGCGTTCGTCACACAACGAAGCGGTGGCGTGAACCCGCACAGGCACTCGAGCCCATGCCGAGCCGCCGGCATCACCCCACGATCTGACTCCACCCGTCCTCGAGACGCCGCATCAAGTCGCTGAAGAATCCGTTCACCTGGCCTGCCTGCTGGGGCGTGTTCGACATCAGCGATTGAAGGAATCCGAATTCCTTTGTCAGCAAGTCGATCTGCAGATCACTGACTGCTTCGAACACCGAGAGGATCATCGCTTGCCAGTCGGGGTGCTGGCGACCGAGGCTTTGGAGTTTTGCCTTGGTCGAGCCCTGCAGCTGAGTGAACTGGGTTTGGGCGCTGTCCATCAGTTGACTGATCAGGTCCTCGAACTGTTCGCGTGAGATGTCACCGGCCAGGACACGCCGAGCATCCGTGGACGCGGCGGCGCCGGTGTGGCCGAACTGCTCCAGCATGCCGGTCTCGGCGGGTTGAAGGGCGTCTTCGACCTCCTGCGGAACATCCGCCGCTCTGACCTCGGGGATGTGCGTGGAGGACTCCGCCGAAACTGTGCCGTCGCCGGCGCTGCGGCGCTGGGCGATGGTGTCGAGCAGAGTGGAGAATTCCTGTGGATCGGTTCTGGTCATTGCCCCTCCAACAAGATCGTGCACTGGGCCTTGAAGTCGACGACACCAACTCGGCCAGATCGCCAGGGACTCCCGAGCCGTGTCGCGCTGAGCCGGTCGAACGGGTCAGCGCACACGGCAGACCCGCACAGTGGCATCCACCTCTACGCGGCGCTCAACCACAGGTTATGAGCACATCCCAGGGCAGGGATCACCCCTTACGGATGAAACCCGCGGGATGTCGAGATCCGATGGTTTTACGACATCCACCGACGTGGCCGGTGCCGACGCACTCCGATCAGCTGTTGGGTGTCATCCTCACCCGACAGTAGAGGGCCTGGATCGTGACGGCAGTGACGGCAACAGGCCACACAGCCGCCTCCCACGCCGACGGCCCGCCAGGCGGGCCTACTCGAACCCGCACGTCGCGAACGCGGGGTAGGCGCCGACGGCGACGAACGCGAAGGCCGTCATCGCCGGGGCCGACGAGGCGTACTGGTGAGTCCAGCGCAGCCGCAACTCTTCGCTGGACGGAGGGAACGCCGAAAACCCCACTGAGGTGTCATTACGCCTCGAGACCGCCGAGTTCGCCCAGTGTCGCCGAGAGCGAGTGATCGGTCGCGGCGAACGGCTACTTGTTCCTCGGTCTCCGCGCGGTGCGCCTGCGCACATGGCGGCGGCGATATTCGGTGCCGGGGACGGTGAAGTTGTCGTTGGTCTTGCCGCCGGTGCTCGCGGCGAACGTGATCGCGCCGATCAGCAGGACGACCCAGACGGCCAGCATCCACCAGCGGCGACGGCCACGAATCGGCCCAGAGCGAACAGATAGCGAGACATGGGATTCCTCCTACCCAGACATCGACGAGCGGGTCTAGCGGTAGCCGTCACGCATGATTCCGCTACCTTTACACCGACTCTGACGACATCGTCATGAGTAGTGTCCGAATCAATCAGCGGCTTTCGGGGTTGTCGAGCCGGTCTGCGCCGGACGTGCACTCGGCGCGAAACTCGGCAGTGACGAGTACAGATCCGACAGCGTTCTCCCGCAGGTCTGCACGGTGCCGTCGGGGCGGACGAGCACGGCGTCGGCATGCCCGCCGCGCAGCCAGCGGTTCAGCGCGGTGCCCGGCACGGCCCGCAACACCACACCGCCGCGCTGTTCGACGGTCACCGCCTCCATCGGTGATGGGGCGGATGTCGTGATGATGGCGTAGCGGCCGGCGATGAGGTCGTCGACCCGGCGCCCGTCGGCCATCCGTTCGTTCGGGACCAGCCGTCCGGCCAGACCTCGCCGCAGCGGCGGTGCGGCCACCAGCGCGGAGCGGTGCAGCGGCGGTGACTCTCCGCTGATGATCGTCCGGGTCAGCCCGGGCAGCCGGTGCAGTCGCGGAGCGAGCAGGTCGCGCAGTCGATTGCCCAGTTCGCCGCCCTCGGTCATGGTCATGCCGGTGAGCTTGGCCAGCCGGATCATCGTGCGCGCGTGCGGTTTCCGCTCGGTTTCGTAGGTGCCGAGGATCGACTCCGGCAGCTCGCCGCGCAGCACCCCGGCCAGCTTCCAGCTGAGGTTGGCGGCATCGCGCACGCCCGCGCCCATGCCCTGCCCGATGAACGGCGGGGTGAGGTGGGCGGCATCGCCGAGCAGGAATACACGTCCGGCACGCCATCGGTCGGCCAGTTGCGCGCGGAAGGTGTACTCCGCCACCCGGACCAGCTCGAAGCCCTCGCGGTCGGTGTCGGCCAGCCATGGGGCCAGCAGGGGCCACAGTCGAGCCAGGTCACGGTAGTAGTCGGCGGATTCGCCTGGCTGCAAACGGAATTCCCAGCGGTGGCGGGTCGCGCCGATGCGCATGTATGTCGCGGCTCGACGCGGGTCGCATACCTGATGCACGCCTCCCCAGTGCCCAGGATCGACCGTGGTCGCGAGGTCGACGACCAGCCAGCGCTGCTCGAATCGCAAGTCCCGCATGCGCGCGCCGATCGCGGCGCGCACCAGGCTGTTCGCGCCGTCGCAACCCAACACGTAGCGGGCGCGCACCGAGTAGGACGCGCCGGTCGCTCGGTCTTCGCAATCAACTCGGGCACAGTCCTTCTCGACCGCCAGCCCGGTGACTTCCACACCGCCGCGCAGCGAGACGGCCGGATGCAGTGCCAGATTGGCCCGCAACAGCGCCTCCAGCTCCGGCTGGTCGAACAGGTTGGCTTCGGGGAATCCGTTGCGGCCCCCGGCCGGATCGCGGTCGAATTGCGCCAGCACCCGATGCCGCCGATCCACCAGGCGCAACCCGGAAGCGGGCCGGGTGATCGCGTCGAACCCCGGCCCGATGCCCAGACGTTCCACGATCCGCCGGATCTCACCGTCGAGATGGACCGCGCGCGGCTGCGGGTAGACGCCCTCCCACCGCTCGAGCACCAGCGATTCGATGCCGTATTGGGCGAGCAGCGTGGCCGCGGTGAGCCCGGACGGGCCCGCTCCGACGATCACCACCGGAACTGTCGGCGAAGTCATCGGGATCCACCGGTCGACGTGGCCACGTAGGCCGCGGCGACCAGAGCCGCATCGGCTGCGGGCGCGATTTCGACTGTGCCGCCGTTTCGGAGATGGCCGGCGACCGCACCGGTCATCAACAGCACCAGCCCGGCCCCGGCAGCCCGGCCGATCGCGGGGCGGACCGGTCCCAGCAGCACCCCACCGGCCGCGAGGAGTTCGGCCGCGCCGATGCCGCGACAAGCGGTGGTGGAGTATCCGAGATGCGCCGCACGCCCGCGCATCGACGCGACCGCCGCGACCTCGGCCGTCCCGAGGTATAGGACTCGGCGGCGAGGGTATCGAGGTAGCCGATCCGGACGCCACCGATGCCGGGCAGGGTCGGCGGCGGCTCCGGAGCTGCCGTCGGACGCAACACCAGCAAGGCATCCAACAGACCGCGCGCCGCGAGCTCGCGTGCGGCGGTCCAGATGTCAGGCTCGAGTTCCGGACCTGCGGCGATCAAGACCCGAGCGCCCGAGCGGTGCAGCAGCTCCGCGACGCACTCGTGCGACAGGCCGCCATTGATCGGTGCGACGATGCCCACCAGCTGTGCGGCGAGGGTGGCCCGGATCAGCTCCGCGCAGTTGGGTGCGATCAGCGCGACCGCATCGGCGCGGCGCACGCCCAGCTCGTGCCGCAGGTTCGCGTACTTGTGCACGTCGGCGAGCAGATCGGAGTAGGTGCGCTGCGATGGCTCTCGCCATCGCGCCGCATCCGGCAGCACGGTGATCGCGGTGCGCTCCGGCCATCGCGTCGCCGCGCGGACGCGCAGGGCGTAGGTCGATTCGGGCAGGCCGCGCGCCTCGAGCGGTACCGCTTCGATGGCGGCCAGGTCCTCCGGGCCGGTGTACCGGGGCCAGAGCAAGTCCTCGGTCGAGGTCTCGAGGGTTGTGTTGTCGGTCATCGGGCGTACCTCACGACCGTGCGCTGGCGGCCCAGGTCGAGGGCGCCGTCGTCGGTGCCGATCGCGGCCTCGACCACGTCCCCGTCCTTCAGGTACTTCGGGTTCTTGGCCTGGCCCTGGAAGAACATCTTCCACTTGACCTTCGGCGGCAGCAGCGAGCCGATGATCTCCACCGGCTTGGGCGGGGCACTGAGCGCGGTGCCGATCGGGGTCCCGGTGAGCAGCAGATCCCCGGCGTCCATGCGCTGGAATCGGGTCAGCGCGCGCAGCGTCTCGACCGGCCGGTAGATCATGTCCGCGACCGTCATGTCCTGCCGCAGCCCGCCATTGACCCACAGCCGCAGCCGCAGATCTCCGAACCGCTTCAGCTCATCGGCGTCGAGCAGCACCAGCGCCGGGCCGACCGGAGTGAAGGTCGGATACGACTTCGCCTCGTAGAATTGCGTTTTCGGCAGCTGCACGTCGCGCGCCGAGATGTCATTGGTAACCACCAGGCCCGCGACGTAGTTCGCGAGGTTCTCCGCCGAGACTTCAGAGCCGACCGGCATCTCGCGACCGAACACGAGGCCGATCTCCACCTCGTAGTCGAGCAGCTGCACATGCGCGGGCCGGATGACGTCGTCATGGGGTCCACTGATCGATCCGGACGCCTTGCGGAAGAACGTCAGCGGCACCGTCTCCGGGTCCATCCCCGCATCCTTCACGTGCGAAGCGAAGTTCGTCATCTGCGCCACCACCCGACACGGCGCGGTCACCGGGGAAATCAACGAAAGGCTCTCCACTGTCACGGTTCCCGTGCCGGATGCAGCCGCGGCGATCGCCTCACGATCGGCGAGCAGTTCCCGCGTGGTCGTCGCGGTGGTATTGATACGGGCAGCAGCGGCGCGGGTCTGCACCCACCAGGCGTCGGCGGTGCGGAGGATGGATGTGCTCATGAATCGGCCACTTTCAACAGGCCGCGCAGGCGGCGGATATCGAATTCGTTGTCCTCGCGCAGCGCGTCGATGATCGAGCGCAGTTCGCGCAGCGATTCGGCTCCGGGCTTGATGCCGAGGAAGTCCTTGGTCACGGGCGGGCCCCACTGCGCCAGACCGGAGGCGCTCATCGGCGCCCAGCCCGGCTGGAGGGTGCAATCGAACATGTCCCCGTCACTGAAGTGCTCCACCATGAACCCGTCGGGATCGCGCCAGTAGTCGAAGATCTGGCTGCCCTGGATATGGCGACCTATCCCCCACGATCGGCGATAACCCTGTTCGCGCAGATACTCACCGCCGGCAGCGAGCGCGTCCAGGTCGGCGACCTGATACGCGGAGTGCACATAGCGGTTCGACGGCCCCAGCGTCAGAGCGAGCGTGTGGTGGTCAACCGGTACCGAACCCCGGTCGCAGCGAATGAAACTCATGACCGGACCGCGCTCCCGCTGGCCCGGGTAATAGAGGAAGTCGCTGACGATCAGGCCCAGATTCCGCAGATACCAGTCGAGGGTCTCGCGGTATCTCGTCGACTGGATCACCACGTGTCCGAGCCTGCGCACGCGTGCCGGTGCACGTAGCGGTCGCTGTGTGGCATTCACCCGGGCCACCTCGTGCCCGAAGTTGAAGATGTGAGGCTGCTGCGTCGGCAAAGCTTCCAGTTCGTGGGTTTCGGCGACCACTCGCACCCGCAAGCGGCTCGGATCGGCCAGGTCGACGGTCAGTCCGCCCACAGATTCCGGCAATGGCATGGCTGGCGCACCGGTCGCGGCGGCCAGTCGCAACAGATCGGCGGAATCGGCGGCACGAAAGGCGGGACCGACGAAGCGCGAGCGGACGCCACGCCGGATGAGCACGCAGGGCGCGCCCGGATCGGTCCCGCGCAGCTGCAGCTCGTCGGCCGTCCGCATGGCGGTCTCGAACCCGAAGGCGTGGGCGAAAGCCTCCGCTCCGTCCAGGTCGGGCTTCTCGAACTCCAGCCACGCCAAGTCCAGCACCTTGATCACGGGATTGCGCGCCCGGCCCGGATGCTCACCCGCGTGCGCCCCCTGCTCGCTGTGCAGACCGCTGTGTACATCGTGATGGCCGCTCATCGACCACTCCCTTCCAAGCACTGACGATATCGTCACTCACGAGAGCAGCGTCAGTCAATATTTCTGACGATTCCGTCAAAATTGAATCGAGCGGAACCTGTCCAGTAGGAGATATGCATCGATGACCACGCACAATGGGTCGGAGTCCAATCGCCTGGAACGCCGCAAGGCCCGCACGCGCGCCGCGCTGGTCGGCGCGGCGCAATCACTGCCGGCCGAGGGGCAAGATCAACGTGCCGATCCTCGAGGTCACCCAGGCCGCCGACGTCGGCATGGGATCGTTCTGCACCGCCTGCATCCCACCCTCAGCAAGGTCTTGCTCAATGACGGCCTCAGTTTGGCGAACTCGCGCCGCGGGCTCGCGCCCCGCGCACGCCGCGACATCGAGGCCGCGGCCGAAGCCGGGCGCTTCGACATTCGCGACCCGGAGCTGTCGATGACCATCGTCGCCGGCGCTGCCCCGTGCGTCGGACGCCTGCCGCACGACCATCCCGAACGCGACGACGCCGAGGCCGCCGACCAGGTGGCCGAGGACCTGCTGCGCATGTTCGGGCTCTCCTCCGAGGAAGCCCACGAAGATCTGCCGACGCCCGCTACCGCCATTGACCTGCCGCGTCGGCTCGAATCCATAGACTCAGCGGTCGTCAGCGGCGGGAGCCTGCGGTTTCCGCCTGCGCCACGGCGTTCCGGGTGTGTGCGCAGCGTGGCGTCGTTATCCACGTCGCCGCCGGCCCCGAGAAACACCGACATGACCATGCAGCTGGCCGGCATCGCAGTAATGGACCGGGGCGTCGTGATGCCCTCGCATACGAACAGAGCTGGACGGGATTCGAGGGTGCAGCTGGGTTTCGGCCACCGACTTGCGAAGTTCGGGGATCGGCGTCCCATGTTGCCAGGCAGCGGGCAGTTGAGACCGATGTCGTCCGCATAGGCGGGGCTGCCTTTTCCGGTGCTGTCCACGAGGAGTCGCGTGTCGAAATGTGTCCTGCGTCACACGGCGGATTCGTTGTGACGTATTGACCACCGCCAATCCGTCGAGCATCGTGGCGGAGGTTAACAAGCGCTCAGTAATGTCTGAAAGGTCGCAGTCATGCCCGAAGCCGTCATCGTCTCTGTCGCCCGGTCACCGATCGGTCGCGCCGGCAAGGGTTCGTTACGCGATCTCCGGCCGGACGACTTGGGAGCGCAGATCGTGCGGGCCGCGCTGGCGAAGGTGCCGGCCCTCGATCCGAACAGGATCGACGATTTGATGCTCGGGTGCGGCCAGCCCGCCGGTGAGTCGGGCTTCAATCTCGCACGGGTGGTGGCGATCCTGGCGGGTCTGGACCGGGTGCCCGGCACAACGGTCAACCGGTACTGCTCATCGAGTTTGCAGACGACCCGGATGGCGCTGCACGCCATCCGAGCGGGCGAGGGCGACGTCTTCATCTCCGCCGGAGTCGAAACCGTGAGCCGCTACGTCAAGGGCAACGCCGACGGCCTGCCCGGCACCCAGAACCCGGTGTTCGCCGACGCGGTGCGCCGGACCGCGAAATTCGCCGAGGGAGGCGAGATCTGGACCGACCCGCGCACCGATGATCTGCTGCCCGACGTCTATATCGCGATGGGGCAGACCGCGGAGAACGTGGCGCAACTGTGCGATGTGAGCCGTGCCGAACAGGACGCTTTCGGTGTCCGCAGCCAGAACCTCGCCGAGGCCGCCCTCGCCAACGGGTTCTGGGAGCGCGACATCACCGCGATCACCTTGCCCGACGGCACTGTCGTCTCGAAGGACGACGGGCCGCGGCCGGGAGTCACGCTGGAGAAGGTCGCCGAACTGAAGCCGGTGTTCCGGCCCGACGGGACGGTGACGGCCGCCAACTGCTGCCCGCTCAACGACGGCGCCGCCGCGGTCGTGATCATGTCGGATGTCAAGGCCGCCGAGCTCGGCCTGACGCCGCTGGCTCGGATCGTGGCGACCGGAGTCAGCGCATTGTCGCCCGAGATCATGGGCCTGGGACCGGTGGAGGCGTCGAAGCAGGCGCTGGCCCGGGCCGGTATGACGATCGATGACGTCGACCTGGTCGAAATCAACGAGGCCTTCGCGGCCCAGGTGATTCCCTCGGCGCGGGAGCTGGGCGTCGACTACGACAAGCTCAACATCAACGGCGGCTCCATCGCGGTGGGTCACCCGTTCGGCATGACCGGCGCCCGCATCACCAGCACCCTGATCAACTCCCTGCAGTTCCATGACAAGCAGATCGGCTTGGAAACGATGTGCGTCGGCGGCGGCCAGGGCATGGCGATGGTGCTCGAGCGCCTGTCGTAACCGCAGACTCCGCAGAAGGACTCATTGATGAACAGATTCGAAGGCAAGACCGCGATAGTCACCGGCGCGAGCCGAGGCATCGGGCTCGGTATCGCGCGGCGCTTGGTGGACGAGGGGGCGAGAGTCGTGATCACCGCCCGCAAAAAGGACGCCCTCGACGAAGCGGTGGAAACACTGGGCGGGCCGGAGCGCGCACTGGCCGTCGCGGGCCGCGCCGATGACGTCGACCACCAGGCGGAGACCGTCGCGCGCGCGATCGACACATTCGGCGGCGCCGACCTTCTCGTCAACAACACCGGCATCAACCCGGCGTACGGGCCGATGGTCGATCTGTCGTTGGAGGTGGCCCGCAAGATCGTCGAGGTCAATTGTCTGGCCGCGCTGTCCTGGGTTCAGCAGACCTATCGCGCCTGGATGAAGGACTTCGGGGGCGCGATCGTGAACGTGTCGTCGGTCGCTGGTCTCAAGCCGGCGCCCGGCATCGGCTTCTACGGTTCGAGCAAGGCGATGCTCACCCACATCACCCAGGAACTCGCGGTCGAACTCGGTCCGAACTTGCGGGTCAACGCCGTCGCGCCCGCGGTGGTGAAGACGAAATTCGCCACCGCCCTCTACGACGGCAGGGAGGACGAGGTGGCCGCGGCATACCCGCTGAAGCGGCTCGGCGTACCCGAGGACATCGGCAGCGTGGTGGCGTTCCTGCTCTCCGACGACGCGAGCTGGCTGACGGGTCAGTTGCTGGTCGTGGACGGCGGCGTCACTCTGACGGGCGGAGTCTGACGTGGCGCGGATGAAGGCATGGCGGGTCCACGAGCTGGGCGAACCGGGCACTGTGCTCCGGCTCGATGACGTGGAAGTCCCGGAGCCCGGCCCGAGGCAGGTAGTCGTGCGGGTCCGCGGCGCCGCGGCGAACTTCCCCGATGTGCTGATGTGCCGCGGCCTCTATCAGGTCCGGCCGCCGTTGCCGTTCACGCCCGGCGTCGAATTGTGCGGCGAGGTGGTGGCGGTCGGCACCGAGGTGGCCGGGACAGCTGTCGGTGACCGGGTGCTCGGTGGCGCGGCGCTGCCCCACGGCGGTTTCGCGGAATTCGCCGTGCTGGAAGCCGCCCAGACCTTCCGCGCGCCGCCGTCATTGGATGACGCGGAGGCGGCCTCCCTGTTCATCGGCTACCAGACCGGCTGGTTCGGATTGCATCGGCGGGCCGGATTGACAGCGGGCGAGACCCTCCTTGTGCACGCCGCGGCGGGTGGCGTGGGCAGCGCCGCGATCCAGCTCGGCAAGGCCGCGGGCGCTCGAGTGATCGGCGTCGTCGGTGGAGCCGAAAAGGCCGCCTACGCCGAGGCCTTGGGCGCCGACGTGGTCATCGATCGTCATCAACGGGACTTCGTCGACGTCGTCAAGCAGGTCACCGACGGTCGCGGCGCCGATGTGATCTACGACCCGGTCGGCGGCGAGGTGTACCAGCGGTCCACGAAATGCGTCGCCTTCGAGGGCCGCATCGTGATCGTCGGGTTCGCCGGCGGCGAGATCCAAAGGGCCGCATTGAATCACGCGCTGGTGAAGAACTATTCGATCCTCGGTCTGCACTGGGGTTTGTACAACGCCCAGGACCCGGACGCCGTCGCCGAGTGTCACCGCGCGCTGACCGCACTTGCCGCTGACGGTGCGATCCGTCCCCTGGTCAGCGCGCGGCTGGCACTCGCGGACGTTGCCGACGCCGTGCAGCGACTCGCGGACGGCCAGACCGTCGGCCGCGTGGTCTACACGCCCTGAGGCCAGCCTTCCACCGCAATCACATCTTCGAGGAGTATTCATGACCGATCCGACACAACGAACTGCGATCGTCACCGGCGCCGCTCGCGGAATCGGCGCCGCCGTCGCCGGGCGGCTGGCCGCTGACGGTATGGCAGTAGCCGTGCTCGACCTGGACGAGGCCGCCTGCAAGACGGTCGTCGACGAGATCGAGTCGGCCGGCGGCCGCGCGCTCGCGGTCGGTGTCGATGTCGCGGACGAGGCGGCCGTCACCCAGGCGGTCGATCGCGTGGCCGCCGAACTCGGCGCACCGACGGTGCTGGTCAACAACGCCGGGATCCTGCGCGACAATCTGCTGTTCAAGATGAGTGCCGACGACTGGGATGCCGTGCTGAATGTGCACCTGCGCGGGTCGTTCCTGCTGGCCAGGGCGGCGCAGGCGCACATGATCGAGCAGAAGTGGGGTCGCATCGTGAACTTGTCCAGCACGTCGGCACTCGGCAACCGCGGCCAGGCCAACTACGCGGCAGCCAAGGCCGGGCTGCAAGGATTCACCAAGACCCTCGCCCTCGAACTCGGCAAATTCGGTGTCACCGCCAACGCGGTCGCCCCGGGATTCATCGAGACGGAGATGACCGCGGCCACCGCCGCCCGGATGAACATTCCCTTCGACGAGCTGAAGACCGCTATGGCCGCCCAGATTCCGGTCGCCCGCACCGGTACCCCCGCCGACATCGCGCACACCGTGTCGTTCCTGGTGAGCGAGGGCGCCGGCTTCGTGTCGGGCCAGGTCATCTACGTGGCCGGCGGCCCGAGGAACTGAACGGAGGAGAGAGAGTCGTGCAGGTATTCCAGGGCCTGTCCGAGCTGGAGTCCGCGGTCGGAACCCACCTCGGATACAGCGATTGGCACACGGTGACCCAGGAACAGATCGATCGCTTCGCCGAAGCGACCGGGGATCACCAGTGGATCCACGTGGATCCGGTGAAAGCCGCCGCCGGACCATTCGGCACCACCGTCGCACACGGGTTTCTCACCCTGTCGATGGTGCCGATGCTGGCCGGCGAAGTGTATGCGGTGCGGGGCTTGTCCATGGGCGTCAACTACGGCACGAACAAGGTGCGATTCCCCACTCCGGTCCCGGCCGGATCCCGGGTCCGAGCCGGTGTCGAGCTGGTCTCGCTCGTGCCGGGCAGCATCGGGTCGCAGGCAGTGATCCGAGTGACCGTCGAGCTCGAGGGGTCCGACAAACCCGCGTGTGTGGCCGAGACGGTCGCGGTGCTGGTGCCGTGATGGACGATCGGGACGATCTGCGCAACCGGGTGGAAAGCCTACTCGCAGAGTATGATCCGGCTGCCACCGAGTCAACTAGGCGACGGAAGTCGCAGCGCGGCGCTGCTGACACCGTTCTCCACGGCGCTCGCGACGCGAGTCCCGGCTTTGACGGCTGATGCGGATGGCCGGGTATCCGGTCGCGTCACCAGCGTCACCAGCGTCACCAGCGTCACCAGCGTCACCAGCGTCACCAGCGTCACCAGCGTCGCCGGTGCGCTCGACGCCGATGTGCTGCTGGCCGCCGTCGAGACAGCGGACGGTACGGAGGTGCACGCCTTGGCGGCCGCCGCGGCGGCGATCGAGCCGGTGGTCTCCCTCGACATGACCCGTCCGCTGGCCGACGTCGTCATCGACTCCGTGCCGAGCCGGGTGGTCGTCGCCGCCGAATTCGGCTGGTCAGCCATACAATCCGGCTTGACGATCGGCGCGGCACTCCTGGCGTCCGAGCAAGCTGGGGTCGCCGCCTGGTGCCTGGAGACGACCGTCGAGTACTTGAAGCTGCGATGCCAGTTCGGCCGAGTGGTCGGCGGATTCCAGGCGCTCGAGCACCGCCTCGCCGATCTCTACGTCGAGGTCGAGTCGGCCTCGGCCGCCGCGCGGTACGCGGCGGGAACATTCGCGGCGGACGACCGCGACAGCGTGATCGCCGCCGCCGTCGCGGCGTCCTACTGCGGCGATGTCGCGGTGCGGGCCGCCGAGGAAGCCGTCCAATTGCACGGCGGGATCGGCATGACCTGGGAACACCCGGCGCACCTCTACCTCAAGCGAGCCAAGGCCGACCAGATCGGGCTGGGAAGTCCCGGCCACCATAGGAGCTTGCTGGCGGACCTCGTCGGGCTGCCGTTGGAACAACGCTGAATGACCGATTCCGGCCGGCAGCTCGGAACTCGACGCTGTCCGGCCCGATCTGTTCGGCGAACGAAAGGAGATCCCGTGACAACTACCCAGCAGGTGCGGCTCGCGAAACGGCCGTCGGGGCTGCCCGACGCGGACACGTGGAACCTGACGACCGAGGACCTTCCCGCGCTCTCCCCCGGGCAGATCCTGGTAAAGGTCGATTTCATCTCCCTCGATCCGGCCATGCGCGGCTGGCTGAACGACGTCCGATCATATGTCCCGCCGGTCGGTGTCGGGGAAGTCATGCGTGCACTGGATATCGCCACCGTTGTCGAGTCGACGCATCCCGACTTCGCCGTCGGCGACGCCGTCAGCGGAACTTTCGGCGTGACCGAGTACGCGATCCATGACGGCCGGGGAGTGCAAAAAGTCGATCTGACTTCGGCGGACGGTCCGACTTGGTTGGGTACGCTCGGAATGCCGGGAATGACAGCCTATTTCGGGCTGCTCGAGGTCGGCCAACTCCGAGCCGGGGACACCGTGGTGGTCTCCGCGGCTGCGGGCGCCGTCGGCAGCGTCGCCGGTCAAATCGCGAAGATCAAAGGTGCGAGAGTGATCGGGATCGCGGGCGGCGCTGAAAAATGCCGGATGCTGACCGAGGAACTCGGCTTCGACGCGGCCATCGACTATCGGAGTGAGAACGTCCTGCTGCGGCTACGAGAGGTCGTTCCGGAGGGAATCGACGTCTATTTCGACAATGTCGGCGGTGACATTCTCGATGCCGCGCTCGCCGATCTCCGGCGCGGCGCCCGCATCGTCCTCTGTGGCGCGATCTCGGCGTACAACGCGGAGAAGCTCCCTCCGGGGCCTTCGCGATACATGTCGCTGCTGGTCTCCCGGGCGTCGATGACGGGCTTCGTCGTTTTCGACTATGCGGATCGTTACGGCGAGGCCATCGCGGAGATCTCCGGTTGGCTGGCCGAGGGCAGGATCAAGAGCAGGGAGCATGTCGTGCACGGCGGTGTCGCCCGCTTCGGTGAAGCCTTGAACATGCTGTTCACGGGAGCCAACACCGGCAAACTCGTGCTCGCCGTGTAGCGCCATACTGTCCAGGTGACCGATACAGAGGACCGATCGCGCGCGGACCAGACCCGAGCGCGGCTGCTCGACGCGGCGGTGGTCGCCTTCGCCGAACGCGGCTTCCACGGCTCCACGACCCGCGACATCACATCGATCGCCGGAGTGAGCACCGGGACGATCTACGTGTACCACCGTTCCAAGGAAGAGTTGCTCTATCAGATCTCACGCGCCGGTCACCTGGACACCCTGGAGCGGGTCCGCGCCGCCATCGCCTCGGCACAAGACCCCGCCGGGCAGCTGCTCGCCGTGATGAAAGAGTTCACGATCCATCACGCCCGCGCCCACACCGTCGCCCGGATCATCAATTACGAGCTCGCCGCTTTGAGCCCGGAACATCAACAAGAGATCAAGGAAATCCGGCGTGCGATCGAAGGAGAGGTCAGGAGCTTGATCGAGCGAGGGGCTGCCGCGGGGGTGTTCGAGAACTCGAATACCCATATGGCCGCGACCGCGCTGCTCTCGCTGGGAATAGATATCGCGCGCTGGTACCACGAGGGCGGTTCCTGGTCACCGGAGGAGATCGGCGACTATTACGCGGACCTCGCGCTGCGGATCGTAGGCGGTCGGAGGCCGAGTTCTGCCGAGTCCGCCCGGTCGGGAAGATCTCGGGGATGAGCCCATGCACAGCGACGCCGCGGAGGCGAGCTCACCGCGGCGACTGACGACGTCGCCCTCATCACCTCCGCGGTGGCCGAGATGACCGACCGTTCGTTCGCCTATATCGATCGCGTTTCCCAGCAAGTCGTGACCGCCTAGCAGGACGAGCGGGACCGGTGGCTACAGAACCAGATGGCCGCCCGCACCGCTCGGGTGCGCTCGATCCTGTCCGGACAGCACGTCGACCCGATCGACAGCGAGCGTGCGCTGGGCTATCGGCGAGACCGAACCCACTTGGGCACGGTTGTCTGGTCCGACGCGCGCGCCGACCAGCTGCGCGCGGCCAAAGTGCCGTTTTACCCGTGAGGACGAACGCGGAGTCGTCGACGTGGCTTTGTACGCGGTCGTGCAGGCTCCGGAATCCAAGCGTTGCTCGCGCCCGGTCGTGGCGTTCCCCGGTCGACGGCGGTCACGTAGGTCTGCTCGATCCCAAGGTCGTCGTCGCTCTGGTCGTCGCCCTCTGCGCGCTGGGGTTGCGGGACAAGACGGTATTCCTGGCCGCCCGCCCCGAGCACTACCTGGTGATGCTGCTGATGTTCTTCGTCCCCTTCGCCGACATGATGATCGGATTCAAACTGGTCATGCTGGCACTGTGGTGGCCGAAGAGCGCCGAGCTGAAACCCGAGCAGCGTGTGACCATGAGCGCCGGGCTGCCGGTCAGCCAGTCGACCAAGTTGTACGGCCCCGAGATCGCCGACATCCTCATCCAGAGCGGTCTCGGCTGGCGAACGATGCATACCCACGGCCGGGGGCTCAACGGTCTGATCAGTCACGCGATCGACAACGAGGACGACTACGCCATCCGCGACGGAGAGGTGGAGACGCTTCACAGGTTCGCGGCGCGATTTGACGCCGCATTTACCTCCCGTGTTGCCGGTCTGTCGAGGTCTTCGCGTCGTTATGCGACTGTGCAGGGGTTGCGCAGCTCGCCGAGGCCCTCGATCGTCGAGCGCAGTATGTTGCCCGGGGCGAGGAACCGTGCCGGGGTGCGTGAGTAGCCGACGCCGGCCGGGGTGCCGGTGAAGATCAGATCGCCGGGGAACAACTCGCAGATGCCCGACAGGTGGGAGACCAGCGCGGCGACGTCGAAAATCATCCGCTTGGTGCGGCCCGATTGCACGGTCTCGCCGTCGAGGACGGCTTCGATGGCCAGATCGTTGGGGTCGTCGAGTTCGTCGAGAGTGGTCAGCCACGGGCCGATCGGCGCGAACCGCTCGTAGCTTTTGGCGAGGCTGAATTGCGGTGCGGTGCCGGCCATTTGTGATCGACGCTCGGAGATGTCCTGACCGATGCAGAATCCGGCGACGTGGTCGATGGCCTGCTCGGTAGCGATGTGACGTCCGCCGACACCGATCACGGCGACGAGTTCCACCTCCCAGTCACAGGTGCCGGTAGGCAACGGGATCGCGTCACCGGGGCCGGTGATCGCGGAGGCGAATTTGGTGAAGACCAGCGGGTTTTCGGGCAGTGCGAGCCCGGTTTCGTCACTGTGGTCGGCGTAGTTCAGCCCAACGGCGAAGATCTGGCGTGGCGCACGCACCGGCGGACCGAGCCGTGTCAGATCGGCGAGCAACTGCGCGCCCGTCACACGGGCATCCACATGGGGCCGATTGCCGCTGAACCAGGCGCGGATCTGCCGTATGTGCGCCACGGCCTGATCGGGATCGCTGGGCAGGACGCCGTCGGAGGCGTTGGCGAGGTCGATGATGCCGGTATCGGTGACGAGCGTGGCACGGCCGTCGAGATTGGCGAGCTTCATGAGAGGGGCGGATGTCCTTTTCGGTCGGGTGGGCCGTGCACCGCCGGGACGGTGCGGTGCACGGTCGGCCATCGGTCGCTGGGATCAGTCGAGGCGGACCGGCGGATCGGTCTGGCTGGCCATCTGCCACACCAGCTCGTCAGGCATGGCGATGATCTGCCGGTAGACCTCGTCGGGATAGGCCATATGGGGTTTGGTCTCGTCGTAGGCCGGTTGGGCCACCGGCTCGAGCGGTCGGGTGAATGGTGCTGGGTGCCTGTAGGTTTCGAGTTCCTCGGCGCTGATGCCGTTGATCTCGACCACTTCCGGGTCGATCCAGGCGCGGTCGTCGATGGCGTCGCCGGTGGTGAGTTCGACCAGCAGACCTTCCGGGCCCGCGAGGTAGAGCGACCGGCAGAACCCGTGGTCGATCGGGCCGAGCACGACGATCCCTCGACTGCGGATGCGGTCGCGCAAACTCAGCAGTTCGTCGAGATCGCGTACATGCAGTGCGACATGCTGCATGGCACCGGGCGCGACCGGTCCGGTCGGTTCGGCGGCATGGGTGACGCCGAGCTCGCGAGTGTCGGGGTTGTCGGGGTGGTACACGAACGCGATGTAGGAGGTGGGGTTGAGTTCGACGAACCCGTGCCAGGCGCCTTCGGCTCCGTGCATGCGGTACAGCGCCTTGAGCGGCAGGCCGAGGACATCGGTGAAGAACGCGATCTGAGATTTGATGTCGCGGGTGGCGATGGCCAGGTGGTTCACGCCGATGGGTTGGGTGGCGGTCATGATGGTCAGTCCTTTTCGGTGGCGGAGTCGAGCAACTGCTTGTGGCACCAGGTCCGCACGACATCGGCGTAGTCGGCGGTGTGGAACAACATCAGCTGGTGCACCCCTTCGGGTTGAATGTGCAGTTCGACGGGGCCGGTGGTGGCGTCGACGACGGCCTGGGCCGCGGCGGGAGGGAAGATCGGATCTTTCTCCCCGACGGCGAACAGGATCGGTTTGGTGTTGGCCGACAACGGCACGGCGGGGTCGTAGCGCAGGATCGACGCCCATGAGGCCAGGTCGTAAGTCCAGGTGTTGAGCGGATCCTGATGCTTCTGCTTGCCCGCGCCGCGGAACCCGTAGTCGGTGTCGAAATCGATGTACTGGTCGATATCGAAGCGCAGCGCCGGACCGAACAGGGCGACCATCTGATCGAACGCCTGTGTGCGGAAGGCGTTGTCGGTCGGGATCAGCGGTGAGGACGGGATGGCGAATCCCATCAAAATCGCGCCCGCGAAATCCTGCGACGCGGCGTAGGCGCCGTAGGCGGCGGACGCGCCGAGCGAGGAGCCCTTGATGAATACCGGCAGTCCGGTGGCGGCACGAATGTGGTCGGTCAGCTGCAGTGCCGCCTCGATCCACTCCTCGATGGCGAACTGGCCGGCGCGTCGGTCCACGCACGAGCGGCCGTGGCCGGGAGCATCCATGCACCAGACCTCGGCTCCCAACCGGGCATAGTGTGCGGCGAAATTGTCGTAGATGCCGCCATGGCCGCCGATTCCGTGCTGAACCAGCAGCACATGATCCGCGGCCGGATCAGCGAATCGATACGCGAATGTGTTGCCGACCATCTGTTCTTCTCTGCGCATCGGCCACCTCCCTGTGTCCCGCGTCATAAAAGTTGATGACAATCAATAAACCACACAAGTTGATGGTCGTCAACATGTTGTCCTAAACTGGGCGGATGGCGACGCAGACACGAAAAGGACGACCACCGGCCGAGCAGTCACCAGCCTCGTTGACCGACATCCTGGCCGCGGCGTTGAGAGTGTTCGCCGAATACGGATTCGACGGCACCTCGGTGGCGGCGCTCAATCGCGAGCTCGGAGTGAGCCACAACCTCGTCCATCAGCGGTTCGGCTCCAAGGAGAGGCTGTGGTACGCCACGGTCGACTGGGCTTTCGGCGAGATCGCCGACCACATGAGCGTGGATGCGGAGTTGGCCGAGCGCGACCTACTCGAAGCGGTACGCGCGACGATCGTGCAATTCCTTCAACTGCACGCCACCCACCCACAGATCCTGCGGCTGGTCACGGTAGAAGGCGCCACCGAGGGGCCTCGGCTGACGTACCTGTTCGACGCGCACGTCGGACCGTTGTATCATCGGATCACCGCGCCGCTGAAGGTGCTCGTCGACCGCGGGGTGCTGGCCGAGGAAGACATTCGCACCGTGCATTTCCTGGTTGCGCACGGCGCTACCGCGCCGTTCAGTCTGGTCCCTCTGGCGGCGAGGCTGAACCCACTCGATCCACTCGACCCCGCGGCGGTTCGCCGGCACGCCGAATTCGTCGCCGGCATGGTCGTGGCCGGGCTCCGCGCCCGCGGCGCCTGACCAGCGAGGGCGACCGTGACGAAGGTGACGCTCAGTTTCGACAATGGACCCAGCCCGGCCACCGCCACCGTGCTCGATGCACTGGCCGACCACGGCATCCGCACGACCTTCTTCGTCGTCGGCGCCGAGCTCGCGCGATCGGGCGCGCGGCGAGCAACCGAACGTGCTGCGGCCGAGGGACATTGGATCGGCAATCACACCATGACTCACTCGATCCAGTTCGGCGACGACGCGGGCGCCCCCGATCTGCCGATCCGGGAAATCGAGGGCGCGCAGGAGGTCATCGGGAGGCTTACCCACCCCGACAAGCTGTTTCGGCCCTTCGGCGGTGGAGGTGTCCTCGATCGGAGGCTTTTCTCGCCGAACGCGGTGGGCTACCTGTGCCGACACGGCTACACGTGCGTGCTGTGGAACTGCATTCCCCACGACTGGGACCGCCCCGACGACTGGGTCGAGCGATGCCTGGCCGACATCAGGTCGCGGCCATGGAGTTTGGTCGTCCTGCACGACCTGCCCACCGGCGCCATGCGGCACCTGCCCCGTTTTCTGCAACGGCTCGATGCCCTCGATGTCGAGATCGTCCAAGAATTCCCCGAATCCTGCGTCCCCATCCGGCGGGGTCGCCTGCAGGGATCGCTCGATCACCTGGTCACCGCGCCCGACAGCTGAGCATCCGGACAGGATTCACGACCGACCTGCGCCAGCGCACTCACCGATGACTTCGTCCACTCGATCCCGATGTGGTCGCGCGCTGCTCGCTCACGCTGCCATGCCCCGCGATGGGCACCCGATGCGTGGGCCCATTATATGTTGACGGCCATCAATAAATTGCATTATATTGATGGCCGTCAACATTTGAGGTGGTGTTGGGACATGTCAACGAAGGCGCGTCGTCGATCCTCGGCACGAACGCCTACAACACCTCCGAGAGAAAAGGAGCGATCGATGACGATCGCATCAATTGTTCTGCCCGCCTTGCTGGCGCTCGAGATGATCGCCGTGGGAGCGCCGAAGGTGCTCGCCGTGCAGGCCATGCGTGAACGCGCCGCCCACGCCGGGATCCCCGTGTCCGGCTACCGAGTCCTCGGAGCCTTGGAAATGGTCGGTGCGGCAGGGCTTTTGATCGGTATCGGCCGGCATCCGATCGGCCGGCTCGCAGGGGTCGCAATCGTGCTGCTGATGGTAGGGGCGCTCATCACCCACGTCCGGACCAAGGACAAGCTCGCCGACATGATCCCGGCCATCGTCACCGCCCTGTTGGCGGTGACCTACCTCGTCGTCGCATCACTCGCCCGCTGAGCGCTGGTCACCGAAGGCGCTCGGGCGTCCTCGCCGACGTCTGAGATGCCACACCAGGCAGGATGCCCTGTGTTCCCGCACGCCCCACCGCAGCCGTCGTCGCGGGAGGCGGTGCTGCTGTTCGGCGACTCATCTCTTCGTCACAATTCCGGGAACGCGCCGACCCCGACGATGGCCCGGCTACTAGCAGCGCAAAGCGCCCGCGGGAAGATCCGTGGCCGAGGTGAGTGGCAACTCGAGGGCGATGAGCAGGTCTCGATACCGCTGCGCGAGTTGCGTCGGCGTGTTGCGGCTGTAGGCGACGATCTCCCGGTAGACCCCGTTGCCAATTCTTCTGGCGTGCTGTATCCAGCCGCCGGGTACGGCGTTGTTGGGCACCAGCGCGACTCCCAAGCCCTCCATGGCGAAGAGCAGTGCGGCCGCCACCTGTCCGGTACGCGCGACGGCGCGTGGGGTGAATCCGAGGGCGGTGGCCGTCCGGTCCACTATCTCGCTCATGCCTTGCTCGGGCTCGTAGAGAATCCAGTCGGCTGCGGCCAGTTCGTCGAGTTCCACCGAGGAACCCGTGTGCCGCCCTGCCGGGCCGACCAGCACCATCTCCTCATAACCGAGTGACACGACGGGCCCCTCCCACAGTTCGGGCCGCGGTCCGACCGCGATGTCGCCTTGCCCGCTGCGAACCGCCTCCTCGAGAGCGCGGCGGTGCGAGAAGTCGTGCACCCGAAGGACTGCCGTCGGGAACAGGGAGTGCCACCGCACGGCGCTCGGGGGCAGGATGCCGGAGGCGATCGACCGGACGGTCAGCACATGCACGTCGCCGCTTCGCCCCTCGACTACTTGGCGCACGGCATCCGCGGCTTCGCCGACAGCCCGCAACACACGCTCGGCGTGCGGCAGGAAGGCCCGTCCCGCGGGCGTGAGGGCCAGGCCATGGCGGCCCCGTTCGAGCAGTTGCGCGCCGAGTTCCTTCTCCAATAGACGCATCTGCTGCGACAGCGACGGCTGTGAGACATACAGCCGTGCCGCGGCGGCGCTGAACGATCCGCTTTCCCAGACGGCGAGAAAGTACTCCAGCTGGCGCAGTCGCATCGGAGGAGGTTACCGCCGTTGGCCGCAGACGCGGAACGAGCGCGTCATGCGACCCGATTCGCCCGACTGTCCCGGCGAGCGAGCCGGGCAAGCAAATGGTCGACTTCCGACCGCGCCCGGCTCGAGAGCACGCTGCGGGGCGCGCGCTGAGTGTCGGAGGCGAGCAGGCCGCGCCGTTGCATGACGTATTTACGCACCGCCAGGCCCACACCCGGCTGCTGTTCGTATCGCAGCAACGGCAGATGCGCGTCGAAGATGTCATGGCTTTCCTCGCAACGGCCCGCCGCGGTATGACCGACCACATCGACCAGCATCTCGGGGAAGCAGTATCCGGTCATGGCGCCGTCAGCGCCCCGCGCGGTCTCGAAATCGAGGAAGAGTCCCCCGTTGCCGCACAGGATCGACAGCCTCGGCATTTCGCCCTCGGCTTCCAACTGCCGCAGTGCGCTGATCTTCTCCAGACCCGGCCAGTCTTCATGCTTGAGCATGACGCAGTTCGGTATGGCGCGGGAGATACGCGCGATGACCGGTGCGCTCATGACAACCGAGAACGACAAGGGATAGTCCTGCACGACGAGGGGAACCGAGTCGCCGAGCGCGGCCGCGACGCCCTCGTAATAGCCGACGATCTGGTCGTCGGTGCGCAAGATGTTGGGCGGTGCGACCATGACGCCTGCCGCGCCCGCCGACATGACCTCACCGGTCAGTGCGCGCATCGCGGCGTAGCCGGGAGCGGAGACCCCTACGACGACCGGGAGTCGAGTCGTCCGCAGCACGTGCCGCACGATTCGGGTCGCCTCGTCATGAGCCAGTTTGGGCGCCTCCCCCATCTGGCCGAGCAAAGTGATCCCGGTGACGCCGACCGATTCGTAGAAATCGACCAACCGGTGCAGCGAGTCGAAGTCCACCGCTCCTTCCTCGTCGAAGGGGGTGGGCGCGATGGCGAAGACGCCCCTCGCCTCACGGGTGAGCACGGCCATTGTTGAGATCCTTTGTCGCAGTGAGTATCAGAGGCTGGGAATGAGACCGCCGTCGACGCGCACCACCGTGCCGGTGATGTACGACGCCGGAACGCTCGCCAGGAACGCCACCGTCGCCGCGTATTCGTCCGGGTCGCCGTAGCGGCCGACGGGGATGGTGGCGACGCTGTCGGCCACGACCTGTTCGACGGTTCGGCCCTCCGCTTCGGATTTGATCTGGTCGAGACGCTCGACGCGACGGGTGCCGATCCGGCCCGGCACGACGATGTTGCAGGTGACACCGTCCGCGGCGACTTCCCGCGCCAGCGTCTTGGACCAGCCGAGCAATGCGGCACGGAGACTGTTCGACAGGCCGAGACCGGGAATCGGCGCGATGACCCCCGAACTGGTGCTCGTGATGACGCGGCCCCATCCGCGCGTCCGCATACCCGGGACGAGTTCGTCGCTGATGGCGATCACCGAAAGCACCATGGAACGGAAATGTTCGAGCCATATCGCGGATGGCCAGCCCAGGATCGGCGCGGGCGGCGGCCCGCCGGTGTTGTTGACCAGGATGTCCACCGGGCCGAGGGTTCGCTCGATCAGTGTGACGTTGCCTTCGATGGCATCGAGGTCGGCGATGTCCCATGCCACCGCTATGGCCCGGCCGCCGGCCGCGACAATCTTTTCGCAGCGGGATTCGGCGGCTTCGCGATGGATATCGGCCACAGCCACCTCGGCGCCCTCGGCCGCCAATTTCTCCGCGATGGCGCCACCCAGGCCACCTCCCGCGCCCAGAACCAGTGCGGTTCGACCGGCAATCTCGAGATCCAAAAGTCCACTCCTCGAACGAACGCCGATGATTCCGGCATTTCCAGATATTCCGCACCGTAACACCAGGCCACCGAATGTGCCCAATACGAATATCCGCCACACCCTATAGGGAAAACTTATACGTGCAGCATCCGGCACGATCGGCAACGGTTGTCCAACGACGACCGCCGCCGCGCCGTTGGACACGAAATAAATCGCTCACATAGCCTCCCGATGGACCACAAAACGACAACGAAAGCAATGTGATGTCCTTTCCGGAAACAATGCTCGCGGCAGTGATCGGCGAGCCGGGAATTATCAAGACCAAAACCATGCCGGTGCCCCGCCCCGGCCCGGACGACGTTCTTGTGCGGGTGCATCGGGCATCACTGTGCGGCACCGACCTCAAGGTCCGCAGCCGTCGCTTCTTCCACGGAGCCGGCCCGGCGCCGGACACCTTCATCCCCGGGCACGAGTACGCGGGCGTCGTGGCCGCGGTCGGCAGCGCCGTAGACGAGTTCGCCGTCGGCGATCGCGTCGTCACCGAGGCGCATCGGGGCTGCATGCGATGCGTGAACTGCCTGTCCGGCTCCTACACGGACTGCTTGAACTACGGTAACCACGCCAAAGGCCATCGGGTACAGGGGATGACGGTCAACGGCGGCTTCGCCGAATATGTCGTCAACCACGTCTCCACGCTGTACCGGCTTCCCGATGACATCGACTTCGACTCGGCCGTCGTGCTGACCACCGTCGGCACCGTGATGCATGCTTTCGACGCACTCGACTCGCTGCTGGTCGGCGCCGGCGTCGCGGTGATCGGTCCCGGCCCCATCGGATTGATGGCCGTCCAGGTCGCCCGCGAACTGGGAGCCGACCCGGTGATGCTCGTGGGCACCCGCAACAGCCGACTGGAGATCGGGAAGCAATTCGATGCCGACTATCTGATCAACTCCCGCGAGGAGGACGCCGTCGCCGCGGTTCGGGAGATCACCGGCGGACTCGGCCCCGACATCGTTGTGGAGTGCTCCGGGGCTGCGGGCGCCGTCGACGACGCGATCCACATGGTCAAGCGCGGCGGCAGAATCGTGTTGGCGGGATTCTTCGAACAGCCGGTGACCGCCGACCTCAATCACGCTGTCATGAACGGAATCTCGATCCATACCGTCCGCGGCGAAGGTGCACGCTCGGTAGCCAGGGCCCTGTCGCTGGCATCGCGGGGACGACTGCACACCAGCGCCCTGGTGACCCATCATTTCCCCCTGGAAGACATCGCCGAAGCTTTCGACACCTACGCGGAACGGCGAGACAACGCGATCAAGGTCATGCTCGATGTCGCCGGATGAGGCCACGTTTGCTCCGGTCCGCGAGTTGGTCGCCACCGACATGGCTGCCTGCGCGGCAGCATGGCTGGAATCGCTCGCCCCGGATCAATTGACTCGAGCGCAGTTCGACTCGCCTCTGGCTCCGGACGCGGAGGCCGAGCGGCTTCGTTGGTTCTACACCCCGACCGACCACGGTGGACTCGCGCTGCGCGACCAGACCGCACGTCAGCAGGGCTTGGCGATGCGACTGGTCGCCTCGGGACTGTCCGAGGCCGGGTACGCGACCGTCGCCACCGTGATGGGCCTGGAGAACGTCCTCGATCGGGTCGAAGGATGGCAAGTCCGCTGGGGACGGCAACGGGGCCGGGATCCCGGCCTGTACTGGCTGAGATTGTTCGGCCGACCGGGTGACCGGGTCTGGGCATGGCGCTTCGGCGGCCACCACATCTCGCTGAACAACCTCGTCATCGGCGGACGCATCGTCTCGACGACACCGTGCTTCATCGGAGCCGATCCAGCCGGCACCGCCCTGCTCGGCGGCACGCTACGGCCGCTGGGCGGGCCGGAAGAAACGGCGCGGCGCCTGGCCCGGTCACTGGACTCCGACCGATACCACACGGCATTACTGCACACCAGTGCCATATCCGACATCGTCTCCGGCAACCGACCGACGATCGCTCACGGCGACGCGATGATGCACATGCAGGATCTCTGGCGCGGCAGATTCACCGATCCGGCGCTGCGAAAGTTGGTCGACGACATCGACATGCGCGCCGAAAGCGGGAGCGGATACACCGCAGCCGACCATGCGGCCATGGCGATCTCCATTCCCCCCCGAGGTTTGTCCGCGCGCGACCTCGACCCAGAGCATCGGCATGTATTACGGCAGCTGATCAGCCTGTACACCGGTCGTGCGCCGAGCGCACTCGCCGAAGTCCACGCCGCGTACTATGCAGCCGACGACGTACTCGACGAGGTTCACTTCGGATGGGCAGGCAGCCTCGAGGCCGGGGAACCGCACTACTACCGAATCCAGGGCCCCGAGCTGCTCATCGAATACGACAACACCCAGCGCCAGGCCAACCATGCCCACTCGGTCTGGCGAGATTTGCGCTCGGATTTCGGGCTGGACAGTCTGGCCGAACATCGCCGGCGCTCCGCGCATTGAGAAGAGCAGCGGGGAATGCGGGGCAGGAACGGCGGCGGAGACCGGTCGATGGGCTCCGCCTGATCCGTTAAGCGTGACGCCAGTTCGCTGTGCCCTCAACGGTGGCCCAGCGAATTGAGCGCCTGCTGCGCGAGGACATCCATCCATGTCGCTGTCAAGGCGGCCGCATCGCGCTGCGACGTTCGCAGCATCGCCAGGACGACTCCGCCGAGCAGATCGAGAGCGGCGCTCAGATCGTGCACGTGGAAGCGCTCCGCCGACACGCCGGACCGAATGCCCGCGGCCAGACGTGATCTGACGTCCGGATCTTCGAGGATCCGGTATCTCATCGAAAGGACGATCGCGGCGATATCAGGGTGGCCGATGCCGACCTCGCCGAGCGCATGTAAGTGCGCGAGGACTATGTCGGCAGGGTCATCGATACCCGCGGCAGCGCTGTCGAGGATCCGCGCCACCTCCTCGATCACCTCGGCGATGACTGTATCGAAAAGTTCGTCTTTGCTACTGAAGTGGTTGTAAAAGGATCCGGTCGCGACACCGGCCTCCCGCGCCAGACCGGCGATGCCGATCCTCCCGGCCAGATCGCTGGCCAATGCCCACCGCCCGGAGCGGATCAGTGCCGCACGTGTGCGAAGAGCGCTGCGTGCCCGCGCGTCCAAACGACCGGTGATCGGCTGCGGCGACGGCGCGCTGGTACCCCCGTCGAGGGGCCGGCCCCGGACTGACTCCGGGCCGATCTGCTCACCGACAGCAACGCGTCCACTCATAATGGTTACAGTGTCGCCGTTATAATCGCGGCCGTCAATGGACGACCCCGCAACGCTGCCGCCCGACTCGGCGAGCGCACGAGATTCGATCGCCGCCCCACCGGCGAGGCCGCGGCCACAAGGGGGACGGCGCGACCCGCTGCTTCGACATGCGTCGACGGAGCCGTCGGCGGCTTGGCAACACCGACCAATTCGGATACAGTGTAGCCGAATTAGTTGGACCGTCGAGCGAGAGAACGCTTCCGCCCCGCGTGTCCGAGCACAGGAGAAGGCACCCGGCGGGATTCCGCGAGATCGCTCCCCTACAACCGAGCGATCTTCATCCCCAAAGGGGGTGCAGTATCAGGCAAGACAGTGAGGCGTGTGTGCTGAAGTTCCATTCGGCGATCAAGTTCGGACCGGTCAAAATTCTCGCGATCAGCGCAACGGCGATTTCGATGGGCAGCTGCTCGCTACTGCCGAACGCGGCCGACGACGCGTGGCGGGACACCACGCACATCACCGCTGATTTCGACAACATCGCCGGCATCTACGAAGGAAACCCGGTCACCGTCCTCGGACTAGAGGTCGGCAAGGTCGAGAAGGTCACCCCGAAAGGCACGTTCATCGAGGCGCGCTTGTCGATCGAACCTCAGGTGAAGATTCCGGAAGAGGCAGTGGCGGCGATTATCTCGCCGTCCATTGTCACCGATCGCCACATCGAGCTCACTCCGGTCTACACCCAGGGCGAAACTCTCTCCGACGGTGCTCACCTGCCGAAGTCGCGGACCAAGACCCCCGTCGAGTTGGACACCATGATCAAGACCATCGATCAGTTCGCGGCGGCACTGAAGCCGCAGGAAGGAGCCGAGGGGCTCGGCCCGATGTCGGGTCGGGTCCTCTACCCCATGCTCGATGGCAACGGCGCAAAGATCCGGGACACCCTCGAAGCGCTATCGGCCGCACTGAAGGTCGGTGTCGACAACAAGGACGCGGTCTCGAACATCGTCCTCAGGCTCAACGAGCTCACCACGATACTCGCCGAGAACGACCAAACGATCCGCGATTTCAGCGACCGGATGACCCAGATGTCCGGTCTGCTCGCCGAGCAATCCTCCGGTTTGCAGGCGACCCTCGACCAGCTGACCGCCTTCCTGGCCAATACCTCCGGCGCGCTCGGGCAGTACCAAGACCAACTCGCGGGCACCTTGACCGGACTTACGAACGTAACCCGCCAGCTTCGCGACAACGCCTCCGGTCTTACCGAAGTCGCCGACCTCGCACCCATGGTGCTGCAGAACATCGACAATCTCGTCGACCGCGAGAACCGTCGAGCGCGAGTTCATTTCATCGTTCCCACCGCCCTCAACGGTGAAATCATCAGCTTGTTCTGCGAGCGCATACAGATGAAGGCCGACGGCTGCCGTACCGGGAACATGCAGGACTTCGGCCCCGACTACGGTCTGACCGCCGCGCTGCTCGGACTGACGAAGTAGCGTCGCGATCCTCGCCTTCCATCAGCCATGACAGTCGATCCGGCATTGCCGAGATTCCAGCCGAGCGGTTTCATGACTGTTCTCGGAGGGCGGCTACCGGGCAGGAGTCGACGGCCGCTCTGGCAACCTTGACGTACTCGTCGGGAACATCGGCGCCCTCGAATCGGTAGATCAGTTGGGCGTCGTCATCGAGGGTGAATACAGCGGGGGCCTGTGCGGCGCATAGGCCATGACCTTCGCAGCGGGAGTAGTCGACGGAGATCTTCATCGCGAGTGCCTTTCAGGCGGGAATCAATCGGAGGGGAAGGCTTTCGAAGCGATGGATGATGTTGTTGGTCGCCCATTCGCCTGGGCCGGCGATCTCGATGCGTGCGACGCGGTCGACCAGCGCACGCAGAACGGCTTGGGTTTCAAGCCGGGCCAGGCCCTGTCCGGCGCACCCGTGGGTGCCGTGCCCGAAGCCGAGTTGCCGGGCGGCGTCGCGGCGGATGTCGAACGTGTCCGCGTCTTTCCACTCGCATGGGTCTCGGTTGGCGGAGGCATAGATGACGACCACCCGCGCGTCTCTCGGGATCGTGGTGCCGGACACCGTCGTATCGCGAATCGCCTTGCGCGAGAAGGCTCGCAGTGGTGACTCGTACCGCACCACCTCGTTCACCGCGTTCGGGATCTTGGCCGGGTCCGCCCGCAGCATCTGCCACTGGTCGGGGTGGGTGGCGAAGAGATACAACGCGCTGGAGATGGCGCCGATCGTGGTGTCCAGCGACGGTGCGAGGTAATCGATCAGCAACGCCGGGCATTCCGAGTGTTGGACCTTGCCTTCATCGGCAGCCCGCAGGACCTCCTCCCCCGCACTACCGGGGAGGAGGTCTCGATCGCGGGCGATCCGCCGGGTGAAGCGCATCATCTCCGCACTCGCCGGGGCGGTCCGGATCGATCGGCCGTTGATCGGACCCAACGAGTCGAAGGTCGCACCGGCCCATCGCAGTAGGTGCTCGCGACCGTGTTGTGGCCAGCCGATCAGATCCGGTACGACCGACATCGGGAGGGCCGTCGCGAGTTCGACACCGTCGATCGCACCGCGCGAGACCGCGGCCTCGACCGCCGCCATTGCCTGCTGGTCGACCGTTGCCCGCATCGCGCGCAGCGCCCTGGGTGTGAGTCGGTGCGCCAGCAGGGCGCGCCGACGGCTGTGGTCCTCGCCGTCGCTGTTGAGGGTGGTGCCGCGGGCGAGGCGGTTGGCCACCGGATTCAACGCGACGCCCGCGCCGGAGACGAAGGTCTCGTCATCCAGCAGCACGGCTTTGCATTCCGCGTAACGAGGCAACGCGTAAGCACGCTGCTTCGCGAGCCACACCACCGGCCCCAGCTCGCGCAGCCGCGCATAGTGCGGATAAGGGTCGTGTATCGCCGCCCGGGAGTAGAGATCGGGCTCATAAGCCGGGGTCGCACTGCGATTACGCATCGAAACTCCTTCAAAACAGGACAGTCAGCGGACGGTGGCGACCGAGGCCGGCTCCGCCCGACGTCGTAGCCCGCCGGCCGCTCGGCGCCGGGAATGCGTCGAGTCACCTGGATGCCGATGCACGTCGACAACCAGCCCGATGCAGCCGCGGCCGCCAGGTCTGCCAACGAGCAGCGGTCAGCTCAGGCCGACTCCAGCGGCCGCCTCCCGGCCACTGAATTTCGCGCGGGACCCGGGCGCGCACAGCCCACGATCCCGTATGCCATCTCGCGCAGGTATCAGAGACGATGGGTGCTGCGCGTGCGATCCGCTGCGCTCGGTACCGGGTACAGTCTCTGGCACGGCATCACTGGGTAGCTTTCGTCCACCTGCTGGTCGACCGCGGCCGCGCGCGCCCAACCACCTTCGGTGGACTCGCGGGCGAATGCGATGGCCGCCTCGCGCGAGGCGACGAAATGCAGGGGTGCACCCAGTCCGAAGTCCACCGCTAGATGCCACAGCATCGAGGCTCCAACGTTCGAACATCAGCCCTGGCCGAAATGATCGCCGTATCGCCGTCCTCGCACTCCCGGCTGGCAAGAGGGCGATTCCAGCGAATGACGTTGCGAGTCATGCCTGCGTCTCCGGGGTATGCAGCGCAGAGGTAGCCGCCAACTCCGGGGTCATCGCGCTGAGGGCCTTCAGCGTCCGTGACGTCCGGTCGGTGGTGGCGATAGCGCCGATGTAGCCGTCGGGGCGGATCAACAGCAGCGTGGAGTCGCTCACGCCGTAGATCCGAGCGAAGGAATCGGTGATGTCGACAAGGGCCACATCGACCGCCGCCTGCTTCCCGCTGTCGATGGCGACTCGTCTCAGTTCCGCACCGGCCGCGGGCCAGGGTAGTGCTGCCAGGTCCGCGGCCGCCGCGGGACCGTAGGCCAGCGCGGTGAAGTGCGGACCGGAGAAAAGGTCGAACAGCCGCTGCGCTCCCCCCGTCGCATTCAGCAATCTCGCGTCCGGGGCACGGTCACCGACCTGTAGGGTCGCGGTCCGTTCGGCCTCGGCCGTTGCCAACGGTCCACCACGGTAATGCAGGCCGAGTTGGCGTTCGTCGTTGCCGCGTTTGATGGACGACGGGTCGAGTTTGGACAGCCCCTCGTATTTTTTGGTCGACAAGCCCAGTACACCGGCCGCGATAGGCTGCCGTTCGGCCTCGTAGCTGTCGAGGAGGCTGTCGGGCGCCCCCGCGAGCACTTGAGCGAGTTTCCAGCCGAGGTTGTAGGCGTCCTGCAGGCCGGTATTGAGTCCCTGCGCACCCGCCGGGGTGTGTACATGAGCGGCATCACCGACGAGGAGTATCCGTCCCGACCGATACTGCTGGGCCAGACGGATATTGGGGCGGAACACCGTCTTCCAACTGATCTGCGACAGGCGGATACGCGTGCTCCCGGTGTGGGCGCGGATTCGCGTGTTCAGGTCGTCGTCGTCGAGGGATGGCTGCTCGTCGGGCGCCAGCCGTATCATCCACTGGAACTGCTCGGAATGCGGCAGCGGGCACGCACCGACGAATCGACCACCAGGCCTGGGCCACACGTGCCAGCGGTCCCGGGAAAGGCCTTCCACCACGGCGTCGACGATGATCATCCGATCGGACTCGTCGGTCGAGCCCTCGAACGCGATACCCGAGCTCTTGCGGACCGCGCTGGCGCCGCCGTCGGCGCCGACGAGATAGCGGGCGGCGATCTCGTGCACGCCGCCGGGTCCGGCCACGGTCGCCACCACCGCATCCGGACGCTGCTCGAATCCGAGCAGCTCGCAGTCTGTTTCGACAGTTCCGCCGAGTCGCCGCAGCCCGGCGCGCAGCGCGGCGTCGGTGCGGAACTGGGGGATCAACCACGTGTTCGGATGTGGCACATCGGATGTCACCTCGTTACGCGACTGCATGTGCCAAGGGATGGTCACGGGGCCGGCATGGATGCCCAACGGTGGATAGGTGGCTCCTCCGGCGAGGATGTCGTCGAGGACGCCCAGGTCCTCGAGGACTTCCAGGCTGCGCGGCTGGATGCCTTTGGCCCGCGAACCGTCGAAAGCGTGCGCGGCCTTGTCGATGATCCGTATCGCCAGCCCGCGACGAGTCAGATCGATCGCCAAAGCGGTGCCGGCGGGCCCGGCGCCGACGACGAGAACGTCGACGAGTTCCGTATCAGGCGGTGTCGTCATCGCCGTACCCCATCCTTGACTCCGTGGACGAAAGCGGTGAACCTTTTGCTCATTTCGACGGGCTCCTCGTAGGGGACCATGTGCCCGCACGGCGAGAGAATGTGCGACTCGGTGGGAGCCAGCAACGCGCACACGTCCTCGTAACTGGTGATGGGTGTGACCTGGTCTTCGTCGCCCCACAGCAACATGCGCGGCACCGGTAGGTGTCCGGTACTCCGGTAGAGGTCGTGGCGGGCGGACAGCGGGAAATCGGCAAGCGTGGCCGCCAACGCATAGATCGAGCCTTCGAACTGGTAGCACTCCCGCACCATCGCCGTCAGCGCCGCGGATCGTTGCGGGTCGCGAACATTGTGCGAGAGGTGCCGGTCGAGCATTCTGCTGCCCAGAATTCGGGCCAGGACGGTCCCCGACCACTCGTGGCGCAGCAGCCGTGCGGCGGCAGGTTCGGGCTGTAAGCCAGCCGGGCCCGCCAAGGTCAATGTCGCCAGTCGGTCGGTCTGCTGTGCGGCGAAGGCCATGGCGACCAGCGCCCCCATCGAGGTTCCGACGAGGTGGTAGGGCTCGTGAAGTCCCAGTCGTTCGGTCAGATCGGTCAGTTGCCGCACGAACAGTGATTCGTCGTAGGCAGCTCGCACACGCTCGGAGTAACCGCGTCCGTAGGCGCTGTAGGTGAGGGTGCGAAATCCGCGCCGCAAGAGTTCGGCGGCAAGGTCGTCCCAGTAGAACAGGGGGATGGTCAGCCCACCCACGAAGACGACAGTCTCAGCTCCGATGGGTCCGGTCAGCTCGTAGTGGGTGACTCCGTCGCGGCATCGGAGGAAGTCACCGCGCAGTCCGGCGCGGCTGTTCTGGTTCAAGCGGCGGGTTTCGCCGCGGGCCACGAAGTACTTCATCGCAGGCCTTCCGTCCGCGAGGTCGGCTCCGTGGTCAAGAAGTCGAGGACCGCGCCTGCCACCCATCCCGGGTCTTCGTCGGGAAGCAGGTGCCCGCCGCCAGGGTGCACCCGTTCGCGGGAGCCCGGGATGTCGCGGGTGAAATGCTGACCGTCGATCGACGCGCTGCGCAGTACCAACGTGGGCGCGGTGATGGCCGGGATCTCGGCGGTGCGGTCGATCTGGTCGGTATTGGCGAAGTCGATGAATGCCTGCTGGTTACCCGGCCGGGTCAGCATGGCGTGCACCCGGTCGACCATCGCGTCGTCCACCACCGACGACCGCGACCCCACCGCCGAGCGCAGATTGCGTGCGGTGGCCGCGCGAGACGACAAGCGCCGCAGCAGCACCCGACCGATAGGGTTCCTCGCCAGACGCAGCGCCAGCAGAAGCGATTTACCCGGATAGCCCGTGGCATTGATCAAAACCAGACGATCCACCCGTCCCGGGTAATCCAGAGCAAAGTTCCAGGCGATGTTGCCACCCAGCGAATTGCCCACCAGCGAAGCCTTCGGTACCCCCAGCGAGTCCAAGAATGTGGCGACAGTTCTGGCGAACGTTTGCACCTTGTAGTCGCGGTCTGTGCGCGGCCCTGTAAGGCCGAACCCGGGCAGGTCCAGCCGGATCACGTCGAAGGACGAGGACAACGCCGAGGCCACCTCGTCGAAGCAGTGCAGTGATGAGCCGCTGCCATGGAGCAGCAGCACGGAGGGCCCCGCACCAGCCCGCTTGTAGTGGAGCTTGTGGCCCTCGACGAGCGCGAAGCGCGAATCAGGGTCGATGTAGTCATCGACGGCTACTCGTCTACTCATAATGGCAACAGTGTTGCCTATAATCTTTCCTGGGTCAACCCCTATCGGCAACGACGTGGCCGATATTATGGTGGTCGGATGCGCCGGTCCGCCGGTACGAGAGAATGAGGTTGTGACCGCCTCCGATTCAGATACCGCCGAGACTCCGGCACGCCGCTCCCCCGGCCGCCCACGGGTGCCGTTCGACCGCATCGTGGCCACCGCGACGCGCATCGTCGACGAGGAAGGGCCCGACGCCTTGTCGATGCGCACCCTGGCCCAACGTCTCGACACCGGCACGGCGGTGCTGTACCGGGCCGTCGCCAATCGCGCCGAGCTCATCGGCCACGTGGTCGACCGGGTGCTCGGCGAGGTGGAGATCGAGGACAACGCACCCGAGGGCGACTGGCAGCGCGCGTGCGCGGCCGCCGCCGAAGCCATGTTCTCGACCCTGCACCGGCATCGCGGTGTCGCACCCCTGCTCATCGAGCAGGTACCGACCGGCCCCAACGCGCTGATGTTGCGTGAGCGGATCTTGGCGATGTTGCTCGCCAACGACTTCTCCCCCGAACGCGCGGCTTTGGTGTACACCACCGTGGCCCGCTATGTCATCGGGTTCGCCGCCCAGCTACAGGGCCACAACACCGAAGCCAATATCGAGCCGGCCGGCCTCACCGCTCTGTATCGCCGGCTCGATCCTGCGCAGTTCCCCGCAACGGTCGCCGTCGCCGACTGCCTACCCACGCAGACTTTGGAAGACGAGTTTCGCTTCGGTCTGCGATTGCTCGTCGCAGGCCTTGTGGACCTGCACGCCACAGGAAGGGACTCGACTGGCTCACACTGACGCGAGTGCTCGTTTCCGCGTTCGAACGTCAGGCCCGAGTCAGCAGTGCTCGCCGACAGATAGGCTCGGCAGCAAGCCCGCAACGACCCCCGAAGACGCCGAGAACCGCTGCGATGCCAGAGTCGACGAGGTGCGTCCATGCTCTCCGCCTCGAGATCGCGCGACGGCGGCGCCCCTGCGTCGGATCAGCGAGGCCGATTCGCGGGTACAGGCTGTCGCGCAGGGCGCATCAGCCCTGCGCGTATACGCAGCATGCCGGGCGCCCGGCCGTTCGCCGCTGGTCGTGCGAGTGCAGCCTAACGCTGGCGGCAACCGGTTAGGAGGACGTCTGCCGTGCCGGAGCGGCGCACGATACCGGCCGCCGAACGATGTAGGTGCTCGAGCACGTCCTCCACATCTACGCCGACCAGTCGGCCGCCCCGTTTGACCATCCACCCGTCGACGATGACCGTGTCGACGTTGCTTGTGTCCATCAACTGGACGATGGCGCCGGGTGCGTGGTTGATCGGGCCCGCGTTGAGCGTACGTGCGTTCAAGACGATGACGTCGGCTCGTTTGCCCGGGGTGAGCGAGCCGACGAGATGGTCGAGATGAGCCGCCTGGGCTCCGCCGAGCGTCGCCATCCGAAGGATGTCGCGGGTCGATACCGGCGACATCGCTTCCGACGCTTCATCCACCATTGGCGGGATACCGCTTCGCTGCAGCACGTACGCCGCGCGCATCTGCGAGAAGAAGTCCACGGGCGCAATGCTGACGGCGTCCGTGCCGAAACTCACCGCAATTCCGTGGTCGAGTGCGGCTTGCAGCGCAGGCCGTCCCATCGCGAGGGACTGTTCGGCGACGGCCGAGACCGATACCTTGCCACCGGTACGCTCGATCACCCGCCACGCCGAATCCTCCAGGCCGAGGCAATGGATGTAGGTGATCCATGGCCCGAGGAGCCCTTGCGTCTCGAACTCTTCGAGTGCACGCCCCCAGTTGACATCGTTGACATGCGCGAAGACGGGCAGCTGTAGTTCCTTGGCGAGTTGGAACAGGTCTTCATCGACGTGATAGCCCAACGCCATGCGAACAAGGTCTCCATCCCCTGTAGCGACGGTCTGTTGCAGGCGATGAATGTCTTCCGGATGGGCGTACGACGGCGAGGGTTCATGGTCACCGAAACACGGCGAGAAACTGAAAACGCAACGGATGCCGGAGCGGCGGATGCCGTCCAGCGCCGCGTCGGTGTGTTCGGGAGTGTAGGAGCATTGCGAGGTATCGACGACGGTCGTGGTGCCCGCTGCCAGATTCTCCAAAGCCCCGCCGAACTCACCCCAGTACACGTCCTCGGGCGTGTACTGATGGAACAGCCCGTCGGCGCCGAAGCGTGACTGCAGGAAATAGTCGGAGTCGAGCGCATCCGACCAGTACGACCTCAAGGCGGTCTGGAACATGTGATGGTGTGAGTTCACGAACCCGGGAAGGACAATCTTCCCTTCGCACTCGACCACTGTGACGCCGTCGGCGACCAGATCCATTCCGACACTTGCAATCCTGCCGTCTTCGATGAGCACATCGGCGCGTTCGTAATCGCCGAGATCGGCATCCATGGTGAGAACGATCCCGCCACGCAACAGCAGTCGATTCCCGGTTGTCATCGCTTGTCCACCCCCCTCGCCAGATCCCAGCCGCTATTGGTAGCGCCCGAAGCCCAACGCCGACGACCAGGCGTGCCGTACGGCAAGCGGTGTAGCGATAGCGTGCGGCCGTCCAAAAGTTCTCCTTCAGTTCGCGTTACGGCAGAGCACTCGCGTGAGGCTCCACGGCCCCTCAGCCGAGTCGTGCGTCGGCCGAAGAAAGGGCGAGGCAGTTCGCGGCGGCAACGGAGGTCATCCACGCCGACCAGCGCCGGCGGGCTACCCCGACCGGACAGCTGATGCGGCGACTCGCCGACACGACACCTCGGCCTCCGGTCGTCCTCGCGAGCGCAGGCCAACTATATCGGCAACAGCGTTACCGATACAAGTACCGGCGATGAGAACAGTTCGGCGCGAACGAGGAAGTCGACCACAACCGCCGCTCACGATCGTCGAGGTCGCCCGCCCACGCAGTCCTCGCCCGAACCGGGTGGCAACTTCGCCCGGCGGCCACATCGAGGGCACCTTGCACTGCTACAGAAGCGCCTCGGCCTTCCTCAGGGACTTGTCGAGCGCGCCGACCAGCGATCGCTTGAACATGCCCCCCATCGGTCCGTCGATCATTCCCCCCTCGATATTCGCCGTCATGGCGACAGTCGTGCCCCCCGACTCGGCCCGAAGATCGACGGCCAAGGCCAGCTTGACGCCGGCCCTGGTGGTTCCGACCAGCACGAGGGAGTGCGGCTCCACGACATCCTCGACCGTCCAATCGATGGAGATCGGCATATTCATGACCGTCGCAGCCGCCGTCACCGCATCACCTCTGGTGACCCGATTCGGGACGTCACTCTTCCACGCCTTGTGAATCGCCAGCCATTCACTCCAGCGGGGCAAATTGCAGAGGATCGCCCAGACCTCCTCCGGTCGCGCCCCGTATCTGGCGTTCACTTCGACAGTACGCATGCCGATCACCCTCTCCTCGGGCCGAGATTATCGGCAACATCGTTGCCGTTATGACTGTACGGTTGAGAGGGTAGCGGACACACCGTCGTCGGCGCGATGCGAGGGAGCGACAGGGTGGATGCGCGATGACCGCACCATCCACGTCCCACAGCTCCGATCACCCCACGGTCTCGGCCTGCCGGCAGTAGGACCGAGGGTCGGCCGCGCCGAGCCGGCATGTCGACGAGGCTCCGCCCTGCTGCTTGCAGACGGCCATATAGGTCACTAGTTTCATAGTCAGTTTTTTGAATACTCATGAATGCTTCTTCGGCCGTCCGGAGTCGCCCATGCGCCACGAAAGGTCCCCTATGGGTCACTACAAGAGCAACGTCCGCGACCTCGAGTTCAACATGTTCGAGGTCCTGGGTCTCGATGCAATCCTTCGATCCGGCAGCTTCGCGGGATTGGATTCGGACACGGTCCGCTCCATGCTCGTCGAGGCCACGCGACAAGCCGAGGGTCCGGTCGCCGCTTCTTTCGCCGATGCCGACCGCAATCCGCCGATCTTCGATCCGGACACGCATTCGGTCGCGCTACCGGACGCCTTCAAGAAGTCGGTGCGGACCTGGCAGGACGCGGAGTGGTTCCTCCTTGGACTGCCCGAAGAACTCGGGGGAACTCCGGCGCCGTGGATGGTGACTTGGGCGATCAACGAGCTGCTGCTCGGCGCCAATCCCGCTGTCTTCTTCTACATGCTGGGGCCCGTGATGGCCGACGTGCTGTTCCGGGTCGGTAATGACGAGCAGCGACGTTGGGCGAAGATCGCGATCGATCGACTGTGGGGCGGGACTATGGTGCTCACCGAGCCGGACGCAGGCTCCGACGTCGGGGCCGGCCGCACGAAGGCGGTGAAGCAAGACGACGGCAGCTGGCACATCGAAGGCGTGAAGCGGTTCATCACCGGAGCCGAATCGGACGATCTGGCGGAGAACATCTTCCACCTCGTTCTCGCTCGGCCGGAGGGAGCGGGGCCGGGCACGAAGGGTTTGAGCTTGTTCTTCGTGCCGAAATTTCATTTCGACTCGCACACAGGCGAGCTGGGCGCCCGCAACGGAGTGTTCGTCACCGATGTCGAGCACAAGATGGGTTTGAAGGCGTCCGCCACATGCGAACTCACCTTCGGCGGCCACGGCGTTCCGGCGAAGGGCTGGCTGGTCGGTGACGTACACGACGGGATCGCCCAGATGTTCAAAGTGATCGAGAACGCGCGAATGTCGGTGGGAACGAAGGCGATCGCTACATTGTCCACCGGCTATCTCAACGCGCTCGAGTACGCGAAAAGCCGAGTGCAAGGCCCTGACTTGACCCAGATGACCGACAAGACCGCCCCGCGCGTGGCGATCCTCCGCCATCCCGACGTACGTCGCAGCTTGATGATGCAGAAGGCGTACGCCGAGGGGCTACGCGCTGTTTACATGTATGCCGCCGCACACCAAGACCCCGCCAGCGCCGCGCAGGTGTCCGGCGTCGGCGCCGACCTTGCTCGCCGGGTCAACGATCTGCTGCTGCCAGTCGTCAAAGGCGTCGGCTCCGAACGTGCGTACCAGCTTCTGACCGACTCGCTGCAGACTTTCGGCGGTTCCGGTTTCCTGCAGGACTACCCGATCGAACAGTACATCCGCGACTCCAAGATCGACTCGTTGTACGAGGGCACCACCGCTATACAGTCCCTGGATTTCTTCTTCCGCAAGATCGCCCGCGACCAGGGCGTCGCCATGACCCATCTGCTGGGCGGGATCTCCGACTTCCTCGAACGGGACAACGGTGACGCACGCCTGAGCGATCTGCGCATTGTCCTGGCAACAGCACTCGGTGACGTACAGGCTATGAACCAAACCCTGTTCGGCTACCTGATGGCCGCCCAGGAACAGCCGAGCGAGCTGTACAAGATCGGACTGGCGTCGGTGCGCTTCTTGATGGCATTCGGCGACCTCATGATCGGATGGCGACTGCTGGAGCAAGCCGAAGTCGCGCTCGCCGCTCTCTCTGGCGCACCATCCTCCAAGGATCGCGACTTCTACGAGGGCAAAGTGGCGGTTGCCGACTTCTTCGCCAGAACTGTCCTGCCGGATCTGACCTCCGCGAGGCGATTCGTGGCATCTGTGACGGCAACGCTGATGGACCTGTCCGACGGCGCCTTCTGAGACCAGACGAAGACGATCCCCCTTCGGTCGAACCACCAAGGTTCGCAATCGCGATCTGATACGGGCCGATCCGTTCGGCCTACTCCGATCTCCTGTCTGCCGCGGCCGTTCCCCCTACCGTGCGCCCGCTGATCGCCGGTCGCGACCCGTGCGATACGGCATTTCCAGGTAGTCGCCGGTCTCGGGGTGCAGCGCCCAGATCCGGGAGATTGCACGGGGATCGCGGCGCGGCACGAACCGGGCCAGCGGCTGGCGGCGGGGATCAACGCACGCACATCCGCGTAGTACTGCACGTGGTCGACGGTGAACCCGCTGCGCGACAAGCTCCGGCGGATCACCGGCAGGAAGTCGACCAGGAACGCCGTCTCGTTTGTTCGGGGCCGACGCCCGCCACTGCTCTCCACCTGCCGGCAACGCCACGGAGCCACCCTCACCGAGACCAAGTGCGACCTCGACCACCGTCGAGACAGCGGCGCGCAGGGGGTCGGGGAGCATCCACCAGAGCAGTCACGCTATGGCCGAGGGAGCGCCGTGGACAGGCTCGGCTCAGCGCGGGCGCACCACGTTCTGGGGGAACTGCCCCTGCACGTTGCCGGGCGGGTTGTAGAGGGCGACGACGGCAGTCCAGCCGCCCTCTGAGGCGTACCCGATACCGAGTCGGGTGCTGGCCTTCCACACGACCTGCGTGAAATGCCCGGTCCGCATGCTGAATCCGGGGTTGTTGAAGTCGTATTCTTTGATCTCGTCGTACCACATCTTCGTGCCCATCTGGACAAGGGAGACGGCGTCGTAGGTGCTCTGCCCTCCGACGAGGTTCTCCCCGGCTCCGTTCTTGTAGGGGCAGCTGTGGTCGATCGTGCGTTTTTGGGCGTAGTACTTCGCGCATTGGTCGGCCAGGTTGTTCAGGTTCTGGGTCAAGGTCATGGCCGGGGAACCGTGCTTGGCCCGGTACTGGTTGTGCAGGGTGAGCCCGGTCTGCGCGTAATTGCTCTGCCCGGCGGCCGGCCCGCCGCCGGCGACGAACGCGGCGAGCATCACCGCGGCAACAACCGATACCAACCGACCGACACGCATGACGACCTCCCGAGGCAGAGTGGGCACAACAGAAGCGAACCACGCAGACCCTGAAACTCCCACAGACCGTGGAAGTTTGGGGATCAGGTGAGCCTACCGGGTCGCGCTGTGAGCGTGATCTGCTCAGAAGTCTCATGGCGCGCAGGATTCAGCGGAAGTCGTTTGCGTGAGCCACTGCCCATTGATGAAAGGTGCGAGGGGGATGGCCTGTCACTTCTTCGACCGTGGGATAGATCTGGGACTCGTCGAGCGTCCGGTCACTGTAGAAGCTGAAGAAGGCGTGGACGTATTCCTCCGGCATGTGTGCGCTCATGTCGGCACGGGCCTGCTCGTCGGTGAGCGGATGGAAGCGCAGATCGCGCCCGAGCACCTGCGCGAGAACCGCCAGCCGCTCGGCCGGCAAAAGCCGTTGCGGGCCGCTCAGCTTGTGAATGCGTTCCTCGTGTCCGGAATCGAGCAGTGCCCGCACCGCGACGGCCGCGATGTCGTAGGGGTCGACGGAGGCGATGGGCACCTCAGCGAAGCCATCTCGCACGTCGTCACCGGACCGCAGTTGGGGCAGCCAGCGCAGTGCGTTGGACATGAAGGCGTTGGGACGCAGGAAAGTCCAGGCCAGACCGGACTCCCGCACGGCGGTTTCGGAGCGGATCATGAACTCGGAGACAGCGTTTCGGGTGTCGGTGGCGACCGTGGCCAGACTCGACAGCAACACGACCCGTTTCACTCCTGCCGACCGCATTGTGGCGAGCAGGCCCGGCATGTCGCGGTAGCCGGGCAGGAGGAACACCGCATCGACACCGTCGACGGCGGCGGCGAGCGAGGTCGGCTCGTTCAAATCGCCGACGGCCTGCTCGACCGGCAGGTCGGTCTGCTCGCGTACCAGCGCGCGGACCGGTTGCTGTTCACGGAGGAGTGCTTGGACGACTTCGCCGCCGACGTTTCCGGTGGCGCCTGTGACGAGAATCAACGAAGGGTCCTTCCGAAGTGTGCGGCGGCGGTGTCTGTGGCCAGCGTGACTTGGGGGTCTTGGTCGTAGAAGTCGAACTGGCTGCCCTGGGTCCACAGGATGTCCTTGCGGCCGGCGAGTCCGGCGTGGAAGCGGCGGGCGCCGTCGGGGATCGCGGCGTCCTCGCTGTGCACGAGCAGGGTGGGTTGGGTGATCTGGGGTGCCAACGCGATGGAGTCGAAGGTGAGCCAGTCCCGCCAGGCGAGGACAGCGAAGCGGTTGGGCCAGGCGGCGATTCCGCCGCGAGCCGGGTTGAGGTAGAAGTCGATGTCGTAGGGCATGGCTGCGCGTGGGTCGGTCGTGCTGACCACGGGGACGTAGTCGATCTCGCCGGTCTCCTCGAAGCGCGCCCGGGCCTGTTCGGCGATCTGGATCTTCTCGGCGACGGCGTCCGCGCCACCGTAGACGGCCTCGCAGATGGCCGCGTCGTGCAGCCACGGTGCGATCAGGGCGAGCGATCCGATACGCGGGTCGCGGGCGGCGTTGCCTGCCATGTACATCGCGGCCGCGCAGATTCCCAGCGCTCCCAGACGGTGGGAGTCGATCGACGGCTGTGCGGCCAGGAATGTCGTGGCGTGGTGGATGTCGTCGATCTTGCGGGCCGGGTTCTCCACCTCGCGCGGCGTGCCACTGGATTCGCCGAAGCCGGTGAAGTCGAACGACAGCGCGGCGTACCCGCGGTCGGCGAGGTGTTCGGCGTAGCGGTCGGCCATGAGCTCTTTGACGCTGGTCCAGGTCCCAGCCACGACGATTCCGGGGACTGGGTCGTCGCTGTCGGGGAGGAACAATGTGCCGATGAGGGTGGCATCCCCGCTGGGGAAGCTGACCTTGTGTCGAGTCGTCAAGAAATGCCTTTCAGGCGAACAAGGACGCAGCGCACGGTCGCGCGCGGACGTCGGTTGCTATCGAGGTTGCACCTCTGCCGGTCAGTGTGTGGATCGGCTGGAGGCACGTTCCATCAGCTTTTCGTTGCCGTCACCCCAGCGTGCGTGCATCACCACGCCGGTGATCCGCCAGTTGTCGCCGACACGTCGCAGGTCGAATCGGTACGTGCCGCCGAGCGTCCACAACGAGTCGCCGTATTCGGTGGCCAAACGGTGCGTGGCCTGGAACTGCGCAGTGCACACCGCGGTGTCATCGATGATGCTGACCAGCGAGTTGCCGAGTAGGTGCTGAGTGGAGTCGAAGCCGCCGAGTACCCGAGACCAGCCTTCGACGATCTGTTCCGGTGAGAGCGTCGAGGGTTCCCCGCCGTTGAGGCTCGTGTAGTCCAGATGCACCTCATCGGCGAACACAGTCTCGAGCAGATCCCACTCACGGTGGTCGGTGTGCCAGGCCATCCGCGTGCACAGGTCCATCACGGCCTGGCGATCGGCCAGCCGCCGCATCTCTGCCCCGACGGATTCGTCGATCATGCTCATCGTGCGACTCCTGTCGGCCGCACACCTGCGGTTGGCGGAGCAGCAGCCTTCACCGGTCTATGGTCATTCCGAATACTTCTCATCCTGTTCTTTCCGACTCGTCTCGGGCAGGTCGGGCCTTGGGCGGACGCCCATGCTGCCGGCTCGAAGGTGTGGCGCTGCCCCACGAAGATCTTGGCGACACCGGCGCCGAGAAGGAAACAGCGATCTCCTGTGACGGCGCACAACGAATCGTTGTGACAGCTAGGGTGATGCCGTGAGCGAGCTCGATCTTCGGCATCTGCGTTCGTTTCTGGCCGTGGCGCAGGAGCGGTCCATCACACGCGCCGGAGTGGCGCTGCACCTGACACAGCAAGCGGTGTCGACGCATGTGCAACAGCTGGAACGTTCGCTGGGGGTGTCGTTGTTGGTGCGCACCTCACGGGGGGTTCTCCTCACTCCAGCCGGTGAGGAACTCGCGCTCGGCGCGGCGGCGGTCGTCGACGACCTCAGCCGCCTGGTTCAACGAGTGCGCGCAGTCGCCGACGCCCAAACCGGCACTCTCCGTCTGGCCTGCTGCCCAGCAGCTACCGCGCTGTTCGCTGTCGCCGTGGCCGATGCGCTCGAGTCCATGGTTCCCGGCTTGCGGGTGACGTTGAGCAGTGCCCAACACCCCAAGCACGAACTCGAACTACTGCAGACCGGTCGCGCCGACGCGGCTTTCATGTGGTTGCCGATCGCCGACGTCGGTCTGCACCACGCGACGGTGCGCCGAGATCCCCGAACTGTGGCGCTGTCGCCGCGGCATGCTCTGGCACACCGCACGAGCGTGACGCTCGCCGACATCGCCGAGGATCCTGTCCTGCGTCCGGACATCCTCACCTCCGAACAGGCACAACGGTTCTGGACCGCCGACCCGAGACCCGACGGCCGCTCAGCTCCCCTCGGCCCGGTTGTGCCCACCGTCGAAGACTGCCTGCTCGAGGTCGGCCGTAACCGCGGTATCTGGATCGCGCCCCAGCCGCTCGGCGCCGCGATGCCCATCGGCGACCTGCGCTGGGTCCAGCTCACCGACGCCGAACCCTTCGACCTGGCTGTCGTATGGAACGATCAGGCACCCGAGCCCCTGATCACGCGGCTGATAGCCGAGGTCCGTGCCGCCATCGGTAACGATCGGCGACAGGATGCCGCATAGGCCGGGCTTTACTTACGCGCCAAAGTTGGAAGCCTGAATCGGAGTCCAGCGGCAACGCGGAATCGGTGGCGAGCAGATAGAAGTCCTCGTCGTTGGCGATGAATCCGTGACCGATGAAGGGATTCACAGCGTCGCCTTCAGCTCGTCCGCCTGCCGGAACGCGGCATCAGTGGGTGCGCGGCCACGGCCGGGCGCTGGCCCAGTTCAGCCGGATCGGGTCCGTCAGTTCGTTCGTCAGGCGTCATGGATTATCGAACCGGAGAACTGCATGGTGATCGAGGTGGCGTTCGTCAGGTCGATTGTCGAGGGGTTGATCATGATGTTCCATCCGGCGAACGGGGTCGGTTCGAAGTAGGCGTAGCTCACTTCGTGGTCGAGGGCTCCGTCGACTTCGACGTAGCCGTAGGTGCCGTCGTCGAAGGTCCAGTCCGGTGGTCCGTTCTGCTTTGGGGATACCCGGTATTCGAAGTCGAGGTCCAGCGGTTTGGAGGTGAACTGGTAGTTCCTTCCCCGGTAGCGGTCGAGATAGTTGCCCTGGGTGCTGATCTGTAGGTTGACCGAGGTGCCGTTGCGAAGTATGGCGTTTTCCACCCACACACGGACCCGGGTGAGCCGGACCCTGCCGAAACCAGCGAACTGGTCGGTGTCCAGTGATACCTCGAATCGGGCGGTTCCTGATTTCTTGAATTGCGCGAGAACGTCGGGGGCGTTTGTGTTGTCGATGGTGTATCGCTTGTCGGTGAGGATCTGCGGTGGCGGGGAGAAGTGTTCCAGGGCCGTCGCGGAGTCCATGGTGATGCTGGTGAGGTTCGTCAGCCCGGCGTCGAGTTCGCCGACGTTGTCGAGAATGCGTGGGCGCACTACCGAGGGCGCGAGAGCCCAGTAGAAGTACGACGCACGGTAGCCCTGCAGGGCGGTGAACAGCGAGCTCTTGGTGTCGAGGTAGCGCAGGTACAGCTGTTGCATCAGAGCTGCGAGGGGCGCCTCGCCCCGGACCAGGGAGTCCACGTACTGCTGCAGTTGCTGCTGTTCCTGTTCGGCCAACTGTTTTTGCAGGCTGACCGCGGCGTACTGCTGGCCGGCCGCGACGGCGGCCGTTTGGGCGGCGGCCAATTCCTGCCCGTGGATGGCGACGGCATCGACGGCGAGTTCGAGCTCGCGGGCGTAGCGGATGCCTTTCTCGACCGGGTCGGCGAGCATGGCGTCGGTGTTTTGCTGGTAGATCCGCCACTGGTAGGTCGCGGTGAGATCCGCCCCGCCGGTGTCGAGGTTCATGTCCCGTAGCTTGGCGGCGTATTCCTCGGCGTCGCGGAAGTTTTCGACGGCGTCGACGATCTCCTTCGACAGGTCATAGACCTTCTTCAGCGCCTCCGCGATCTTTTTGAGCTGGTCCATGCAGTCTTTGAGCCCTTTGGCCAAGTTCGCGAGTTGGCTGCCGGCTTCGGCGGCGGCTTCGACCGCCTCCGCTCCCTCGATCGCGCTGCCCGCCGCGGCGGCGCCCGCGGCGGGGTCGCCCACGAACATGGCGCCGATCCCGACGCCGAAAGTGATGACCGCGGTACTGAGGTCGATGATCGCTTTGAGGATCTGTGCGCGCTTCCATTCGGGTACGCCGATTTCCTCGAAATCGATCTGGGTCTCCTGGGCGATGTCTTGGGCCGCCGTGAGCCGTTGCTGTGCCGCGGCGACCGCGGCGCTGGCGTTGTCGAAGTTGCTTTTCGCCTGGGCGAGTAGCTGAGTGGTGTACTGGGTCTCGTAGGTCTTGTTCGCCAGCAGTGTCTTGGCGAGCTGGATGAAGTTGTCGGTGACGACGGTCTGGGTGCTGAGGGCCTGGTAGTCGGCCTCGTACTGTTTGGCTTCGGCCACGAACGCCTGCGCGAGCTCGGTGTAGACCTGCCGACTCAGATACGGGACGAAGATCGTGCCATCGGATTCGGCGTTCATCTGCGCGGCCAGCAACGTCGCCAGTGACGAGCTGCGCAGGAGCACGCCCAGCAGTTCGACGTTGTAGCCCGACCAGTTCTTCAGCCAGGTCAGCTGGCGTAGCGCCAGGTCGGGGTGGGTGTCGTAGAGCAGCGAGGCGAACAGGAACTCGGTGCGCAGCGCCTGTTGGAAGTAGTCCGGGGCAGACAGGGCCGCGACTCCGTGGGCCCGGTCCAGCGGGCTTTGAACCGGACCACTGCCCTCGACATACTTGATCAGCACGCCCCCGGACGGCGGTGGTGCATCGATGACCGGTAGAGCGACGGTCTGCTGGGAGGCGACCACGGCCTGCCCCTGCACGCTGCCTGCCAGCTCGTCGCAGAAGAGCACGAATCGGGCACCGTGGTCGTTTTGGTAGTCGAGGGTCACGGTGAACGGCTCGTCGCTCTGTATCCGTCGCGCCTGGATCCACAGAACAGTTTGCTGGAGCTGCCACGAGATCCCGGCGGGCACGTTCACGACGTCGGCTACCAGCGTCACCAGCACCGGATCGAAACCCGAGTTGTGCAACGTGGCTTGTACCTCGCCCAGATCGAGATACATGGCCCGGAGTACCGCGGAGGTCGCATCGATCACGGTGGCCGAGGCGCAGGGCACGTTGCCCTGCGCCTCGATGTCACCGTAGAGCGTGCGCCAATCGTAGGACTGCGCCGCAACGACATTCATGGCGCGCTCCTACACACCCGCGAGGACGCAGTTCGGCGTGAGGAGGGTATCCAGCCGCCATGCCTCCACCGTCCACTGATCCAAACTGGTGCGCTGCTGTTCGGTGACGTAGGCATTCACCCGGAAGCTGTCGGCCTCACTGGCCACCGCCGCCCACTTCCGGATAGCCGCGTCGACGCCCAAGTCCATGATGATCGGCGGGACCTGCTCGATGTTCTTGTCGATCATCGTCCGGATCGTCTCGAGGTCGCTCGAGATGGCCCCCCAGACGCCCTCGATCTTCTGGATCACCGGGAGCACCGCGGTGAGGTCCTGCCCGATCGTCGTAGAGCTGTCCTTAGCGGATTCGACGGCATGCATCAGGTTCGCGTAGGCCGCGTCCTCTACTTAGAAATGGAGCGGTCGGACAGGTGAAGCGCCGAGTTTGTCGGTCGGGATCTCCGCACCGCTGGGCCCGGTACGCGATATCTGCCGATTCGGCCCGTGCCGTGCACTGAAGGCGCTTGTAGTACTGTTCATGCGGAATATAGGCAGTCATGCCCCATACTGGGCTTATCCGCAACCAGAGAATTCAAGGGTGCCCGAGCCGTCTCGAAGAAATCGTTCGGCCGCCTCCGGAATAAGCAAATCGAAACAAATCAGCTACCGTTCCGCGGTTCGGACTTGCCTCGATACCCAACTCGCGGTCTACTCTGCGGAAGTTTGCGAATAGTTCGTTACTTTCGCCGCCAAGATCGCCGATACACACCCTGTGCGGATGTCCGCATGCTTCCCGGAGCAGGTTTTTCGCCCCAATGCGTGTGGATGCAAGTGCAGATGCACTACCAACGGCAGCACATGGGCGGCTGACTATCAGCGACGTGCCGTACTCGGCGGGTCCGGCATTTGTTTCGAAGGCGAGACCGGTGGATCCACCACGTTGCACCTGCTTGTCGGCCTCGCTTCTCACCGTCTTGAGAATCGACTTCAGGTCGTTCTTCGCCTGCTGATCGTTCGGATTGTCCATCAGCCGTTGGGCCAGGTCCTTGATGGGCGGGTAGTAGACCGGGACCTTGTCGCGACCGTACTGGAGGATGTTGCCGGCCAGGCTGAACTACGGACTCACGGTCGTCGACAACACACGGGACGGTACCCAGCTGTGGCGCTTCGTCCCTTCGTGAGAAGGCGGACAGGGCTTGGGCAGAGCGGAACGCTCCAGTAGCCCGAATACCGGTCACGATCGATCCACGCCGTCGGCCGTCGGTACAAGGCACGCGCTATGTCGTCGGCCAGCGCCCCAGGCGCGCAGCCCGTGGACGATGCGCCGCCTCGGCATATGACCGCGGCGGAGTTTCGGGAACACGACCGCGCGGTGGTGGATCGGGGTGGCCGACTACTGGGAGCGGGTGGAGTCGCTGCCGGTGTTGTCGACGGTGCCGCCCGGTGCGGTGCGTGCGCAACTGCTCTCGTCGCCACCGGAATTGGGCGAGCCGTTTGCCGACCTGCTCGACGAAATGTATGACGCGGCGTATGCGGGCGTCGCGGCGATCTGTCCGGAGATGCGGTGGATCCATGCCGGCGTGGCCGAGTTCGCCGATTCGTACGCGACCCAACCCGCACAAGTGGCGTCGCCGATCGCGGCGCTGGCGGTGCTGCCGGAAAACCTGCGCACCATGACGGTCGAGCGCGTCTACGCCCAGCCGGTCGAGCGAGACGGTACCACGGTGATCGCCCTCGCCGCGGTGTCCGGCGGTGGCGCCACTGAGCCGCATCGGTGACCACTACGTCTTGGTCCCCCGCAGCTGGAGGGCCGGGCACGGCGCGGCCATAGTGCTGCCCGCGCAGAGTCCGGGCGCGATCCGGTTCGAGTTCCGGTTGGCGGGCGACACGGTACCCGTCACCTGCTGACGCGGCTCGGGACGATGAGCTACACGTTCATCGCAATTTCGCGCGCTGACCAGCTAGCGGCGAGGGTCGCGGATCGTGTTACCGCACATTTGCGGTTCCCCGCTCGCTGGGTATCGCCTTAAGGCGCCGAGCTACCGCGCTCGCCGAAGTCGGAGCCGGGGTGAGGCTTCATCGATCACCATCGCTCGGCGCTTGCGCGCTGCCATACCCGCAGGATCACATCATGACAGCGACCGACCCCAGCCGGATGCCACTCGAGCACGTCCGCATGGCTTTGGACTGGATCTTCTGCGGCACAGCAGATTCGCTCCGACACCAAGGACATCGATCTGAACGCCGCCGCATTGCTGTTCATGGTCTTTCGGCCCCACTGGAGGTGACCATCAGCCACGCCGAGGGCCGCCGCACCGGTCGTACGCTTCGTACGGTGCCCATCGGGTACGTCACGATCAAGGGTAGAGGGAGAGTTTCATGGGCCGGCAGCAATTCGACGATCCGCATCATGTCGCCGCCGCCAAGGTCGTCGTCGGCGTGGACGGATCGGATGGTTCGTGGACAGCCTTGCGGTGGGCGGCGGGATTCGCCGCTGAGCGCGGGCGCGAACTCGAGATCGTGCACGGGCTGGACCTGGTCGGCACCAGCTGGGTGCTCGGCGGCTACGAAGTCCTGATGCCGTCGGTGGTCGACGCGGTCCGCGAGCAGGGAAAGGAAATGCTCGCCCGCGCAGAGAAAGTGGCGCTGTCGGTGGCGCCGGGCTTGCGGGTGTCAATCCGTACCTCCACCGACACCGGCAAGCAGCTGCTGATCGACCACAGCCGCGAGGCCTTCGCGGTGGTGCTCGGGGCAACCGGCAACACCGGGACCATGGCGCATCTGGGATCGACGCTGCTGGCGGTCACCGCGCACGCCGAGGGTGCGGTGATCGTCGTGCGCCCCGATTCCGGCACCCGGGGTGAGGGCCACCGCACCGGCCCGGTGGTCCTCGGCGTGGACGGCAGCCCGGTCGGCGAATCCGCTATCGCGGCTGCTTTCGCGGAGGCTGCCGCGCGTGATGCGGAGTTGGTCGCTGTACACGTCTGGAGCGACTGGGATGCCAGCCGCTTCGCCGGCCAGCCGGGCCGGCTCGACGCCGTACGCGAGGACGTCGAGCGTGCGGTCCTCGCCGAGCGACTGGCGGGCTGGCAGGAGAAGTACCCCAGCGTGCGCGTGACCCGCGAGGTGGAGATGGCCGCCCCCGGTGCGCATCTGCTGTCGCGGTCGGAAGATGCGCAGTTGCTCGTGGTGGGCAGCCGCGGACGCGGCGGTTTCGCTGGCATGCTCCTCGGCTCCACAGCCAACGACCTCGTGCAACACGCCTCCTGCCCCGTCATGGTCGTCCACCCCGCGCCAGGAAGCGACTGACGAGAGACCGGAGCGACCGGACCGAGGCTGCCGGCGCTTTGCTCATGTTGCCAGGAAAGTTCTGATGGCTTCCTCGCTGGAGAGGTGGTTGGCGCTGACGGTGACGTCGATCGTCGGGTAGTTTCTGCGCACCGCGTCGGCGATGGCGGAGAGGCGCTCGGCGACTACCGCGGGGTCGCGTAGAGACTCTTGCCGGAGGCCGTCGAATCCGGGAAAGCCGTCGGCCACCAGGGTTACATCGGGATTGTCGATGATGTCGTCGTAGGTCTGGAATTCCACGCTGACGATCTTGGATGTGTCCACGCGGCCCGGGGTGGTGAAGACGCGGTCGCTGACACCTTCGAGGTAGTTGGCCGCCGAATGGCCTTCCTCCAGCATCGGATCGACCCTGATGCGGTTGGCGTCGACACCCAATACCATGCCTGCGGGGTGGAACCGCATCGTTCCGTCGCGGACATCGGTCCAGCTCGTGATCGTGCCGTACACGCCGGCGATGTCGCTGCCGTCGGTCAGGTACACCACGTCTCCGGCGGTGCTGTGTGACGCGGTGCGGATATAGCCTTCCTCGGGTGCGGATTCCCTTCCGCGAAATGCCCTGGGAAACACTTGGTCGACCTGCCACAGGCGTGCACCGTTATAGAAACGATCCGGCATCGTGGACCCGGATCCCACCAGCGGACGCGGGAACGATGGGTCGCCGGGATCGAAAGCGTGGCGAAAACCTCTGTCGGCGTCGGAAAGTATCTGCGCCGCGTCCCTGGCTTCGCGAGCGATGGGCCTGACGCCGTGTTCGGCATCAGCCCTCGCTATCCTTCTGATCTCGTTGCTCAAGTGTTGGGCGAAGCGTGCATATGCCCGCGCAATCAATTCGGATCTGATCACCAGAACAGCGCCCGCGACAGTCGCCTACTCGTGTGAGCAGCGATGATCCAGTCCCTGGGAGGACACAACCGGTCCGACCGGGGATCGGGGAATTCGTCGTCGTCCGGAGATACTCGCGGGGAACTGCCTCGGCCACTCTGCTCGACCGACCCGGCGAGATCCTCATCCTCGGCCCACGTCACGGCGCTCTCCGTGCTCCGGGAACGACGAACGCGCCGAAGCCCTGGATGGGCCAGCGCACGACCTCGACCGCGAGCAGTGCATGAACAGTTCCCACAAATCGCCTGAAATCGGTTCGTCGTCAGGATCCGAAGTGTTCTCAGGCGAAGATTTCGCACTTCGCGCCCCGCCGCAATGCCGGTATTCACCAGCCGTGGCAAGTCCACCGGCCACCGAAGACGTTCGGAGCGAACGTCTTACCCAAAGACTTCTTCGTGCCGCCAGCGATCGGGGCGGCTGAAGCAGGGGCCGACCCGGTCCGCCTCGAGCACTCGTAGCTCCTTCAGGTCGATGTTGTAACTGCGATGAAGCGCGACGATTTCGCGCGAACCGTATTCATCGACGGCGAGGTACAAGGTGCGCACTCGTCGTCGGTACGTCTCGATGTAGGAGATCAGGTCGAGCCGTGTGTGCTGCGGTGCACCATTGCTGTCCGCCCGGAGTCGGACGGGCTGGCCGATCGGACGGATCGTCACCGTGTTGAGGTCGACGCCTGCCGTCTGGTCGAGCGCGAAGCCGATCGCTTCGGCCACCGAATCCGGGCTCATCGCGATGGGGGGAGCCTGGCCGTGCCAGAACGCGGTGTCGATCATGCCTGGGTTCACAGCTGCGGATCACCGCCGTCGATGACGCCGGCACCGCCGGTCCGGAAGTGATCCGCGGACGCGCCGCCTGCGTTCGCGATTGCCGCGTCGAGCGACCCGAAGCGCTCCACCGTGCTGGTGACCGCCGCGCCTCAGTCGCGATGAACGCGACCATCTGTACCGGTTGGCGAACCGACCGATCCCGCACCAGGGCGGGACGGCGTCACACGTGCACCCCGCGATGCTCGACCTGCTGACACGAATCGACGGGACCCCGGCGATGGTGAGCACCGACCTGCACACCGTTCTGGTCCAGAACCCGCTCGCCATCGCGATGCTCGGCGACCTGTCCGCGCGCCACGGCCGCGCGGCGAGCTTCATCTACCGATAGTTCACCGACCCGGCTTCGCGGCAGATCTACCCGCAGGAGGACCTCGCCCCGCAGTCACGCTCGTTCGTTGCCGACCCGCGCGCGGCAGTCGGGCGACGCAGTCCAGGCGACGCCGAGGCGACCGAACTGGTGGACGAGCTGCTGCAGCAGTCGCCGGAGTTCCAGGCGCTCTGGGCCGACCAGGACGTGGAGGTGCGCAGAGACGAGCGCAAGCGGATCCTCCACCCCACCGTCGGCATGCTCGACCTCAACTGCCTCAGCCTCTTCAGCGAGGACGGCCGCCAGCGGTTGCTGTGGTTCACCCCACGCGCCGGGACCGACACCGCCGAGAAGCTCTCGCTGCTGACCGTCGTGGGCACACAGGCGATGCACACCGAACCAGTCCGATGAACCGATCGAGCCCGGGTTGCAGTCGCGGGACTGGCTGGATATGGCCGATCGCTGTGCCGCGGTGCACCGGGTGCAGCACGCCGAGCTGAACCGTCCAGGCGGCGGGACCCCGCGCTGCCTGTCACGGGCCCAGGAACAACCGTTCACACGGCAGACGCGGCGGCCGGTGCTCGATGCTCGGGTTGCGGACCACTTCGATCGTGCACCAGCGCGATTTCGCCCAATCCTGCAGGAGATTGCCCACTGCCGCGGCCGAGACCACGTAGTCGAAAGCGATGCCGCTCACCCACAGCCGCAGATACACATCACCACCAGGGGCCAACGGGCCGCTCTCGTGGGACTTGCGGCTCCTTTGCGACGGCGCCGCGCGCCCGGCATCCGCCGACGGCACCGAGGTGGCCTTCCCGCACGCGGAGTGTGGGTGCCGCCCCGACGGCTCGGCCTGTATGCCGGATGGGGTCTGCCGACCAGTAGTGGGCGGATAAGAAACTGGGCCCATAAGGGCGATAGGTCGCGTCGCTGTCAGTGCCATGAGGTCTCACAGTCCGGGGGGTACTGGTCGTGCCATCAGCGGGAATCGAAATCTAGACTACATCGCAACAAAGATGGTTGCAATGTTGCAGAGAGATCGGGTCGCCGATTTGGAGGACCCCTTCCCAGCCCGGGACGGTGGCTGGACGCGGGTGAGGATGAGCGCAGCCTCGTCGAACGGGAACAGCCGGTAGAACAGGCGTGAGGATGCCTTGATCACCGGCAGCGCCTCCGCCTTGGTGATCAGTAGCGGGTTCATGATCTCCACCGTGCGGCCGTATCGGCGGAGCCGACCGCCACCGGCCGCCTGGATGTTCTGCGGCCAGTTCGACCGCAGGCCGTACCCCGCCGGGCCTAGTTTGCGAATTCGCGGTGGAGTTCGGGAAGGAACGTGGCGAGATGGTTCATTTCCTGTCCGCAGTGCAGGAGAAGCTCGCGGGCCATATCCAGCCCGAGCATCAGATCGGCGGGATCGACAGCGGCTCCGCGCGCTACTGCCCGCGCGGCCTGACCCGCATCGGGAACTCGCGGGCCGTACAGATTCAGATAGAACCGACTGCGCATCTCGCATCCGCCGGCCACGGGTCGGACCTGATGCGTCAGCCACCCCACATCCAGCGGAGCCACGCTGCTGCCCACCCGGCCGGAAATGATCGTGTGACCGTCGGGTACTTCCAGGCCGAGCAACGCCGGGTCGTGAAAGCTGATGGCTAATTGCTGCAGCTTGACGCCGATGTACTCATCGACATAGACCGTGTTGCCAATGTATTTGTCGCGGTCACCGAGCCCCGCCTCGGTTCGCGATTGGGCGGCACCGACATACAGGTGCGCTTCGGGATGCCAAAGCTTATACCGAGCCGACTCGGCGATATGCCAACCGAACCACCAGTCCCACATCGCCGCACTGACTCTCGGCATAGCCGTCCGCACCGCCACCCACATCACACCCGATCGCGTATGCCCGTATCCGGTCTCGACCGGGGAGTATCCGCTCGGGCTCAAATCGCTGGGCAGACAGTCGAACTCCGGGATCAGCTGCGGGTCGGTCGGAGGCCCCGCATAGGCCATGGCGACCTCCGCGGGCGCGGGCAGCGTGCGCGCGGTGAAGAACCGCGCAAAGGGCAGGAGCCGATCCTCGGCGGAATACCCCCGATAACGCGCCTCTCCCGTAGGGGTGGCGTGCCCGGCGCCCGTCGACTCTTCGATCATCAATATCGCCCCCACATTCGTGATCATCGACAGCATCGCGCGCCGCGACATCCACCAGCTTCTCAACATGTGTTGAGATTAGAAGAGGTGCGTCGGCATGGCTGGCCGTCGACCCGGCTCTGTGACACAACACAGGGCCCTGAGTTCGCGCACTGGTCGGCACCCCACATGACTTCGGCCGCCAGCGCCGGTCGCTGGTTGCGCCCCTGGCTTCCAGCTTTTTCGACAACCAGCGGCGATGGCGGCGCCGGACCCGCGCTTTACGATGCCGTCATGAGCGAGCCCCCCCGTCCGGACGTGGCCCGGCGCCGCCGCAGCATCGCCTCGGCGGCGATCGATGTGCTCGTGAACCACGGCGTGCGCGGTCTCACCCACCGGGCAGTCGACGCTGCGGCCGGGATGAGCCCCGGCGCGGTCAACTATCACGCGCCCACCCGCGGCAAGCTCGTCGCCATGGCTGTGGAGGAGCTGTTCTCCCGCGACTACGAGCTCGTGGTCGCTCATTTCACCGATGTGTCGGCCCACGACCTGTCCTCGATTCCCCAACTGGCCGAGCTCATGGCTTCCTTCATCGAGGCTATGACCACCGGACCGGCACGTCGGCGGGCTCTGGCAAGACACCTGCTACTGGGCGAGGCCCAGTTCCACCCCCAGCTGCGGGACCTGTTCGATCAGCAACGTCGCGCCTTCGTGCAGTTCACCCAACGGCTACTCGAAACGCTCGAGGTCCCCGAACCCGCTCTGACCGCCGAGACGGTTACCGTCGTCGTCGACGGACTGATCCAACGCCAAGTCATGATCGGCGCGGCCCCCTTACCGCCGGCCGAGCTCCGCCAAGTCCTCACCCGACTGCTGTTGCCCTGGAACCAATGATTCGGCACCGAATCAACGTGCCGAATCACGTCTGTCTCCCAACGGCTTCGATCGATGAGCCCTGCGCGGCGGGCTGATCGAACGTCATGGTCGCCGCGGCGACGCTGGGCGCGCGATGTTTTCCCCGATGATCCAGTTTTGCGGTTCTCCATCAGCGCATCCGCCTCGGCCGCGCCGGAGCGCAACGGCCATCAGGGGAACGATCCGCCAACAACGCGGCCCGGACACCGCCACGTCACACCGTTACCGTTCGGGAATCGACTACGGCGGATTGCCCGGCGATCGGCGGGTAAGAGTTCCCTTAGCAGCCGGGTGGCGTAGCCCGATCGAGAGGACCTGGACTTGAGCGATCTTTCTCGTCGTGACCTGCTCAGGGGGTCGGCGGCCGCCGGCGTGGGAGCGGTCGCCGTTTCGGGCCTCACCGCCGCAGACACTCCGCATATCGCGTACGCGAGTCCGGAATGCCCGCCCGCGACGCTGACCGGTCACATCGTTCGTCCCGGTGACGCGTCCTACACGGACGCACGCCTCGGCTGGGACCAGCTCTTTTCGCACTACCCGCTGGTCATCGTCTTCGCGCAGGAGACTCAGGACGTGGTGAACGCCCTGACGTGGGCGCGGCAGCACGACGTCGCGTTGCGGGTGCGCAGCGGCCGCCACGCCCTCGAGGGCTGGTCGAACGTCGACAACGGCATCGTGATCGACGTCAGCCGGCTCAAGTCGGTCCGGATCGATCCCGGCGCTCGTATCGCGACGGTCGGCGCCGGGCTGAACCAGTTAGAGGCGGTGACGACGCTCGCCGAGCAGAACCTTGCGATCACGACCGGGAGTGAGGGCAGCGTGAGCGTGTGCGGGGCGACGCTCGGCGGTGGCCTCGGGCCCCTCAACCGCTGGCTCGGCATGGCCTGCGACAGCCTGATGGCGGCTGAGGTCGTCGTCGCGTCGGGTCGAGACTGCGCCGAGGTGATCAACGTGGATTCGCAGCAGCACTCGGACCTGCTCTGGGCGCTGCGCGGCGCGGGGAACGGCAACTTCGGGATCGTCACACAACTCACCTACCAGGTGTATTCACTCACGCGGCTGGCCAATGTGCAGGCGACCTGGAATGGACTCGGTGACCTGGACGGGGTCTTCGAGGCATGGCAGCGGACGGTGCCGTCCGCCGACAGCCGTCTGGGATCCGAGCTCGAGATCCACAAGTCCCAGATCCTGCTGTCCGCGTGGCTTGTGGAGGGGGAGGCGGCTCAGGCCGGAGAGATGCTCGCTCCGATCCTGTCGGTCGGCACGCCCGACGTCACGGTGCAGGTCGGTAATTGGGGCGATATTTTCGCGCGAGCGCAGATTCCGCTCGCGCAAGAGCCCGCGAACTGGAAATTCTTCTCGCAGTTCGTCAAAGAGCCGTTGCCGAAGATGGCGATCGACATCATCGGCTCCTTCATGCGCAACGCTCCCACAGAGGACAGCAACTACTTCGTCGACGCTTTCGGCGGCGCGATCAAGAGCGAGCCGCGCGGCGGAAGCGCGTTCGTCCATCGCGACGCGCTTTTCTACGGTGAGATCGGCGCAGCTTGGGGGACTCGTTCGACCCAACCAGGCGTCAGCGACCCGCTGACCCCGCAGGCCCAGGCCTGGATCGCCGAGTTCAGCCAGGCGCTGCGGCCCTACGTGGAAGGCGCCTACGTGAACGTGCCGAACGTCGGAATGCAGGAATGGGAAACCGCCTATTGGGGGAGCCGGCACTTCGAACATCTGCGAAAAATCAAGGCGAAGTACGACCCCGACAACGTCTTCCAGTACGAGCAGAGCATCCCGCCCGCCTCACGCTGATCGGCAGTCTGCCGGGAGCCGGCGTCATGCCTGCGACGAGACCGGCCTCCGCGCGCACCGCGACATCGATATCGTCGCCGAACGGGCCGGCGTCCTGCCGGGACCGGCTTCGGTCGGTCCGGTCGGAATGTGCCGCTCTCCTGCCGAAACCCTGCCGGAATCGAAGCTTGACACCCCTGTAAGGCTGAGCTAGCTTCAGGTGGCCCAGATCACAGGAGCAGATCGGGTCGTCGGAATCGCGCGAGGTGCGGTGCGGCGTCGAATTGGCAGCTCGACGGGACGGTTCGGCATGCGCGCCGGAACCGCGACCGGCCTGGAAAGGCATTCACTATGAGTATCAAAACCGGTCGAATCGCCGCTGCGGCATTGGCTGCGGCATGCGCGTTCTCCGTCGTTTCGTGTGGTGACGACAGCGAGTCCGCCACCGGAGAATCGTCCATTCCGCCGGGGGTCGTAGCGAACGGCGAACCGATCAAGGTGGGCCTGTTCAACCCGTCGAAGGGACCGGCGACCCAGCCGGGCGTGACCACGGGCAAGAACGCCGCGATCGAATACATCAACAAGCAGATCGGCGGCATCGACGGCCGCCCGATCGAAGTCGTCGACTGCGGAATCGACAACACCTCACCGGAATCGACCATCTCCTGCGCCAACCAGTTCGTGCAGGCCGGGGTGGTCGCGACCATCGACGGCTACAACGCCGAATCCGCGGCCGCTATGCCGATCCTGAGCTCGGCGGGAATCCCGCTGATCGGCCAGATTCCCTTCAACACTGCCACCGGAGCGGTCACCGAGAACCGGGTGTTCTTCGGCCCGCCCCCGGCGGCCTTCCTGGTCGGCTTCCTGCAGTCGCTCAAGCAGGCCGGCAAGAATTCGCTGACTCTGGTCAATTCCGATCTGCCCCAAGCGCATCAGGTGTTCGACCAGCTCCTCGCCCCGCTGGGAAAGCAGCTCGGCATCGACGTCAAGAGCGCCTACTACCCGCCCGCCTCCCCCAACTTCACCGCGCTGGCCTCCACTATCGCCGACGGCAATCCCGCCGCAGGGGGCCTGATGACCTCACCCAACGACAACACCTGCAACAAGCTCGCCCAGGCGCTGAAGTCGGTGAAGTACACGGGCACGATCTTCCTCGCCGCCTGCACCGATTTCGTCGACGTGCTGGGTCCGCAGGCTGTCGGCTCGCAGGCCTATTCGCCGGTCTGGCTGCCGCCCGCCGTCGACGCCGCTCCCGAGCCCGCGAAATCCAATCTGAAGATCGCCGAACGGTTCATCGAGAACGCCGGCGGGACGACGGGCTTCTACGCCTACGGCACCTTCGCCACCTTGGTCGATTTCGCCCAGGCACTTACCGCGAAGCAGCCGGCCGAACTCACCGGACCCGCGATCACGGCCGCGCTCAAGGGACTCACCGACTACCAGAGTTTTCTCGGTCCCAAGCTGAACTGCGGTAAGCCGACCAGCCCGAACTGCACCACGGACATGCTGCTGTTCGAGGTCACCGCGGACAAGAAGCAGGCGCCGGTGACCGGTGGCTTCCTCACGCCGAGCCCCGAAGTTCTGAAGCTGATTCCGGGTGCGGCGTAGCCGACCGAAGTGACCGGGGGCGGGCCGTTCGAACTCGAGCGGCCCGCCCCTTTCCACCTCGGCCATTCAAGAGAAATCGGGATCACATGGCCCAGTTCTTGCAATTCGTCTTCTTAGGTCTGTCGACCGGCGCGGTATACGCGGTGCTCGCCTCCTCGCTGGTCGGCGTGCACGCCGCCACGGGAATCATCAATTTCGCGCAGGGCGCTTTCGCACTGTGGGCGGTATATGTCGTGGCCGCGCTGCGCACCGACGGCACCTTCGTCCTGCCCGTCGGCAGTCTCTCCCTCGGCACCGCCGACCATCCGACACCGATGGTGGTCGCCGCGGCGCTCGGCGTCGGCTCTGCGGCGGCCTGGTCGCTGCTGGCGCACCTGCTGGTGTTCCGGCCGCTGCGCAAGGCGCCGGTGCTGGCCCAAGTGGTGGCATCGGTCGGGCTCATGCTGTTCCTCCAGGCCCTCGTCGGGTTGCGGTTCGACACCGAAAACCTCTTCGCGACACCGCTTCTGCCGGAGAACACCGTCACGGTGGCCGGTGCGACGGTCAATGTGTCGGATCTGATCCTGGCCGGCGTCGCGATCGCCGTCGCGGTCGGGCTGCGCGCATACTTCACGCTCACCACCGTCGGGATCGCGACTCGCGCCGGTTCCGAGGACGAACTCGCGGCACGGCTGACCGGTTACTCGCCCGACCGGCTGGCCGCGATCGTGTGGGTGATGACCGGCGCGGCCTGCGGGCTCATCGGCGTCCTCGCCGCCTACACCATCGGCCTCAACGAGACGAGCTACACCTTCTACGTGATACCCGCGCTGGCCGCGGCACTGGTCGGGCGGCTCGCGTCGTTCGGCGTGGCCTGCGCTGCCGGCTTGGTGCTCGGATCGTTCCAGGCAGTCATCCTGTGGGCCGACACCAAAGACTTCTGGCCGAACTGGGCCCAGGCCGGGCTCGGCGACGCGGTGCCCTTCGTGATCATCATCATCGCGCTGTTCCTGCTCGGCGGCAGGATCCCGGCGCGCGGTTCGCTCGGGTCGGTGCAGATGCCCGCCGTCACGATCCCCCGGATCCGGTTGGCGCCGACGCTGACCGTCGTCGCGATCGCCCTCGCGGCCATCGTCTCGACCACGGGCACATGGCGGTTCGGCGTCGTCACCTCCATCATCCTGTCGCTCATCGCGCTCTCGCTGGTGCTGCTGACCGGCTACCTCGGTCAGATCTCCCTCGCCAGTATGGCTTTCGCGGGCACCTCCGGATTCGCGCTGTCGAAGCTGGCGAACAACTGGCACGTGCCGTTCCCGCTCGGCATGATCGCGGCGGCGCTGGTCGCCACCGCGCTCGGCATCCTGGTCGGCGTGCCCGCGCTGCGCATCCGCGGCGCCCAGCTGGCGGTGGTGACCCTGGCGGCCGCACTGGCCATCCAGGGCTTCGTGTTCAACAATCCGTCGCTGACACCGGCGCAGGGCAATCTCATCGCCGACCCCACCCTGTTCGGCGTAGATCTCGGAGTCCGGGATGGTACCGACCTGGTCACCTTGCGGTTCGCCCTGATGGTGCTGGCGGTGGTCGCGATCTGCACGCTCGGGGTGATGCGGATCATGGGCGGCGCCACCGGACGGGCGCTGCTGGCGGTGCGTTCCAACGAGCGGGCGGCGGCCTCGGTGGGCATCGACGTCGCGAAGACGAAGCTGCTCGGCTTCGCCGTCTCGGCCTTCCTCGCCGGCGTCGGAGGCTGCCTCATCGGTTACAGCCGCGGGCAGCTCTCGGCAGGGTCGTTCACGGTGATGATCGGCCTGACGGTGCTCGCGATGACCTACGTCGGCGGCATCACCTCCGTCACCGGCGCGTTCATCGCCGGGATCACGGGCCCGCTCGGCGTCGGTTACGTATTCCTCAACCAGACACTGGAACTCGGCGAGTACTACGAGCTCATCGCCGCGGGCGTGCTGCTGCTGATGGCGGTGCTCAACCCGGTCGGCGTGGCCGGGGCGATCACCGGGACGACACACCGTCTGAAGGCGGTGATCGCCCGCCGATCAGGCGGCGAACCCGCGGCCGCACCGGCGCCGGGCGCACAGGAGAAGGCGGCGGCACATGTCTGAGACCACGACCCTACTGCGAACCGAGCGACTGTCGGTGCGCTACGGCGGCGTCGCCGCCAACTCCGATATCGACATCACCGTCGGCGCCGGCGAAATCGTCGGCCTGATCGGGCCCAACGGCGCAGGCAAGACCACCTTCGTCGACGCGGTCACCGGCTTCACCGATGCGACCGGGCACGTCACCCTCGAAGGCGTCGCGCTCGACCGGTTCGGACCGCATCGCCGCCGCCGCGCCGGACTGGCAAGGACCTGGCAGGCCGGAGAACTGTTCGGCGACCTGACCGTGAAGCAGAACCTCGCCGTCGCGCTGCAGCGCACCGGTCTGCGTTCCCTGCTGACCGACATCGTAGGGCGGTCCGCGCCACCGGGCGAGACCATCGAGGCCGCACTGGATCTGGTGGGTGTGCCCGGTGTCGGCGGCTTTCGCCCCACCGAACTCACCCTTGGGCAGCAGAAACTCGTCGGCGTCGCCCGCGCCCTCGTCGGCGGCTCCAGGGTGGTGTTGCTCGACGAACCCGCTGCCGGGCTCGACACCCACGAAAGCACGGAATTCGGGCAGCATCTGCGCCGGATCGCGGCTTCGGGCATCGGCGTGCTGCTCATCGACCACGACATGCAGCTCGTGCTCGACATCTGTGCCCGCCTGTACGTCCTGGATTTCGGCGTCGTCATCGCCAGCGGCGAACCAGCTCGGATTCGGGAGGACCCCCGCGTGATCACCGCCTATCTGGGCACCGCCGCACACGGCGAGGACGCGCGACCACCGGCGACGGCCGACCGGCCGGCAGGAGAGAACGAATGACCAGCCCCGCCGCGACCCGCCCCGTCCAGTCCCGGACCGAGCCCGTCCTGAGTATCGAAGGGCTCACCGTCGGCTACGGCGGCGTCCCCGCGGTGCGCGAACTGAGCGCGCGGGTCAGGGCGGGTGAGATCCTCGCCCTGCTGGGCCCCAACGGCGCGGGTAAGACCACGACCCTGCTGGCGACGGTCGGTGCGCTGCCGATCATCTCCGGCGCCGTCACCGCGCTCGGCGAACCTCTGGACCGGCGCGTGGAACGCAACGCGCGCCGCGGCGTGATCCTGGTGCCCGACAGCCGCGGGGTGTTCCACCGCCTCTCGGTCGAGGACAACTTACGCCTTTCCCGTCGCAAGAACAGTCCCGCTCTCGACGACGTGCTCGACTACTTCCCGAAGCTGCGCACGCTGCGCGCCCGCCGCTGCGGCACGCTCTCCGGCGGTGAACAGCAGATGCTCGCCCTGGCCAAAGCCCTTCTGTGCGGGCCGAAAGTACTGCTCATCGACGAACTCAGCCTCGGGTTGTCCCCCATCGCGGTGGAAGAGCTGCTGCCTCGCTTGCGTGAGATCGCCGACGACCAGCACATGGCCGTGGTGCTGGTCGAGCAGCACATCGGACTCGCGCTGTCGATCGCCGACTCGGCGGTGGTGCTCCACCACGGCCGGGCAGCGCTGACCGGTTCCGCGACCGAGCTGCGGGAGCGCCGGGACAAGGTCGAAGCGGCCTACTTCGGTAACCTCGAGGACGCGTCGGAGAATCCGGCGCGGAACTGACGCTCGCGATGCCACGCCCCCGACTCCTGCGGAGGTGGCGCCGCATCGAGAGCTTCGTCAGGCGAAGAGGGGAGGAACGTGACCGAGAGCGGGCACCGGGATCGGCGCAAAGGCCCGCCCGCGCGCCGCAGCACTCGCAACCGTCCGACCGACACACAGCTGCTGGACGCGGCGTGTGCGGTGATGGCAGAGGTCGGCGTCGATCGCGCCACGATGGACGCCATCGCCAGCCGTGCCGACACCTCGCGGGTGACGCTCTACGCCCATTTCGGCTCGCGCGACGCCCTGGTCCACGCCGTGATCGAACGCGAACTCGACAAACTCACCACCTGGATGTTCGAGATCTACGATCACGGCGAGACGATGAACTACGGTAGGCGGGCCAGGTACTCGATCGAGTCGCTGTTCGAATACGCGCGCCGCCACCCCCGCGGCTTCCGCGTGCTGCTGGACAACCGATACGACGACACCGATCCCGGGCGGCGGCTCTCGGCCGCTCTCGAACCCCGCGTCGCCGAGGAACTGCGCGCCAATTACGCCGAGCGTGGAACGCCCATCGGCCGCGGCGCCGACACCCTCGCCACCATGCTGCTCGGCATCAGCCTCGACATCGCCTACCGGGCGGTCATCGTCGACGGCGCGGACATCGGCGCGGCCTGCGACCTGGCCGTCACCGCCTCACTGGCGGTTCTGCGCGCGATCGACCCTGGCCAGCTGCGCGCTCTCGACACCACTCCCGCGCAGGGCTAGTGGACCTTCACTCCACCGCCCCGCTCGTCCTGCCCGCCGCCATCACCTCTTGTCGGAGTTCGAAACGGCTTCTCAGCTTTCGGGTCGTGGATCCGTCCCGAGTACCGCAGAGGTGTGTCGGTGTGCCCGTCCCAGTGGATCCCGCTCCCGCTATCCACCGATCGAGCCCCGAACTCGGAGGATGGAGACCTCGCGCACGATGGATGGTGCATGTCGGTCGGAACTGGACAAGCGCGGGATCCTGCCGCGGAAGGGACCCTCGACGATGAAACATCAGCATAAGGTTCACATCTCGGTTCTGGACACGGCTCCCATCACGCAGCTATCGAACGCGCGCATGGCGCTGCGTAACAGCATCGAACTGGCGCAGCTGGCCGACGATCTCGGCTACCACCGATATTGGGTGCCCGAACACCACGGAATGCCAGGCGTGGCCAGCGCGGCACCGGCAGTTGTCGCCGAACGCATTGCGTCGGTGACACAGCGGATACGGGTCGGAGCCGGCGGAGTGATGTTGCCCAACCACGCTCCCATCGTGATCGCTGAACAGTTCGGCACGCTGGAGGCTTTCCACCCCGGACGTATCGATCTCGGTCTCGGGCGTGCCCTCGGCGGACCTCGCGACATCGCCGACCGCGTGCGCAGCGAACAGGAACGCACGGCCACACCATTCGACGATCAGGTACGGGAACTGCTCGCGCTGTTCGAGGCGGACAACGACGGCGGCCGAGCGGCGGCGGTGCCCGCCGTAGGCAACAGACCGGAAATCTGGATGCTCGGCAGCGGTGACCACACCGCCCGAATCGCGGGGAGCCTCGGGCTCCCGTTTGTCGCCGCCCACCATTTGCAGCCGCTGAATACCGTTGCGGCAGTCCGGACATACCTGCGAACATTCCAGCCGTCATCGCTAGTCGCCCTACTGAGCCGGGCGCCGCGCGATAGCCGAGTCGAACGCGAGCTGGCTTGCGCCTTCGCCGCGTCCGACACCGACACGCCGAGTTGTCCAGCGCAGGTAGCTGCCGTCGGGTAGGCGCGTAATGCTCGGCTGGCGGCGAATGAGTAAGCCCTCGCGCGGGATCTCGGCATCGGCGATCTCGCGGGTGTCGGTCCGAGCGAGGAAGCGGCCCTGCGGCTCGGCCTGTGTGCCGTCGGGACGCGGCATGCGACCTTGCACCAGCTCGACCGACCGGTATCCGGTGGAGCGCGGCACGTACGGGATCCAGCGCGCTGGTACCCCCGTCTGCAGCGAATAGTCCAGTGCGGCCCGCGTCACCGGTCCGCGCGTGGGTGCGGGCGGGTCGTCGTGTTCGCGGGAGCGATCGCGGGCCAGCCCGCTGGGCCCTTCGACGGAACGTTCCACCGCCCATACCAGGTTCGCCATCTCGTCACGCAGGAACAGAACCTCCTCGACCGCCGGTCCGTCTTGCACCGCGACCGCGCCAGGAGGCACCAGCAATCCGTCCGCGGTCACTCCGTCATCGGAGGTGATCGTGAACATGCGCCATCGACTGTCGGGGCTGGTCACGTCGGTCGGACGCACCACGAAGTGCTCGCCGAAGGTCGTTGTGTAGACCACGGATTCGACGGTGGTCAACGAACCGAACGGCACGTCGACCGGTACCACCAGCCAGTCGTTGCCGTAAGTCAGCGCGAACTCGGCCACCAACAACCGGGCCAGATCCCACGGCTCGCTCTCCACCACACCGAGGCTGACCGCCGCGTCCTCCATCTCCCACAGCCGATCGGCGGGCATGCCCGGGTAGCGTAAGGGAGTTGCCAGCAACGCATGCACCCGGCGCTGCGGCGGCGCAGCGGCGCGCGCCCCGACGGGCTCGGACAGCGTCGCGCCCGCTGCGGCGGGTTCGAAACTGTACCAGTCGACATCGCCTCCCGAATGCGAAGGCGCATCCAGGACGACGTCGCCCGCGCCGATCCGGAAGGAATGTTCGAGCCGTGGCCCGACCCAGGCATCCGTCCCACCGGCCGGAGGCGACACCTCGGCGCGATACCAGGACAGCCAGGGATCGGTCACTGCCCGTACCCCCGCCTCATCGGCTCCCGTCAGCCAAGCCGGCAGCGCCGGCGCCGCCGCCCCCAACGCGTCGGCGATCAGTTCCCCATCGGCCATGCCACGGCCATCGAGCAGCCGCGCCAGCCGCAGCCAGTGCGGATCGAGCGCGGCGTGCGTGCCGTCCGGGTGATGCAGCGGGTCCAGATCCAGCGGGCAGTTGACGACGACGTCGGCGCGCAGGCCACCGAGCCCTGCGTCGGCGAGCGCGGCCAGCAACGCCGCCGCCGCCTCCGCACGTGCCCGCAGGCCTGGCGAAACCTCGCCCACCGGTTCGCGCTCGACCAACGGCTCCAACAACTCCTGACGCTCGCGGCCGAACGCGATGCCCGCGGTGTCGTCACGCGCCGCCCACCGATCCACCGCCGTGGTGGCGGTAACCACCCGCACGGTGAGCGGCGTACCGGCGTCTTCTCCCTCGAATTCACCGAGTTGCCATTGCCGGCCGATCAGCCACAGCGGATCGTGCACGCGCGCTTGGGTTCCTGGACTCGGGTCACCCGAACTGCTCTGCGGCTCCAGCCGGGTCCATGTCGGGGGGTCCGCCAGCGCGAAGACCGGCATCTCGGTCAGTTCCCGAGCGGAAATGAAGTCGGCTGCCATGATTACTGCTCCGCCTCGAGATAGTCGAGCACGCTTCTTGCGTCGAACTCGGTCGCGACCTTCGCCCATTCGATCACCGGCTCACCTTGCAGCGACCAGTCACGGAAGTACAGCGCGGGCAGGTATCGCCCGGCGTAGGGCAGCTGCTGCAGGGTGAGCAGCCGCATCCTGGCCAAGGCCATCGTCTCGTCGAGCACCGCCACGAGCTTGTCGGCGTCCCAGTCCGAGCCGTCCGCGGACAACGCCAGGAGGATCGCCTGCGGCGGACGGGAGCCGGGTGCGTTGGCATTGAGCGCGATCGCGGTCGTCGTCACGTCGACCAGTTCGGGTGCGGCGTCCGGGTCGGTGGGATCTCGCCGCTCGAGCCGCCGCGGCAGCACTTCGGTCCACTCGTCCAGCACGACGCCCGCCACTGCGCCGGAGAGGTCGGCGCCAGGCGGCCCGGCCACCTCGACCACCGTGTTCGTCAGCGGCACCATCGGCGGATGGCCTTCGGGGAACGGTAGGCCGACCCACGACCCATAGGCCCCGGCGGGCGACTGGACTGCGCGTAACCGGGGATGCATGCCGAATGCTTCACGGACGAGCAGCGTTTCGCCGAATGTGCCGGTGTGCGCGCGCATCCGCCCGGCGCGCTCCAGCCACGGCCGCAGGTCCGCCCCGGGCCGCGGGTTCACCGCGGTGGTACCGACCGCACCCGACCACAGGTCGGTTTCGCCGGCCCTCGGTGCGAACAGCAGAGGAATTGCCCGGAACTCGCCGCCGAACACCACGCGCAGCGCCTCGGTCGCCAGTTCCACCACCGACTTCGCCGGCATGTCCACGGTAACCCTCGCCAGCAGAGCGGCCGCCGCCGCCGCTCGCTGCTCGGCTTCCTCGACCAGAGCGTGCCGGGTCGCGGCCTGCTCGCCGACGTCGGCCGCACCCGCCCCGACCGGCGCACGCACACCGAATCGGAGCAGCATCGGTTCCGGATCGACCCCTGTCGCAGCCGCTTTCAGTTGATCGGTGGCCTGTCGCGCCCGGGCCAGCAGTTCGGCAGTGTCAGGCGCTCGGCCCACGTCCGCCGCGGCGAGCGGGCGGCCGAGGTCGGCCACGTCGAGCGCGCGCCCGCCGGTCAACAAAGCCCGCAGCATCGAGGCCAGCTCCCAGTAGGGGGCGAGTGCCGAGAAGTCGTCGCCGAGATCGGGGAACCGCACCCGTAGCCGGCGGACCAGTGTCGAGGCGCCGACGTTGTCGCCGTCGCTGTCGTAGAGCATGTCGAGGGCGGACAGGCCGGAATAGGCGACGTTCAACGCACGATCGGGCACGATCGGGATAGTCGACGGGTCCGGTAGTGCCCGCTGCGCCCACGCCTCGAGTCGCGGTTCGGCCGCTGCTCGTGGACTCATCGGACTCCACCCGGGCACCCGGGACGGCAACGGGTCCGGCACGACGATCGCGATCCGGTGCTGAATCGGTACCCCGGTGCGGGGCGTGCGGACGACGTCGGGGTCGGGCGGCACGGCCTCTCCGGCGCCGAGCACATCGAGCACGGCCGCGGCCCGGGTGGGGTTCCCGGAGACCAGCTGGTGCACCGACTCGGCCAGCAGCAAGTCGGCGACCGCGTCGTGGGTGTGCTCGAGTTCGGCGATTGCGGCGAGCACCGCCTTCGACTCGTCGGGAAGCGGCGGCACCCACTGGTCGATGTACCGGTTGTCGGTGGGGCCTTCCTCCAGCTTCTGCGCGATGAGCTGCGGGTCGATTGCCATCAGCCGCAGGCCGTCCACCACATCCGACGCTGCCAAGCCCTCCTGTACCGGTGCGCCGGGTTCGGTGAGCTTGCCCGACCGCAGCGGAGCGAGTGTGCGTAGCACATAGATGAAACGGTCGAGTTCGAGTTCACCGCCCGAGCGTTCGTGCAGCCGACGCTCCAGCCGGTAGCCCAGTAGCGCGCCCAGCGACTGGCCGTTGCGTATCCCTTCCAGCAACGACAGCGCGTCGCGTGTGCGGTTGCTCGACAGGTCGATGTCGAGCGCATCGGTGTTCGGGTCGCCGCGGCGATGCGTGAGCCTGCCGCTGCGCAGTACCGCGGCGGTCGCGGCGTGGGTGAGGCTGGGCGCGTGCACGTATCCGCCGTCCGCCCCATCCTGCAGCACATCCAGGCCGTCGACGGTCCCCGCGTCGGCCGGCACGCGGATCTCGATGTTCTCCAGCCATCCGTACGCGCCGATGTACGCACCCCGCGGCCGGCTCGACCGCACGTCGGCGAGCCGACGCGCGGCCGCGGCGGAGATCCAGGCGTCGAGGCGGTGCGAGCAGCAGTCCAGCGTCTCGGCGAGCAACAGCCGGCGCTCATCGAGCGAGTCGATTCCCGCGATCGTCTCGAGCGCCGACCGGAACCGCGCGCCCCAGCCGGTCCGCAGGAGCAGCTCGCCGATCACCTGCAGGCCCGCCGCGCCGGTCAACAGCTCCAGCCGCACCTGTCTGCCCGCGACCCGTTGCACGGTAGAGCGCGGCGCGAGCGCCGGGATCGGGTTGCGATCGGCGATCGTTCGCGGATCCAGCCGTCCGACGCGCTCCTCGATGTGCACTGCCGCCGCCGATACCATCGGGTCGTCCCAGCCGCGGCCCTCCAACAGCGAGTCGACGGCTGCCCCGACGAGGTCGCGGTCGAAATCGGTTCGGCTCTCGCCGATGATCTCGTGCAGCAGACCGGCCCGCCCGACTGGCAGCACCGAGTCGCGGGCGTGCTGTTCGACCGCTGCCGCATGCGCCAGCAGCACCTGCAGCACGCTCTTGGGCCCGCCGGGCGGCTCGCCGCGCAGCAGCGCCTCGACGAACGCCGGATCGGAGTCGTGCGCCAGCGGCAGGGCCAGCGACCGGGTCATGGCGCCGAGCAGATCGTTGTCGTCGAGCGCGTTGTCGGCGACGCCCGCGAGCAGCAGCAGCGTCTTCGTGATCTCGCGGCCGCTGCGGGTATCGCCGAGATCCGGCAGCGTCAACGCCATCGCGCCGCGGACGATCGGGTCGGGTGAGAGCGCCGTGCGCACCCGCAGGCCGCGCAGCACGGCGTCCGTGCCCAGGATCCGTGGTAACGCGTCGTCGAGGGGCTGGTTCATCACCGTCGCGACGTCGCCAAGCCCGTCCTCCCATATCCGCCGAACCTGCTGGTCGATGAACGGGACCAGCCGGTTCTCCACGAAGCCACCGCGTAGCGGTTGCCATGCCTCGTCGGTTCGGACGACGGGGAGCAGCCCGTAGGGCTGTTTGCCCAGCCGCAGCACCGGCAGCGGCCCGCGCCCGCGGACATGGTGAATCCAATGGTTACGCACGGCATCGAGCGCGGCGCTGTCGAGCCGCCGATCACCGTTGGCGCGACCGGCCGGGGTGAGGTGCTCGATCGCCTCACCCCAGGTCGTCGCCCACAGAGCCGTGTTGAACGCCGCCGCGTGCGCCTGCTCGCGGCCATCGGCGCCGGCCAAGGACATGGTCGATGACGGGGAGACGCCGAGCGCGGCTGCCGTCACCGCAGCGTTCGAGCCCGGCGCGGCAGCGGAGATGTCGGTGTCCGGCGGAGCGGGCGGGGTCGATTTGCTCCACCCCGAACGCGCCGACTCGGTGTTGTTCGTCGGCGTACCCTGCGCAACGAATTCGGCGCCGTCGGTGAACTGGTGCGAGCGCAGGAGTTGTTCGAGCCGTTGCGCACTTGCCGCGCCGTCCAGAGCGGCGCGGACGCCGAATACCAGCAGCCTGCGTACGGTCACCCCCGGCCGCGGCAGGGTGACGGTCACGGCCATCCCGATACGGACCGCCTCGTCGTAGTCGACCAGCCAGCGCAGCGACTCATCGATCGGCGGCAGGTCCCGGCCCTCGATTCGCAGCGCACTCAGCTCGTCGCGGTCGGTCAGGCCGGTGGGCACTTCATCCGGTATCGCGTTGCCCGCCACCGTGACCGGCGCTGCCCCGTCCTGCTCGATCCGGACGTAGAACCGGTCCGGCAGGGTGCGCGCCGCAGGTGGGCGGGCGGTGCGCGGCGGCGTCGCCGGGAAGTCCGGTGGGTCGGCGGGCCGCCGCGCCAGGTTGCGCGGGCGCAGCGCTTCGGCCACCCACGTGGCACGGCGTCTCCCCGTCGCGGCCAGCAGCGTCTGCCATGCGGCGGAGGTCGCGGCGGGATCCGGCCACACGGCGGTCCAGTACGTGATGCCCGCCTCGCGCTCAACGTCCGACAAGCCCTCGTCCAGCGACTCCGAGTGCAGCGTGTCGTGGTAGATCCGCACGCGCAGCCGCGCGCCGTCCTCGGTCGAGCGGGTCTCCACCCGCACCGGCAGCAGCGCCAACGGCAGGTCGGCGTCGAGCCGCAACGTGTTGCCCAGCAATCCACCCAGTTCGAGCCGCACCCGCTCGTCGAGCTCACTGATCGCCCGAGCCGCCGCGGCGCGCTGCTCGACCAGTTCATCGACCCGAGCGGCAGCGGCGTCGCGGTCGCCCGGTGCGCCGGATACCTGAATCTCGCCGAGATATCCTCGTGCCGAGGAGATTTGCGCCACCTGTTCGTTCAGCGAAGCGATCAGCTTCGACCGTTCGGCCGTGGCGGCAGCCAGCCGAATCCGCGCTCGCCCCAGTTCGGCCATCACAGCACCGCCCCCGCGACCATCTTCTTGGCAAGGAACGCGGCTCGCGCCGGCAGTTGGAAGAGCAGATACGCCGTCTGCGCGCTCGACGCACCCCAGCGGCAGTTGTCGAAGGCGATGTCGGTGTGCGTGGTCGCGTCGAGGAACCCGCCGGGCCGGTTGACGCCGAGGTCGGTCCACACCAGATTGTCTCGGGTGATCGGCCCGTCACGGGACGGGTCGAGGCCGAAGCGCGGCTCTGTCGGATTCTCGGACAAGGTGAACCACCATTTCTCGCCTGGCGTATCGATGCGTTCGCGTGGCATCGCGAACCCGACCAGCAGCAGGTTGGGCGGCAGATGAACGTGGAAGAGGGTCTTGATCGGAGAGTCGGCCTCGAAGACGGGGATGCCGCGGTCGCTGGCGGCTTCGCGCGCGGCGTGCGCGACGACGCCGGGGTAGCGGCGGATGAGGTCGCCACGTACCAAGAAGACCAGCTGCCCGTCGAGGTGCGGATCGACATGGGACCGCAAACCGCCACTATGCCAAGCCGTCTCGTGCAGATCTGCCACCAGCTCCTTGGCGCCGGTCCAGAACGAGTCGAAGTAGGTGCCGCGCTGATCTGTCGGGAACTCGCGCCACAGCAGCTCGCGCGCCATCTCGTGGTTCAGGCCGATCAGATAGGCTTCGATGAACCGGTTGTTGGTGAGCAGCAACGTCGCCATATCCGGCGACTCGATCAGCCCGAGCCCTGGGACCATCCATTCGCGGTCGTAGCGGTGCAGCGGCTCGTACATCGGGTAGGTGAAGCGCGGGTGCGCCATCACCGGCTCGACCTGCAGGTCATCGAACCAGTCCGGCCGCAGCCAGTTCGGGAATCGGCCGCTGCCGAGGTGCAGTCGCGCCGAGACCCGGGCCGGGATCGTGCGGGCGGGATCCAGCTTGCGGACGAGCTCGAGCGCCGGAGCGTTGACCCGCCCCCGTGCCGGTGCGGTGAACCGATCATCGATGACCACGCTGGTCGCGATCGCGCGCAGCGCCGCCGAGATCCGGCCGCCGCCGACGTCGATGCTGTCGCCGATCATGCCGGTCAACCGGGTTGCGGTCTGCGCGAACTCTTCGTCCAGCGCGGTAGCCTCCCACCGCACTGCCCACTCCCTGGCGCGAGCTGCGTAGTCTCGCAGTGCGACCGGTGAGACGAATACCTGGTCCGATTCGCGTGCCGGTCCGAGCGGCTCGAGCTGCAGCCGCTCGGCGTCCGCGCGAGCGACGGGGAACTGGAGCAGTCCGACGATGTCGGCGCCTGCGACGATCTCGCCGAGCATCGTCGCGAATGCCAGCCCGTTGGCGGCGGCGTCCGCGCTGTGTTCCATCTCCGTATCATCGGGCGCGGTGCGGACCAAGCGGGCGCCGAGCGACTCGATGATGTGTCGGCCCAGCGGGACCGGGTCCTGTGGGATCTGATCGAGCGATTCGGGCGTCAACAGCTCCGACGGCGTCGGCTGGGTGAACGACTCCTGCCAACGGGCCAGCAGGGTGTCGCGGTCGACCTGTGGGTCGACCGCCTGGGCGAGGCCGGCGGTGAGCCGCGCTCTGGCCGCGGCGCTCAACGCGCGGATACCGTCCGGCGCAACGTATTTCGCGACCCAGTTGCGGGTGAATCGGTCCGGCAGCACGGTCAGCGCGTCGACACGGGCTCGGCGCAGCGCCGCCTCGCGCACCGCCGTCTTCACGATCGGCCCGCGCACCCGCGACAGCCGACGGAAGGCGCCTGCCGTCACCGCGTGCGGCAGGCTGGACGCGCCGAGGACTGCCCACACGCTGCGACCAGGCGAGTCCAGCACCTTGCCATGCACCCGTTCGGTCGTCGCGAGGACAGCGGCGTCGGTGAACCGGGACAAGTGACGGCGGTGCAGCGAAGCGGTGACGTGTTTTGCCAGCTGCGCCAGCCGCAGCGCCCGGTTGGCCGCCTCGATGCCGGTGATCTGGTTCCAGGCTGCGGCGATCAGATCCTCCTGCTCGGCCTGGACGACCCGCGTGCCCAGCCCGCCGACGATCCGGTTACGTGGATCGGTGTTCAGCTCTCGGAACCATTGCGGCTGGCTCGACAACTGTGGTTCGGCCATCTCGATCCGAGGCTGGCGCGCGTGCATCGCGCCGTAGAGCGGCGGTCCGACCAGCGGCGGCCCGGGGTCCTCGGCGTGCGCGAGTCGCTCCGGCCGGTTCAGCGTCGACACCAGCGTGTCGGTGACATCGCCGGGCCACTGCTGGTCCGCCTCGGTCGGCCATTCTTCCTCCGGCACGGACTCCGGTTTCTGCGGCGACACGACCGGACCGGCCACCACCATCTCCGCGCCCTGGGACTCGGCCGTCAGTTGGAGTTCGGGCCAGGGATGTGTGGTGTCGACCCGGCGGCGCCCGACCCCGGGCGGTGCCACCCGAGGCCGCAACTTCCGTGCCAGGCTCTCGAAATTGCCGTCCTGCGCGGTGGCGAAACTCCACGAGTAGTAGACCGGCAGCGTCACCATGTCGAGCGGGTCGCCGGCGGTGGAGTCGGCCGCTGTGCCCCACGCCGGCGCGAGCGTCGTCACCGGAGTAAGCCCGAGCGCTGCTTGTGCGCCGGCCAGGAACGTCGGCACGACGCACGCGGTGTAAGCGGTGTTGTCATCGAGCCGGCGCGGGCAGACCAGCCGGCTCAGGTTGTGCGCGGCGTTCGCCTCGCCGAGGCGGCGTTCGAGTGTGGGTTCGGTCTCGGCGTCAGCGGCCTTGGCGCCCGTTACCTGGGCGTGCGCCCAGGCCCACGCGTCGTGCAGCGGCTGCAACTGGTCGCGTCGGATCCGCGCCACCCGCACCGATCCGCGCTGCTCGCCGAATTCGACGAGTCGTTTCTGTGCGACCACGAGTGTCAGCCAGGGCACCAGCCGGCCCTGCTCGTCCGGCCCCGCGGGCGTGAACAGCCACGGCAGGTCGGGCCGGTCGAATTCGACGTGCACCAGGTCGTCCACCTCGGCGTCGACGGCGTCGTCCTTCGGGAAGGCCCGGATCACCTGACGCGGATCGACCTCGAGGACGTCGGCGGGACCGTAGACGCGCACACGCATCTCGGCGTCCACCGAGCCGCGCTCGTCGACGACCGGCACTTTCAGCTCCACCGCTGCGCGGCTGGGCAGGTTCCAGTCGAACGGCGTCGTCAGCGCGGCGGCGATGCCGGTGCGCGCGTGCGGCATGAACACGTAACGGTCCAGCACGATCTGTTCCGGAGGGAGCGGCTGCTGCAGCGCCGCGATGACGTCGTCGGCGCGAAACCTCGCGCCCGCAAGCGATTCCAGGGTGTCGGCCATCAGGAAACTCCGAGCCGTGCGAGTTGGGTGTCAGCGGCCAGGTGCTGCTCCGCCGCGTGGGTATAGGTCTGCCACTGCCCGTCCGTGGCGACAGTCGCCTTGGACACCACCGTGACCTCGGCCGGATCGGCGAGCACGATCGGATCGCGGGCGGCGGAATACCGGCTGCGCGCGCGCAGTTCGCTGCGCGCCGCGGCCCCTGCGTGCAACGCCACGGACGCGGTCGAGGCGAACAACGTGTCTGTGCCGATGAGGTGGAGTCCGAGCAACTCGTCGTCGTCGCAGACGAACGTCTCGTAGCGCGATTGGGTCTCGCGGGCAGCGTCGAAGTTCGCGCCTTCACCGGGTGGCCGGATGCGCGCACCGGCGGGCATCTGCTCGAAGCTCGGCCGCGACAGTTTCTGATCTTCTGCGAGGTCGAGATACGAACCCGGCGCGAACGAGTCGGTCACCTGGCTCACCGCGCCGACCGGTGTGTTGTTCACCAGCGGCACCCCCAGGTGTACCCGGCGCTGCCCCTCGGGGACGGGGTTGGCACCCACCCGCGTGACGATCGTCTCGAGCGGCACCGCGTGCTGGCGCACGTCGAACAGCCCCATCGGGTGCACCGTCACCTCGACCTCGCTCGGCGGCGCGGTCTTCAGCCGCACCACGCGGTCGGAGTCCGGTGGCGACAATGCCTGCCACGCTCCGGGATTGCGATGCAACGCGGCGTGCACGAGCTTGCGGGGCTCCGCCGGGGTCGGCGGCGGGTTGTCGTTGTCACCCCAGGTGAACGGGCCCACGTCGATATCGGCGCTCGTCCACAGGACCTCCACCTCGGCGCTGCCCGCCGCCCGCCAGGGCGCCGGGCCCGACAGATGCAGCGTCAGCGAGACGCCCGCGAGGGTGGTTCCGAACACGTGCACGGTGAGACCGGCGTTGGCGTCGATCAGGAACGAGAAGGAGGGCGAGAACAGCACCAGCGCGTCGAACGCGAAATGCCCACTGATATCGGCCACTCCGACGTCGGCCGACATCTCCACCCGTGAACCCAGCTGCACACTGTTCGTTGTCACCGCGAAGTAGGCCTCCGCCCGCAGTGACAGGATCGCCGGGGGCGAGAGATCCATGTTCAGCCGTGTCATTCCGGCGAGTTCTCGCGGCGGCTGGTAGCGCGGGTGGAATCCGCCCGCGCTGATCGCGATCTCGGGTGATCCGCCCCATCGCAACAACAGGCCGATGTCGCCGCCGACGGCGAACCCGGCGATCCTGGAACCGTTGAGTGATACCAACACCAGCAGGTGGTCGGCAGTGATCTCGCCGTAGACGAGCGCCCGCAGGTCGACGATCGGCACGTCGGGGGTCGGCAGCGCGACGCGCACGCGCCCGATCAGCACGATGCGCGGATCGGGCAGCGACACGATCACACCGACCTGAGCGGTCAGGAAGCTGACCGGCCGGCCCCAGCCCAGCTCCAGCATCGGCCCGACGACGATCGATCCCGGCGACGTCGGGAATACCCGCTCCAGGGTGCTGAGGATGGCGGGTGCCGCTGCGACGGGGTCGGCGGGAAACAGGATGTGGTCGAGCGCGCCGTCGGCCATGGCCGCACGCAGCGCATCGCTGTCGAGGCTGTGCTGGATGCCCAGAATGCCGCCGACCGCGTTGAGGGTGAACCCGAACGTCAGGTCCATCGGTGGGCGGAACTCCACCGACATCACTATCACGAGCGCGAATTCCGGATCCAGCGTGAGCAACCCGACCGCCTTGATCTCGACCGGTCCCATGCGCAGCTGCAGCGCGCCCCCGAATCCACCGGGGCGGATGCCGAGATACCCGCCGCCGCGCACGATTCCGGTGTCCAGCAGCAGGCCGATCCCGGTGGGCTCGCGGACGGCGACCGACACGGGGTTCACGCCGTCGCGCACGGCCGCCGGATCTATGCGCAGGTGCACGCCCGCCCCGTCGACGGTCGCGACTACAACGCCGAGCTCGGTGGTCAGTCTTGCCCCGACGTCGACAGTGTTCGGAACACCCGCAGGCAGCTCGACGGCGATCTCGCGGACGTCGATCGGGCCCTCCTTCGCCCTGGCGGGCAATACGACGCGGGTACCGCCGCCGATCGTCACGCCCCGGCCCAGCTCGACGCCGACGACCGCGTCAGCCTGGAATGAGCCTGCCGCACCGGCGAACAGCGCGGCGAGGGCGCCGCCTCCGACACCGGCCGAGAGCCCGGTCAACGCCAACTTGATCCCGAAGTCCGGTTTCTGCCCGGTCGTTCCGAGCCGCACGGTCACCTTCGCTTGGTCGAACCTCACGCCGACCGGTGCGGCGAACAGACTGCGTCCAGGGGCGATGAGCGTGTACTCGAGGGCGCCGTCCGCGACCCGCAGTTGTGGCACGGCCTTCGGAAGCCCGAGCTGGGCGGCGAGGCCGCGTGGAACCACAGCATCCCAACCGATCCTCGTGGCCAGCAGACCGGTCAGTGACAGGCCACCGACCGCTGCCGTGGCGTCGCCGATCGCCTTCAGCGCGATCCCCATCTGCAGCGCGGCTCCGGCAAGGTCGAGCGCCGCGATCCGAGATGGCACCAGGTCCAGTGCCGCATTCGCGGCCACGAGCAGGCTCGCGACCGCTCCGCCCGCATCCGCGAACCCGGGGACAGCAACGCCGGCGGCGAAACTGGGGACGTCGGCGAGCAGGCCGCGTAGCTCGGCCAGACGCGCGAAGGCGAACTCCAGAGCGCTCGCGAGCAGTTCGGTGGCCAGCGCTGGGTCGGGGTTGCGCGCGGACAAGCCGATCGCGAGGTCTTGCACGGTGGGCGCGGGATCGGCCGCCGCGACTGTTTGTACCGCCGCGGCGACCGTCGGGTCCAACGGAGGAGTCAGTCCGCGGAACGCGATCAGCCGCACACCGGCGTCGGCATCCCCGAGGCACTCGGCAATGAGATCTTTCGCCGCGTCACCGGCCGATGTCGCGCCGAGCGCCGCCGCGGCTCGGGTGCCTGGATCGGCGTGCTGCGCGGCGATGGTCAGTACCGGCACGGCCGCGGCGCTGTGGGTCCGGTCGACAGCGATCGTCGCGAGCAGCGAGGCCGCGCGCGCGGCAACCGCGGGCTCGGGATCGGCCACCAGTATGGTCAGCGCATCGAAACCGTCGCCGCCGACCTCGGCCGCCGCGGCGCGATAGTCCGGTTCGTCGGCGTCGAGCAGTTCGCGAATGCGTTCCTGTGATATGGGCATGTCGTTCAGCCTTCCGCGAGCGGGCTGGCGGAGATGGTGGCCACGTCGTCCTCGGACAACTGCGGCGGGTCGGCTGTGATCGCGGCGGTCGAGGCGTACATGAGATTGTCCGAGTCGGCGGAGTCGCCGAGCCCGAGCACGTGTCCGAGCTCATGCGCGAGCGTCCACTCGCTCGCCAGCGACGCCGAGAGCAGCACCCCCGGCTGTGCCTCGGGGTGGCTCGCGCATCCGGACGCCGCGGGCACCATGTCCCGCACCACCGCGATCAGGACCTCGCTCGCCTCCAACCCGGAGCCGAACTCGTACTCCGGCGAGCGAAACGTCGCATGCAGGTCGGTCACCTCGGCTGTCGGCGCGGCGGCGGTCCCGACGTACAGCGTGCGGAACCGGTCGAGATCTCCCGGGTCCGTCAGGTCTTCCTGGGACACTCCGACAAGTTCCACGCCGTTGGCCGCGAACAGCGTCATGGCGTTGTACAGCATCTGGTCCACCGACGCACGTTTCGGCGGTGCGAGTACCTTGGTGTGCACCTTGACGACCTTGGCCAACGGCAGCGACTGGAGGTAATACACCTGGTAGCAGTGCCGGCGGGTGTCGTTGGTATGGTCACCGAATTCCTTGGCGGCTTTGTGCCGGTCGATCTTGGCCAGGTCGGCGTCGTCCACCGCCGTGGACAATCGCGTCGCGGTCGCGAACAGCACGCCGAACCCCCGGCCCCATGTGGTCGAAGTAATCTCCGTGTGCGCTGCGTCCGGATCCCAGAACAGAAACGCGTCCTTACCGGCGAGCGTGTCGTGCGCGAACACGAGCACGTGGTGCTCCGGCTGGGGAAACTTGCTGCGCTCATGAGCAGCGCCGCTCAGCACGCCGCAGTGCACGAACCCCCCGGCGTCGAGCGTGGCGCGCATGCGAGCGTATGCGGCGGCCAGCGCCCCCGGTGAGTTGTGCTGGATCCGCTGTGTGGCGACCTCGTCCGCCGTGGCCGCAACGCCCGGCACCACCACCGCGTCAGCGAGTCGACCGCTACTGATCACCGCCGTCGGCGGCAAGGTCACCGCCCCACGCTTGGCCAGCAGCTTGCGCGCCATAGCGCGCAGCACCTCGAAGCAGCGGTCCTTCTCCAGTTCGTGCGCGGCGAACACCTTGCCGATAGTGTCGGCGCTGCCCGACCAATACGGAGCCGGCGGAATGTCGGGCGTCGACCAAAGCTGCTGAAAGTCCGCACGCGCGGCAGCTGCGTCGGTCTTGCCCGTGGTGAACAGCTGCCGGATCGGGAACATGTCCCCGTCGACCTCGAGCAAATTCAGCATCGCCAGAATTGCCCCGACATCGATCGGGTCGGCATTGAGCTTCTTACGGAAGAACTCGATCGCCTTGGTCAATTCGGTAGCCGGAAAGAACTGCAGACGGAGATTGCTGCGCAGTTCGGCTTCGATCTGCCGGATCATGCCGGCGACCGTCTTGTTCGTGACGTAGAACTGACCGTCGGTGAACATCTGAGTGTGGCTGCCGAAGTCGGCCTTGAAAGCGGCTACCGCGGCATCGAACTTCGGCGTAGTGAAGTTCATGACCGTGCTCGATGACAGTGCGACGTCGCCATAGCAGACGATATTCCTCGCGAGGGCTCGCTACCCGCACGAGTACCGGACTACTCGGATCCACCCCCGTTGCGTGGTCGACTACCTGCGCCGCAAGTACATGCCCCTCTGACTTCAGGTGCCGGACCTAGCCGGGACAACCCCGTGCCCCGCGATCACCTCCATCGACCTCGACGCTGTCCGCCACAGTGCGCTCGACCCTGTCCGACAGCCCGGATCCCGTGGTTCGCGCCGATCTGGCCGAAATGGCTTACCACGCCGTCAACAGCGGTGTGTTCGCCGCCCAGCCGCTCATCGCGTATCTACGGGCCCGGCTGTCGGCCGCGATGGAAGCAGGCACCGTCGGCGACGACCACGAGATCCGGATTCTCCGCCGTCTGCAAGTAAGCCTGCTGGCGATGCATGGCGAGGAATCGAATCACACCGAGATGGTGGATCTCGCATTCCTCCCTCGCGGATATCGAGACCAGTGCTGTGGCCGGTCTGGCCGGGTTGTTCGTCCCCAAGAACCGACCCGCGGGTCCTGTGCCGGTGCAGGCCAGTGCCGAAGTGCTCATCGCGGTCGGCAGGCGGCTCGCGGGACCAGGGGTCACCAATCGCGCGCCGCGCGACATCGCAGGCGCATGGAAGAGCATTTTCGGCCCATTGCTCAACCAGGCGGACGAATCCACCCTCACGCGCATCGTCGCCGAGATCCCCGCCATGGCGTCCCCGTATGCGGTCAATATCATCCACCGCCTCCCGGAAGTGGGCAGCTCGGAGGTCGCACGAGAACTCGACGCCATTCGCGCGGCGCCACTGGCTGCGGAGGTGCAGCGCCATCGACTTCTATGCCAAACGAGGCGGTTTTCCGATAGGCGGTTGGCCTGAACTGGACGTGGATCTGCGAGAAGCGGAGAAATAGCCACGACTGCCGGAGAACCCGCCGCACAAGCCGTCATCGACACCGACGACACGCGCTTGGGCGAGGTCGACGATGCCGGGCTTGCGATGGAACAGCTATGATCAGGGCCGACTCGACGACGTGGCGGGGTCCGTCCAGGGCCGGAGGGGCTACAGGCATGACTGGCGCTGCGCACGAACCCGGTGACCAGGGACCGGCGCTCGACACTGATTCTGTTATGTGGCAACCGAATTTGCCGACGGATGGCCGATCGATCCCTGATTCGGACCTCTCCTCTCCCGTGTCGGCTTCACCCCCCGGTCATCCCGTCGGAATCCAGCACGCCGGTAGCGGGCACCGGGCGCCGCAACAACCTCTGCCACCGGTGTATTCGACGCAGCAGGTCGGTCGCAGTAAGGCGGTGTTGATCGTTGCCGGTGTCGTCGGGCTGGGAGTGATATTCCTGGTGATCGGGGTGGTGATCGGTTTCGCCGTGCGGTCCCTGGACAGCGTCAGCGCCTCGGCCATTGCGCCGCCGGGACCGCCGACCTATTCGATGAGGGCGGTCACCAATGCGTGCGACCTTGTCGATCTCACTCCATTGACCAAGTGGGCGTCGGCGCCGTACCTCGATCCGAAACATGAGGAAACTCCGTCATCCGGCAGCTTCGGCACCCTGAGTTGCGATGTGCACTACGGCAATTCGACCGGCGACACCTTCCCCATGAACACCGCGACGGTCAGGGTCCGGGCCGACGTCGTGGATGGCTCGGCTTCCCGGACCTACGACCATTGCAAACGCAGCGCCGCCGACCTCGCCGATGACGGATCCGTGGTGACGTCAGGGGAGTTCACCGGAATCGGTACCCAAGGCTACTGGCAGTTCGAAGACGACAGCTTCGGCGGCATCGTGGACGCCGGATACGTGATGTGCGTATGGGACGGCGGTGTCGCGGTGCGGGTGGAGATCGACCTCTCACGCGAAAAGGAAGCACCGGTGGTCGGCAGGGACGAACTCGATTCGGTCGCCAGATCCCAAGCTCGCAAGGTGCTGGCCGGACTGCGACAGAACTAGCGGCCATCGACTCGAACGGGCCGATGCCGATGGTCGGTGGCTACTCGGGCACCGGCGCAGTACGATCGGCGCGAAACGGAGGGGTCGACGGTGAGCACGTCGAGGAATCGAAGGGCTGCGACAGATGACGGACCCGCGGCACACACCCAGCCAGCCGGTCCCGGGCGACTCCGATCCCGCTTTAGGACAACCACCTTCGCCGACCGGCGACTGGACACGGCCGGTCGCAGGGTACGGCCAACCTGGTGAGGGGTCTCAGCCGTGGGCGCCGCAGGGTGCGTCCTCCTCTGGCGGTTTCGGTAAGCCGGGCCTGCTCGCCGCCGGTGTGGTCGCGTTGGTGGCGATGCTGGGCGCCGGTGTGGTGATCGGCATCGTCATCGCCGACGGCGCCGGCGGCAGTCGGTCCGTCCCTGTCGAGGCGTCCGCCAACGCAGCGGCGACATCGTCTACCGCCACAACTACTCCACGTCCGGAGCCGGCGCCGGGGAACTATTCGATGAGCGGGATAGCCAACGCGTGCGATCTGGTCGACCCCGCCCCGTTGCTCCAGTGGTCGTCCACGCCGGACCAGCCGCCCTCCCACCACGAAACTCCACCGAGCGTCTACACCCCCGGTCGTCTGTCATGCCAATTCAGCTACAAGAGCCTCGCGCGCGACGGCGTCCACTGGAATCAAGCGGCCGTCGAGCTCAGCGTCGAGTTCACAGCGGCCGGAGCCGCTCCCGCCTATGACGACTGGAAACGCCAAGACACCACTGCCGGGCCGGGATCGAGTTCCGGCGAGATGACCGGAATCGGCGCCCAGGGTTACTGGCAGTTACACAACTGGAATGGACTACCTCGTCGGCGTGCAGGACAGCAACGTCTCGGTACGAGTACGCATCCCCATCCTGCGTCAGCATGGCGAGCCCTCGGTGAACCTCGACGAACTCGGCACCGTCGCCAGGACTCGAGCCCAGCAGGCCCTGGACGGACTGAGGAAGAGGTAACCCCGCCGTTCACATCGCTGCTTTGTTGTCAGGCGCCATGCGTGGTCTCTTCCGTCCGCGTCGAAAAGCCCTCGTTGTCAACGGCGGCTGCGACTGTGGTTCGCCGGCTGAGCGAGCTGCCGGGTTGCCCCGGTTCACTCGAAAGGGGTGAATCGGTCGCGTTCGAATGTTCCTACAGTCGACTGTGTGGCTCTGGGTTGCTCGGCCAGCAGCCGCATCAGTAGACCGTGGCTCCGCTGGATCTGCGGCGAAGTCGATCTGCACGGCGCAATCGCTCATCTCATGGCACATCCGGCCAAGGAGGGTTCGACTATGACGACGTATGCACCGGTCACCATCCAGCAGGCACAGTTCCCGATCGTGGAATCGTTCACCCAGGAAACCGTGACCAACCCGCACTGGCAACTGCTGGGCAGCGCGCGGCTGCACGACGGCAGCCTGGAGTTGACGCCCAACGCCAATTCCCAGGCGGGGACGGCGTTCCTCGATCAGCCGTTCTCGTCCACGCTCGGCGTCACCATCGACTTCGACTACGCGTGCGAGGGAGGGGCCACGCTTGGCGACGGCTTCAGCGTCTATGTGATCGACGGTGCGCACACCACCCAGCCCGGCGGTATCGGCGCCGCACTCGGCTACTCGATGACGAAAACGGGGTCGGGGCAGATCGTCGCGCCCGGGGTCACTGCCGGGTTCGTCGGCGTCGGCTTCGACAACTATGGCAACTTCGCCACACCGTTGGCCGGTTCCGGAGGCGGAGCACAACGGCCCAACACCGCCGGGGTACGTGCAGCCGGCAGTCTGCGGGAGGGGTTCGGTTGGCTCACCGGCGTTGCGGTGCCGGGCGGATTCCGCGCGGATTGGGAGCGCGGCGCTCACATCCAGGTCTCCATCATCGGCGGTCGGCTGACCGTTCGGCACGCCGACAGGAGCAACCCGAACGGCACTCTACTGATCGACAATTTCGATCTCGGCGGCGCGAACGGTCGGTCCCGCGTGCCCGAGACCTTCAAGTTGGGCTTCGCGGCCGGAACCGGCGCCGCGACCGCCTCTCACCGGATCAGGAACCTGAAGGTGACCCTGCCCGCGGAAATGCCTCTGGAGATCAGCGGCCCGCAGACAGCACAGTCGGGACATCGGATCACCTACACCATCGGCGTGCAGAACCTCGGCCCCAACGACGCCCCCGACGCCGTGCTGGACGGCACTGTTCCGACAGAGCTGACCGATCTGGAACTGACCTGCCAGGCCGAGAACGGAGCCGTCTGCGGCACCGCTTCGGTTCGCGACGGCATGCACCTGCCGATCGACCTGCCCAAGGGCAGCAAGGCGGTCATCCACCTGACCGGCACGATCGACCCGCAATTCGAGGGCCGACTCACCTGCACCAGCCTCATCACCTCACCCTCACGGGCCAACACCGCCGAACGGCACTCCGGCTCGGTCACCACCGACGTCGATCGGCCCCCCGTCACCGTCTCCCCCGTGATCGTCGGGCAGTGGCCCCAGACCTGGCCTGACGACGCGAAAGGCTGGGTCATCAGCTATGACCTCACCCTGGCCGCACACGAGCAGCGGGTGGTGTGGTGGGAGATCCGATTCGACGTCCCGCCACGAACCCGCATCAATCCCCAGCAGAGTCAGTGGTATCGCGTGATCGAGGACGGCACAGACGGATCGGTCGTGATCACTACGCCGGATGACACCCACACCATCGAGCCCGGCACACCCCTGACCGTGGCCGTGCAACTGCTCTACCCCTCCCAGCACGAGGCCGGCGACGGCGTCCTGCGCAACCTCCACGCCACCGAGGTGACCCGCCCATAGCCCGGTCGCCGCGCAGTACAGCAGAACAGCGTCAGGATGGCGCGAGAACCAATTCATCCTGACGCTGTTCATCGCGGCGGGCTACCGAGCGCTGACGCGATGGCACGCGCTCGACGAAAAGACCGGCTTCGGCGACGGCGATCCACCCAACGGGTAACGACCGGCTGGATCCATAATGGCGCTCGATGGGGGCGGCGTCCTGGACGCGGCGGGGTGGCGGACGGGGCGCGGCCCGAGATTCGCCGCCCGCATCGAGGGGCCATGCTGGCTACTTTGTCGCGAATGGGGTGTTGATCGTGGTGAAGTACTGGATCGCGGCGCCGATCGCCACTGGAGCGGTGACCAGGATCTGGCCCGCCACGGTTCCCAGAGCGCCGACCGCGGCGATGCCGACAAGGCAGCCGACGCCCGCGGCCGGGATGAACGGGCCGAACAAACCCGCGATGGTTCCCGCGGCGATGGTCGCGCCCGCAAGGCCGCCGAGCACGCAGCCCACCGCCGCGCCGCCCAGGCCGCCGACCAGGGTTCCGATGGTGGCGCCCATGCTGATCGTGCTGGTCATGCGCGACCAGGCGGCTTGTTCACGGTCGTACTCGGTCTTCCACGGCGCCTTGTCCTCGAACGGCAGCGCCACCGGCTTGTAGACCGCGCGATCCATCGACAGGTCCGGCGTCAGGGTCGCGGTGCGGCCGGAGATCTCGGCGACGATCGGGAATTCGAATTCGTCGACGGTGAACCGCAGCGGCGTCCCCGCGACGGTGACGCCGTCTCGGGACTTCACTTTCAGCGCTCCGTCCTCGACCACCAAGGCGCCGGAGTCGATTTCGATGATCGAGGACGTGTCGGTGGCATGCGCGGTGAAGGAGATGGGCCGGTCGTCGCCCGGGTCGGAGTGGGCGGTGCCCGTCACGGCGGTCAGGGCGGCCAGCGCCAGCGCGGGCACGGCAAGTGTCCTCAGCAACATGGTGGTTCCTCATCATGATCTTGGTCGAGCCAGGTGCGCGACCACGAGTCATTATTGAGAATGATTATCGTTATCAGCAACTTCTTCGCGAAATATGTTGCACCACAACGCCTCTGCGCTCGTCGGTCACAGAACCCTCTTGCTTCGCAAGTGATAATGGTTATCATTATGTGCCGCTCGAAGGTTGGAGGGTTTGTGGGACATCTGCTGATGGTGGAGAGCTGGGTCGGCTCCATGAGCACGCTGCTTCCGGCCGGGATACGCGACCGAGGGCATACGTTCAGCTTCCTCACCCGAGATCTGAGTCATTACCTGCGCGGCAAGCCGAGCACCCATCCGCTTCTGGGCGCGGCCAACGTCCTCACCGCCGAAACCAACGACGAGACGGCACTGGTGGCGTATGTGCGCAGGCTGCACGAGGTACTGGCCTTCGATGGAGTGCTGTCCTCGTGTGACTACTACTTGCCCACCGTCGCGGCGATCGCCGCGGATCTGGGCTTGCCCGGCCCCGCCAGGGACGCCGTCGACGCGGCCTGCCGGAAAGACCGCACCCGCGCGCTCTGCCAGGCCGCCGGAGTGCCGGGCCCGGCCTTCGCCGTTTCCGAGGATTGGGGCGAATTAGCCCGTGCGGCAACAGAAATTGGCTACCCGCTGGTCGTCAAACCGGTGGACCTGTGCGGCGGCATGTACGTCCGCCGCGTCGACGACGAGCAGCAGTTGCGCGCGGCCGTCGAGCGGATCGCCGGCTTTCCGGTGAACGCGCGCGGGCAGATACGCGCACCACAAATCCTTGTCGAAGAGTGTTTGGCGGGGCCGGAATTCAGCGTCGAGACGGTCACCGTGCGCGGCCACACCACCGTGGTCGGCGTGACCGACAAGCGGCTGACCGGAACGCCCGCGTTCATCGAGGCGGGGCACATGTTCCCGGCCACGCTGACCGACGACGAGCAGGCGGCCGTCAGCGCGGTGGCCCGCGACGCGATCACGGCGCTCGGCCTCGACGACACCGTCGCGCACACCGAGATCAAACGCACCGCCGACGGGCCTCGGTTGATCGAGGTGAATCCCCGTCCCGCCGGCAATCGGATCACCGAACTGGTGCGCCGGGTGACCGGGATCGACCTCGCGGCCGTGCACGCCGAGGTGGCCGCAGGTGGCACCCCCGACCTGACACCCCGCCCGACCGGTACGGGCAGCGCCGCCATCGCATTCGCGGTAGCCGATCGCGCGGGTGTGCTGACGGCGATATCGGGCGACGAACGCTGGGACGACGATCCGCGCGTCGTCGAGCACACCCTGGCCGAGCCGGGCACCGAGGTCCGGATCGCGACCGACAACAACACCTACCTGGGCCATGTCATGGTGGTCGACGAGCAACCAGGCGCCGCGGGCGATCTGGCGCGCGACCTCATCGACAAGCTCACCGTCGACGTCGCGCGGGTGGCGTCATGACCACCGCCGATCTCGCCCTCGCGCCACGGCCCCGCTCGGTCGTCGAACTCACCGACTGGGCACGGGAGGCTCGTCTCGGCGCCGATCCGGCCGGCCTGGCGGTGGCCACGGCGTTCCACACCCGCTACGGGACCCGGCACACGGGCCGTCGCGGCGGGTATCGCAACGAGGTGCTGAGCGTTCGCGTCGGTGCGGCCGTCGGCTCCTGCGGGCTCGAGCCGGGTGAGGATTGCGGCCGCGCGGACGTGCTCGACGACTGTGTGGGAGCGACAGTGGCGCAGCTGTTGGCCCATCCACGACAGACGGTCCGGATCGCCGCCTTGGACGCGTATCTGATGCATCTACGGCCGCACCCCGTCGCGGCAGGTGTCGCCGCCGAACTCGTCGACGTGACCGGGGGCAGCTCGCTGGAGAAGTCCCGTCAGCGCGCCGAGGCGGTGGTGGATCTGCTGCCCTCCGGCGTGCGGCGCGTGCTGGTCGTCGGCGTGGTCGGCTCCTTGCTCGCGGCTCTGCGTGCCCGCGGCATCGGCTACTACCCGTGCGACCTGGTCGGAGGGCGAACCGAATGGGACGAGCCCGTGTATCGCGCCGCCGCCGACACGCCGCCGGACTACGACGCGCTGCTGGTCACCGGGATGACGCTGGGCAACGGGACCTTCGACGCGCTGCTGGCCGAAGCGAACGACCGATCACTCCCCCTGGTGTTGTTCGCCCAGACCGGCAGTGCCGTCCTGCCCTGGTTTCTTGGCCGGGGCGTCACGGCGGTCTCGGCCGAACCGTATCCCTTCTTTTCCCTCGACGGCGGCCCCAGCACCCTGTTCCGCTACCGAGACGGGGGAACCTCGTGCAACCGATGACCAGCCCCGCACCGCAACCCGCGCTCCTCGGTTTGGTCGGCGGCACCCCCGTCGTCCCCATCCCGGCCGGCGCGGGTAGTTACCTGGCCAAACTGGAGGCCGCGAGCATCGCGGGCATGAAGGCGCGTGCGGCGGTGTCGATGCTCAGCGCCGCACGCGCCCGCGGCGAACTCACCCCGGGTGCGACGGTGATCGAATCCACCAGCGGCACGCTGGGTCTCGGCCTCGTCCTGGCGGGCAAGGCGCTCGGTCATCCCGTCGTGCTCGTGGTCGACGACGAACTCGAGCCGGAGATGCGCGCGCTGTTCACCGCCTTCGGTGTCGGATTGGAAGTGGTCTGTGACCCGCATCCCGAGGGCGGCTGGCAGCGCGCCCGGCTCGACCGGCTGGCCGAACTGCTCGACGCCACCCCGGGCGCGTATTGGCCCGACCAGTACGACAATCCGGACAACGCCGCCGGTTACGCGGCCATGGCCCAGGAACTGCTCGAGCAAGTCGGCCACGCCGATGTGCTCGTGGCGGGTATCGGCTCCGGCGGCCATTGCGCAGGCCTGACCCGGGTGTTGCGCGCACACTGGCCGGAACTGCGGGTGGTCGGTGTCGACTCGGTGGGCTCGCGCATCTTCGGTCAGCCGGCCCGGCCGCGGCTCATGCGCGGCCTCGGCAGCAGCATTCTGCCGCGCAACGTCGCCTACGACGACTTCGACGAGGTGCACTGGGTCGGCCCGTCCGAAGCGGCGGCATCCTGCCGTCGACTGGCCGCCGCCACAGGTATCGCGGGCGGTTGGAGTACCGGGGCGACCGCGCTGGTCGCCGGCTGGATCACCCGGCGCGAGCCCGATGTTCGCGTACTCACCGTCTTCCCCGACGGACCACACCGCTACCTGCGCAGCATCTACGACGACGAGTGGTGCCGGCGAAACGGCTTGCTCGGATCGACCGTCACCGAACCGGTGGAACTGCCCGCGCCCGACGCCGAAGAGGCGCACGGGTGGGCTCGGTGCGCCGTGGTCCGCGACCCGTTGGGCAAGGAGGTCAGCGCATGAGAACGACGTGGACGACCACGACTCTGGAATTGGCTCGCCCCCTGCGCATCTCGCGCGCGACGATGGTGGAGCGAGTAGCGGTGTGGGTCACGGTGACGGCCGACGGGCACGCCGGACACGGTGAAGTCGTCGGCAGCCCCCGCCTCGGGCTCGACCTCGCCGCGATCGACGCCGCCCTGCGCGGGCTCGCCGGGCGGATCGCGGGCTGCGCCGATCCCGATGAGGTCCGCGCGCTGCTGCCGTCGCTGCGCTCGGAGTTCGCGCTGCCGGTGGTCGCCGCGCTCGACAGCGCGGTCCACGATGTGCTCGCTCGCCGCGCGGGGCTGCCGCTGGGTGCGTATCTCGGCCTGCCGCAGTGGGATTCGGTGCCCACCGCCTACACGATCGGCCTGATGAGCCCAGGCGAAGCCGAGGCTACCGCGGACCGCATCACGCGGGCCGGATTCACCGTGCTCAAGGTCAAAGCGGGTGCGGCGGACCCTGCCGAGGACATCGCACGTGTACGCGCGATCCGCGCGGCGGCGCCGACCGCGCAACTGCTGCTCGACCCCAACGGCGCCTGGGACGTCCGCACCGCCGTCGCGGTGCTCGACGCACTCGCCGACCAGGGCATCGCCGCCGTCGAACAGCCGGTGACCGCAGGCGACCCCGATCGACTCGCTGCGGTCGCCAGGCAGGTGCCGATGCCGGTGCTCGCCGACGAGGACGCGGGTTCTCTCGCCGATCTGGACCGGCTGCCCGACGGCATCGGCGGCATCAACGTCAAACTCGCCGAATGTGGCGGGCTCGACGCGGCGCGCACGATGCTCGACTGGGCGAGAGCGCGAGAATTGCCGGTGCTGCTGGGCTGCCAGGCCTGCAGCTCACTGGGCATCGCTCCCGCGGCCCAGCTGGCCGGGGCCGCGCGCTGGGTGGATCTGGACGGTCATCTGTTGCTGGCGGACGACCCGTGGACGGGTTTGGGCGGGGCGGACGGCACGCTGCGGCGACCGGCCGGGCCCGGACTCGGGGTACGGCGCGTGCGAGCCGCCGCGTGAGGGGGCTGGGGCTGTTCGGCACGTTCCCGCTCTCGGTGCGCTTACTGCTGGTCAACCAGCTCGTCGGGAACATCGGGTTCTTCATGCTGGTGCCGTTCCTGGCCGAATACCTGCGCACCGATCTGGCGCTGTCGGCGGCGGTGGTCGGTGTGGTGCTCGGCGTGCGCAATCTGAGTCAGCAAGGGCTGTTCCTGGTCGGGGGCTCGGCTTCGGATCGCCTCGGCGCGCGCGGGGTGATCATCGTCGGCGCGAGCATCCGGGCGACGGGGTTCGCGCTGTTCGCCGTCGGCGGCTCCCTGCCGGTGGTGCTGCTCGCGTCGGTGCTCACCGGATTCGCGGGGGCGCTGTTCAACCCGGCGGTGCGCGCCTACATCGCCCGCGACAGCGGCGACCGGGCGGCCGAGGCGTTCGCCTTGTTCAACATCTTCGGCAATACCGGTTCGGCCTTGGGGCCGGTGGTCGGGACGCTGCTGGCCACGGCCGGATTCCGCTTGACCGCGGTGGCCGCGTCCTGCGTTTTCGCCGGATTGACCATCGCGCAGTTGATCCTGCTGCCCGCCCGGCCCGCGCCGCGCAGGGACACCGCACTGCGCGCGGATTTCGCGCGGGTGTTCGCCGATGGCCGATTCTGGGCTTTCGCGCTCGCGCTCATGGGCATGTTCGCCCTGCAGAGCCAGATCTATTTCCTGTTCACCCTGCAGGTGCAGGACCTCGCCGGGTCTTCCGCCGGCCCGGGGGCGGTGGCGGCGTTGTTCGTCGTCGAGACGGTCGCGGTGGTGGCACTACAGGTTCCCATCACCAGGACGCTCTCGCGGCGGACGGACCGTGGCTCCGGGATGGCGCTGGGGATGGCGGTGCTCGGCGCGGCATTCCTGGTCCCGCCCGCCGGGCGAGTCGCCGCGTCGCCGGGCGGCGACGGACCGATCGCCGTCGCGGTGCGAGTCGCGCCGGTCGTGGCGGCCGCGGTGGCGCTCGCGCTCGGTGTGATGGCCGTGCAGCCGTTCGTGAACGAGGCGATTCCCCGCTTCAGCGGACCGCACCTGACCGGCACCTACTTCGGCGCGTTCTATCTGGCCTCCGGCGTGTTCACCGTGGTGGCCACCACCGTCGTCGGCACCGCCGTCGACCATGCGGGCGGACCGCTGACCTGGCCGCCCGCCCTGCTGTGCGCGGGCATCGGCTGGTTGTCCGCCGTCGCCGTGCTGCTGTTGCGCAGGCGCGGCTGCCTCCCGAAGCCCACCGCATCGCAACCCCGACCGATCGACGCGACGCCGAGTCGCACGGCGAAAGGCGATCCCGCCCGATGACTGCTCACGATCAGGGCCCGGTCCTGCTCAGCGAGAACCTGCTGACCGACAATCCCGCGCTCTACGAACGCACTTTTCCCGACAGCGGCCACCGCAACGCGCGCTTCGTCGCCGATCTGCTCGCCCGCTTCGGCGCGGGCACGCTCACCGACCTGCTCGACGTCGGGTCCGGCACCGGTCGCGACGCGGCCCGTCTCAGCGAACTCGGATACCGGGTGCGGGGGATCGACATCTCACCGCGCATGGTCGAATACGCCCGGACCCGTTACCCGGCAGTGGATTTCAGCGTCGGCGACGCCCGCGCCCTGCGCGCCGACGCGCCGGTGGACGTGCTCACCTGCTTGGGAAGCACGCTGCTGCACCTGCACGACACCGCCGAGTTGGTCGCGGCCCTCGACCGTTTCGCGACGTGTCTGCGCCCCGGGGGTCTTCTGATCCTCGAGATGCGCAACGGCGCCTTCCTGCTCACCGATCGCGGGCGACGAGAATTACTCGACGAGCAACTGGTCCGGCAGGTCGACTGGGAAGGCATCACCTACACCTCCCGCACCTCGCTCACCGTGGACCTGCCCGCGCAACTGCTGCGCAGGCAACGGATCTGGACGTGGCCGGGATGTCGGGAGCCGGTCGTCCAGCACACTGCCTGGCGATTGCTGTTCCCGCAGGAACTGCGTCACCTGCTGGCGGGTGCGGGCTTCGAGGTGCTCGCGCTGTTCGACGCGCCGGGACCGTTGACCACACCGGGCTGGCCCGCCGACGGCGTGCTGTCCGAGCGGCTCGACGGAGACCGGCTGCACGTGGTCGCCCGCCGCACCGCCACGGGGCCGCGGTGACCGCCGCACCCCGCGTCGGCGTCGGCAGCGCGTTCGGCAGTTGCGGGGAACTGCTGCAAGGCGTCACCGCGGAGCACGACCGCGACTTCCTGGTCACCCTGCCCATCGCCCGCGGCGCGGTCGCGGTCTTCGAACCCGACCCGCACCGGCACACCGTCACCGTCGTTCCCGCCCACAAGACCAAGTCCGCCGCCCTGGCCCGCGCGCTGCTCGCACGCTCGCCGGTGCTGCGTGGCGGTGTGCTCACCCTGCTCGGCGACCTGCCCGAGGGCAAAGGCCTGGCCAGCTCCACCGCCGACCTGGTCGCCACCGCCCGCGCCGTGGCCGACGCCGAGGGCCGGGAGATCGGCCCCGGCGAGATCGAGACCGAACTACGGCGTATCGAACCCTCCGACGGCGTGATGTATCCCGGCGCGGTCGCCTTCTACCACCGAGAAGTACGGCTGCTGGCTGTGCTCGGCGCGCTGCCCCCGCTGACCATCGTCACCGGAGACGAAGGCGGCCACGTCGACACCGTCGCCTTCAACCGGCGCAAGCGCCCGTTCACCACGGCCGTCAAACGCGAATACAGTGCGTTGCTCGCCGAGCTCACCGGCGCGGTCGCCCGTCGCGACGTGACCGCGATCGGCGCGGTGGCCACCCGCAGCGCGGAACTGAGCACCATGCTGCGGTCGCGGCCGCATCTGGACGCGACCATCGGCGCGGCCAGGGAACTCGGCGCGGCCGGGGTGGTCGTCGCGCACAGCGGCACCACGACCGGCATCCTGCTCGACGAGGCCGACCCGGCGCTGCCGGCGAGAATCAAGGCGGCACAGCGTGTCTGCGCCGGTTTCGCCACGGCGGTCACCGTGCACCGCACGTGGCGGCCCGCGCCGCCGGACTGGACCGAGTCTCCACGGCGTGCCGCGGCGGCGGTGAGCCGATGATCACGGTCGATGACGTGGGCTTCTCCTATGGCGGTCAGGTCGTGCTCGACGGAGTCGGACTGATCGCAGAGCCCGGCACCACCGTCGGCTTGATCGGGCCCAACGGCTCGGGCAAATCCACACTGCTGCGCCTGCTCTATCGCGCGCTGCGGCCCCGGTCCGGTGTGGTGGCCATCGATGACACTCCGGTCGAGGCGCTGCGCGGCCGGGCCCTGGCGGCGCGACTGGCCGTCGTCGCGCAGGAGTCACCCGCCGAGACAGCGATCACCGTCGCCGAAACCGTGCTGCTCGGCCGTGCCCCGTGGGCCGGTGCGCTGCAGGGCTACTCGCGCGCCGACCGTATCGCCGCCGCGGCGGCGCTGGCTCGTGTCGGGGCCCGTCACCTGGCCGATCGCCCCTACACCGCGCTCTCCGGCGGCGAACGCCAACGGGTGCTCATCGCACGAGCTCTGGCGCAGCAAGCCGACCACCTGCTGCTGGACGAACCGACGAACCATCTCGACATCGGCTATCAGCACGAACTGCTCGGACTGATCCGGGGTCTGACGACCACCACCACGTTGGTGGTGCTGCACGATCTGAATCTGGCCGCCCGCTACTGCGACCGCCTGGTGCTGCTGCACCGAGGCCGGGTGGCCGCAGCAGGCCCGGTGGCGGAAGTACTCACTCCGGCCGTCCTCGAACCCATCTACGGCGTCCGCGTCCACATGTCGGCCGCGTTCGGCGCGATGCAACTGCTGTTCGGCCCCCGCGACGCGGAGTCGCCCACCGAGGTTCTGGATCCGGGAAAGGCGGCTGCTCGATGACCGCGACCTCACCCCGCACCGAAGACGCCGACGATCTGGACCACGCGCGCCACCGCGCGACAACCGTGCTGTGGCTCGGCGGGCTCGGCGCCACGCTGGCCGTGGTGCTGATCGTGGCCACCGGGCTGGGGCCGGTGTGGGTGCCACCCGGCACCGTCGCGCGCATCGTCGGCCACCACCTCTTCGGGACGCCCGCAGTGGCGGACTGGACACCGGCCCAGGATTCCATCGTCTGGCTCGTGCGTGTGCCGCGCGTGCTGCTCGGCGCCATGGTAGGCGCGGCGCTGGCCGTCGCGGGAGCGGTGCTGCAGACCTTGGTGCGCAACGTGCTCGCCGACCCGCACATCCTCGGCGTCACCTCAGGCGCCTCGACCGGCGCGGCGATGTCGCTGCTGTTCGGTGTCACCGCGGCCACCGCGAGCGCGCTCGCGGCCAGCGCGTTCGCCGGTGCGCTCGCCGCGACGGTCCTGTTGTTCGCCATCGCCAGGATCAACGGGCAGATGACCTCGCTGCGGCTACTGCTGGGCGGGGTCACCATCGGTTACCTGTTCTCCGCGGCGACCAGTTTCCTGATCTTCGCCTCCGACAACCAGGAAGGCGCCCGGACCGTGTTGTTCTGGCTGCTGGGTTCGCTCAGTTCGGCGGGCTGGTCGTCGGTGGCCACCACCGCGCTGGTCACCGCGGCCATGGCCGGTTCGCTGCTGCTGCTGGCGGCGCGACTGGACGTGCTCGCCGCGGGTGACGACACCGCACGCGCGCTGGGCCTGTCCCCGGTCCGGCTCCGGATGCTCGCGTTGGGCGTCGTCGCGCTCGGCATCGGCGCGGTCGTCGCGGTCGCGGGCGCGATCGGCTTCGTCGGCCTGATCGTGCCGCACGTCGCCCGCCTGTGCGGCGGCGGGACGCATCGCAGACTGATCCCGCTGTCCGCGGTGCTGGGCGCGCTGTTCCTGGTCGTCGCGGACGTCGCGGCCCGCGTGGTCTTCGCCCCCCGCGAACTACCGCTGGGAATCGTCACCGCTGTCGTCGGTGCGCCGCTGCTGCTGGTGCTGATCCGCCGGTTCCGGCACTCACCCACCTGAAACTCTGCAGGAGAGGAATAACGATCATCGTGTCCATAGGTCTCCCCCGGCTCGCACCCGTACCCGTCGCGCTGCTCACCGCGGCGCTGCTCACCGGCTGCGGCAGCCCCGCACCCGCCACCGTCGAGGCGGCGGAAGGGTTCCCGATGACGATCTCCAGCTGTGGCCGCGACGTCACCTTCACCAGCGCGCCCCGCCGCGTGGTGACGGTCGGATCCGTCGCAGCCCCGCTCATCGCGGCCGCGGGCGCCGCCGATCGTATCGTCACCCGTACATTCGAAACCGCTCCCTTTCCCGGCCGATACGCCGACGCCCTCGAGGGCATCGAAATCACGGCCCCCACCGGCGAACTGGCGCGCGAGGAAATCATCAACCGAACCCCCGATCTGGTGGTGAGCTTCGAGGGTGCGGCGGTCACGCCCGAGGATCTGGCACGGGTGCGCATTCCGCTGCTGGTGACCCGCGGTTACTGCCGCGATGCCGCGGGGAACTACGACGATATCTTCGCCGACATCGAGTTGTACGGACGGTTGTTCGGCACGTCCGCGGCGGCGAACGCCGAAGTCACCGCGTTGAAGCAGCGGGTAGCGGCGGTCGCGGACCGCCACCGCGCCGAGCGGGCCGCCCGGCCCGCCGCGGCGCTGATCATCTCGCGCGACGGCGCCAAGCTCAGCGCCTACGGCAGCACCAGCACCGTCGCCACCCAGATGCGGATCCTCGGTCTGGACAACGTCTTCGGCGACGTAGCCAAACGCAACTTCGACGTCAACACCGAAACTCTGATCCAGCGCGATCCCGAAGTCGTCATCTTGCTCACCCAAGGCACCCAGACCCCCGAATCGGCCCGCGACGCCCTGCGCGAGCGCCCCGAACTGGCCGGACTGCGCGCGATCCGCGCCAACCGAATCATCGCCGTCCCGTTCGGCTACACCGGCCCTGGACCGGTCGCCGTCGAGGGCCTGGAAGTGCTGGACCGCGAGTTGGGAGCGCACCGGTGAGCGCGCCCGCCGCCACCGGCTACCAGCTGCGCGTGGCCTGCGCAGACGATCTTCCCGGCGCCCGCAGTGTCATGCTCGACACCTTCTACGACGTGTTCGGCATCGGTTATCTCCCCGAGCACCACTATGACGTGATCGACCCGGAAACGGTGTATCTGCGCCACCCTCGCAACCGGCTCTGGGTCGTCGAGCACTCCGGCCGCATCGTCGCCACCACCGCGATCCGCGCACAAGGCCCTCGCCACCCACCGCACCCGGCGTGGCTGGCCGAACAGTACCCCGACCAGAGCACCGCACAGCTGTTCCGCGTCTACGTCCGCCCCGAGCACCACCGGCGCGGCCTGGCCACACGGTTGGTCGACGCGGCGATCGACTACGTCTCGGTTACACCGGCGTTCGAGCGGCTGTATCTGCACACCGACGCCAGGACGCCCGGCGCGCTGGAGTTCTGGCTCACCTTCGGCCGGATCGTCCACGACGCACGCGGACCGCACAGCGGATTTCAGACAGTGCACCTCGAGATTCCCCTGCCCCGGGCATAGCACAGCCAGCCGCTGCAAGTCGCCGCCGTTCGTGGCTTACGAAGGCGATCGCCCACTACGCACGCAGAGCAGGTATGGTCACGATCGTCAGTGGAGAGACCGCTGGCCCGCAGGTCCGCGACCGCAGCGGGAGGCCGAAGCGCGGCCCACACCGGAAGGGCCCGTATGGCCGCCCAGCTGCCATGTCCCTGGCTCCGGTGCTCGGCGGTTATCTGTTGAGGGAGAATACGGGCGTGAGCGACGCAATCGGCAGCACGTTCGAACATCAGCTCGACGTATCAGCGGTCGTGGCGCCGACGGGTGCAGTGGCACTCGTCGGCTGCTAGCCCGATGTCGGAGCGGGTAGGGCCCGGATGGGAATCCATGCCGCAGTCCGGCGGGAAGAGGTTCGACGAGCCGGAACGGTTGCGCAGTAGGCAGGCAGAAGGAATGAAGGCTGTGGAGATGCCCGGAGCCGACGACGGCACGTCGAAAGTCACCCGACTACCACGCCGCCCGCGACGCGTGGCGGAAGAGGCCGGCGAGCGTCTTCAGAAGACTTGGCGCTCCGACCGTGGCTCCGTCTACGACCCCGCGCCGACCAAGCCCGTCCTGCGATCGGAACTGCAGCGGGAGACAGGCTGGTGGCCGGTCGGCCCCGGCACGGCGCGACATCGCGCTCCGGAGAGCGATCCAGGTGGTGCCGAGCCTGACGGAACTGTGGTCGACCTCGACGCGTTGCGCAGGAAACGAGCTGGTGGCGATAGTCCCGCCGCCGACATCCGGCGCACGGTCAAACCGCGCCGAATCGCGAAGAGCGCGGGCAAGAGATCAGGCACCGAAGATCAGCCCGACGATGGTCGCAGCGGTGATCCCGGTTCACCGCGGGTCGATGGACCTGCTGGGCCATGACGCCGACCGCCGCGGACCCGTGGGATCGGCGGTCGCGATAGTGGCGCGTTCGTGATCGATCGTGCGTGAACAGTTCGTCGCCGGGGTTCCACTCCCTATCGACGGTGAGTACGCAGTTGGTACCGGCGCTCGGCGTACGCCAAGTCGTCACGCCACAGCCGCGTCGCGGCGCGAGCCATCAGCGGGCGCAACACCGGCAGGAGTCGATGCGCGTACCGGAAACCCGGCCGTTCCGAGTTCGCGATCACTGCTTCGATCACCGCGGTGCGCGCCCGGCCGTCGGGGCCGGGGCCGATCGGCGTCGCGTGGGTTTCCACCACGCTTCCGGTTCCCTCACCGGAGACGATTCGCATCACGACGGTGCGCGGATCCGGGCAGGTGAACTCGGCCACGACGGGCACGCCGAGCCTGCGGGTCACTCGGAAGGTCACGGTGAGCAGGAATCGGTGATTCTCCTCGGTGATGTCGTGCCGCGGCGGGGTCTGTGTCACCTCGAGGCGGGTGAACGAGTACGGATGCAACCATGCGCCGTGCCAGGGGTCGAGTCGGTTCGCGATGATGTCACGGGGTTCGCACACGCCGGTCGAGCGGGTCACCGCGTGCACGGTGGTGTCGGCGGGGCGGGGGCCGATGATCGGCGTGTCGGTAGGTGTCTGCTCACCGATCGTGTCCAGCCGCACCCAGGCAAGCACGCCGTCGTCGTAACTCGGGTACGGGCACCATCGGGCGGATCCGGTCGCTTCCACCCGCAGTCCGTGCCATCGGCAGATCAGTGCGGCGTCATCGACCTGCGCCTCGGCGAGCGGCGCCCCCAGGTGTGGACAGGCTCCCGGACCGACGTGCAAGACGTCGCGCTCGTCGCGCCAGGCGACGAGTTCGATCCCGCCGATGGTCGCGCTCAGCGGACGGCCGCGACCGACACTGCGACTGGCCGCGAGGGTGTACCAGTTACCCGAGGGTCGCTGCTGTGACCATCGTGTCGCCGCCGCGATCAGACCGGGGTCGGCATCCGCGTGGGTCGGCCGCTGGCGAGACCATTCCTCCGGCGCGAACCGCTGTAGCGGTATGTCTTTCGGCCATCTGCCGAACTCGGCGCGCTTACTCATCGCTACCCCCGCGAGCGGCGAGCGCGCGCAGGATCGCCGATCGGCCCCAGATGGGGACCGTCTGCAAGGAGTGTCCGGCACCGGCCCACTGACGGACCAGCGTGTTCGCCGCGATCCAGCCGGTGGTGGCGGCGCGTTCCATCAGAGCGACCGGCAGGTCGACGCGTATGCCGTCGCCGGCCAGGACCAATCGCGGGTGCGGAGTAGAGATACCGGGCCGTCGAGCGAAGTCGCCCGGCGCGAACCGTGGGCAATCCTGCCGCCACAGCATGGTCTCCCCCACGATGCGCGCTTCGGCCGTCTCGGGGTAGATATGGTGCAGCCGGGCCAGCATCCGGCTGCGGACCTCGTCACGCGCCTGGCTGGGCGGCATCCCGTCCGCAACGGCGTACGCGTGCGATTCGACGACGCTTCCACCGCTCTCGCGCGCCCAGTCCGCCGCTTGCTTCTCGTACTTGCTCACCACGCTGATGTTGTCGAGCGGGTCCAGATTGCCGGTGCCGAGAAAGCTCGGACGGTCAGCACGAATCGGCTGGTTCAGCCACAGACGCTGCACCGCGAAGGACGGTGCGACAGCCAATCGGGCTACTTGCGCGCGCCATGGGCCGTCGCCGAGCGTGGGTGACGCGGCGACGATCCGGCGCAACCCGGTGATATCGACGGCCAAGACCACCGCGTCGGCGGTCGTCTCGGCGTCGGTGTCGTCGAGCACCCGGAATCCGCTGGTTTCGTCCGCATCGATTCGGCCGACGCGCACGCCCGTGTGAATGCGGACGGTGCCCGGCCGCCGGGGCACTCGCGGCGCGGTGAGGTACTCCGCGAGTGGTGTCCACAGGCTGACATCGAAATTGTCCTCGGCCACGTCGAAGAGCAGGCCTTCGCTGGAGCCCAGAAAATAGATGTGGAACATCGTCGCCAGTTCGGCGGCGGACATGTGCTGGGGAGCGACGAAGAAGCTGCGGGAGAACACCTCGAACGCGAGGTGGCGCGCCGCTTCGGGAAAGTTGACGCGATGCAGGAACGTTTCCGCATCCAGGTGATCGATCCGGTGGTAGATGTCCGGGACCGAGACCGCGGCCAGCGGCGCGGCGGCGCGTGGGTCCATACGAATCAGATCGCGCAGTCGAAACGTCGGGCTGCGCAGGGCGAAGGCGAGCGCGTTCCAAGGCGGAGTGCTCGGAAGATGGCGGAAGGTGTCGCGGCGGCCCTCGGCGTCGATGAGCGGGTAGTCGTCGAGCCGACGCAGCCTGCGTAGCTGCGGATCGGTACGGGCGAGCAGTTTGCGGAGGTTGTAATACTGCGCGAAGAAGGCGTGGAAGCCGCGATTCATCCCGACGGCGCTGCGGTCGGGAAGCCGCTCGGTCCAGCCGCCGACCCGTCCGCCCAGGTACCGTTCGCGTTCGATGACTTCGACGTGGAATCCCCGTTCGGCGAGCCCCGTCGCGGCCGCCAAGCCCGCGATCCCCGCACCGACGACAACGGCGCGCGGGCGGCGACCGTCGCGGCCGACGTCCATGTGCCCCGCGGCGGCGGGAAAGCGGACGCGCCGGGAATCCCCGCGCCGCCGCGAAGCCGACCCATCGCGCCTCATCGCCGCACGCCTTCCTGCCGCTGCCTTGTCCGCTCCCAGCCGAGGAGTACCGAGGTCACCAAGACGAAGCCGAACAAGAAGTCCTCCACCGGGATATCCCAGGGGAACCGGAGCCCCAGGACATGGTCGGGGTTGTACCGCACGATCGGCGCGTCGAGCCTGGTCAACCACCCGTCGACGGGGATTTGAAAACTGAGGACGATCAGCATCGTCAACCAGTAGCCAGGTCGCCGGAACAGCCCGGTCCGCAACAGCGTGCACTCGACCAGACACACCACCACGACCGCCGCCACGGCGGGAAACGTGTACCCCCAACCCACCGAATTCATCGTCGCGGCTGTTTCGTCGGGCTGGTGCTGCCGCGGCGGCGAGCAGCGCCGAGCAGCGTTTCGACCGCGTCGTAGGTCAGCAGCCCGCACAGCGGGACGACGAGGAAGAACAGCAACTCCTCCAGCGGAATCGTCCCGGGCAGGAACACACCCAGCAGATAGCGGGAGTTGTAGTCCCACACTCCGGCGGCGATCGCCACCAGGTCCCAGACGACGAACAACGTGACGGCGGGCAGCAGGGCGCCGAGCAGCAGCCGCGGTCTCCGGTAGACGCCGCCACCGAGGAACTCCAGCGGAGCGGTCAGCACCAGGCAGGTGAGGAGAACAAGTAGATAACGCCAATGGTCCATCCCAACCACCTCACGTAGGTTCGCGCGAATCGGTGGAATCGAGCGGTGATACGGAATCGTGCGCTGCCGCGCGCGGAGTGTCCGGCCGGGTCGGTCCGGCAGGCCGTCGTGCCCACCACGCGCGGAGCTGGCCCGCCGCGCCGACCTGCAATCTTCGACCGGTGCCGACTCTGGCGCGTCGGCCGAACACTTCGAAGTCCGCGGCTTCGATGCGGTCGAGTATCTCCGCGTACAGCGTCGCCGCGGTCGTCACGCATGGCCGCGAGCGAGGTGCGAGCAATGCGATCCCCTCCCGCGCGTGAGCGTAGATCTTCCTGGTGATCGCGTGCTGTGCCGCCAATGCGCGGCGCACTCGCGGCTCGCCTCGGCGATGTCGGCGGCACCACAACAGCAACTCTCGGTCCACACCGTGCGCGGCCAGTTCATCGGCGGGCAGATAGACACGGTCGCGAGCCAGATCCTCGTCGACGTCACGCAAGAAGTTCGTCAGCTGGAATGCCTTGCCGAGGGCGGCGGCGTAGGGCGCGGCCGCCGCCGTGTCCGTGGCGCCCAGCACCGGCAGCAGCTGTAGCCCGATCACTTCCGCCGATCCGTAGACGTATCGGTCCAGCGCCGCGCGGTCCGGATAGTCGGTGACGGAAAGATCCAGACGCATCGAGGCCAGGAACGCACTGAACAAATGGCCCGGTATCCGATAGGTCTGCGCGGTGTGCAGCACCGCGGCCAGTACCGGATCGCCACCGGTGTCCCCGGCTTCGAATTGCCGTGCGAGTGCGTTCAGCCGGGCAGCGCGTTCGGTCGTCGACAACTGCGGGCGGAAATCGTCCAGGATGTCGTCGGCGCGACGGGCGAATCCGTACAGCGCGTGCACGGCGGGCCGCTGATCGGGTGCGAGCAACCGGGTGGCGAGAAAGAAGGTCTTCCCGTGGCGAGCGTTGAGTTCGCGGCAGATCCGATACGACCGGCGCAGTTCCGGCTCCGTGATGCCGGCGGCGTCGAGTTCGGTTCGCATCATGTCCACCTCTCCTCAACGGCGAAATCGGCGGGCACCGTCATTCCCCGTTCCCTTTCCACGGATACCGTTGCCCGACGTCGGGCGCGGATACGGCGGGCCGCCGACCTGCTGTCACTTCGGTCAACACATCCGCGACCGAGTCGAAGGGGGACCGATTCGCGATATCCGCCGCCAATCGGTTCGCCGCGTCACGGAAGCCGCCCGAACTCAGCACCCGGTCGACCGCCGCGATGATGGCAGCGGGTCGCGGCCGTGCGGTGCCGAGATTGATTCCCACGCCGGCGTATGCCACGCGGGCCGCTGTTTCAGGCTTGTCCGCAGTATCGCCCGCGACGATCAACGGCACCCCATGGCGCAGGGCTTGGTTGACGCCACCGTAGCCACCATTGGTGATCATCAAATCGACGCGCGGTAGAAGACGGTCGTACGAGATGAAATCGGCCGCATATGCGTTCGCCGGCAGCGGGCCGATCGGTGCGTGGGAGCCGCCGGTACACGCGACGACCAGCACATCGGGGCGATGACTCAATGCGGTCAGGGAAGGGCGGAGCAACTGATCGAAACACCGATTGTCCCATGTTCCCTGAGTGACATGGACAATCGTTTCGGCACTATCCGCGGCGGGCAACCGGCTCGGTACGGCGGCATCCATGGCCGCAGGAGCCGGGATCGGTCCGGTGAAGACCACCGACGGCGGCAGATCATGTCGCGGATATTCGAATCCTGGCACAGTGAACTGCAATATCCGATCGGCGAGGAGCGGCCAGTCGAGCAGGAAAACCGGCGCGGGCCCCACGCCGAGCGCACGCAGAACTACATCGAGTTTCGCCTGGACACCGCGAAACAGCACCTGTTGTACGAACCGGTTCATGGACGTGTAGTCGCGACCCGCTTGCGGCTGCCATCCGGTCCCGAACGGCGGACAGTCCGCGCTGGACAGCATCAACGGAACGACGCCGCAGGCAATCACCGGCGGACGTTCCCGCTGGGTCAACAGCAGCGGAATGGCCCCGGTGAACATCACATCGACCAGGACGGCATCGAAGTCCGCGCGGTCCAGCTCGGCGCGCAACGCACGGTGCTGTGCCGCTATCGGCGCGAGAAAAGCGGACTGCAACTCCACTCGGCCGATTCGCCACCGCTGGACCAGACCCGAGGCCCGATTACGCGGCTGTGCAGCGCGCGCCACCTCGGCATCGCGAGGTAGCTCCGAGAATTCGACACCTCGCGCTCGAATGGATGTGCCGAACACGGCTCCGGTGAGCAACCGAACCTGGTTCCCACGTCGCCGCAAATCGGCCGCGACGGCCCGCATGGGTGCGACATGACCGGATATCGGACTCGCCGCCAACAGGTATCGAGCCATATCCTGATTCCTTCGCTGATCTCTCGAGACATCGCAATGGGTTCAAGCGTGGCCGCCGTACCAGTCGTCGGCGCCGATCGCCGACTCGCGCCCATCATTTTCTCGTCGGTGCGATTTCGGGTTCACCGTGAAAACGACGCGGGTGCGCACCCGTACATCCAGATCAATTGTGTCGCATTTTGGCGGGGTATCGGACTGAACGCGGAGAAGACACGCCGATTCGGGGCGCGGGCGGCAACGCACCCTCCGTAGCGTGCTCGGCGCGGCGGACGGCCACGCCAGGCCCCGGGGAAGGTCAGGCTCGGCGAGCGGTCACGAGGCCGGATTCGTAGGCCAAGACGACCAGCTGGGCGCGGTCGCGGGCGTGCAGCTTGGTCATGGCCCGGTTGACGTGCGTCTTGGCGGTCAGTGGGCTGATCACCAGATGCTCGGCGATCTCGTCGTTCGACAGGCCCCGGGCAACGAGCGTGACCACCTCTCGCTCGCGGTTGGTCAGCTCGGTCAGGCCGGGAGCCTCCCCCGAGTCCGGTGGCCTGCTGACGTAGCGGTTGATCAGTTTGCGGGTGATCGACGGCGCGAGCAGAGCGTCACCGCGGGCCGCCACCCGGACGGCGTACAGGAAGTCCTCCGGATGGATGTCCTTGACCAGGAACCCGGCCGCACCCGCGCGCAGGGCGTCGAAGACGTACTCGTCCAGGCCGTAGTTGGTCAGTATCACCACGTGCACTCCGGTCAGGGCCGGGTCGGCGGCGATGCGCCGTGTTGCCTCGATGCCGTCCACGACAGGCATCTGGATGTCCACGAGTGCGATGTCGGGGAGGTGTTCGCGGGCCAGCTCGACGCCCCGGGCGCCGTCGGCGGCCTCGGCCACGACTTCGATATCTTCCTCCGCGTCGAGCAGCGCGCGAAATCCGCTACGGATCAGCGACTGGTCGTCGACCAGCAGGACGCGGATCACCGGGCCCGCTCCACAGGTAGCTCGGCGCGAACGGTGAAACCGCCCTCACCGCGGGGTGCGGCATGTAACCGGCCGCCGAGGGCGGTGACCCGCTCGCTCATCCCGAGCAGCCCCACGCCAGGCGCCGGCGTGGTGTCGGGCGTGGCGCGGCCGTCGTCGTCCACTCGGATCACCAGGGCGTCGGGACGGTGCTCGATGTGGACCGACGCGGTGTCGGCGGCGGCGTGCCTGGTGATGTTGGTCAGCGATTCCTGGACGATCCGGTAGGCGGTCCGGTCCACCGCCACAGGCAGGGCCTCGCGTTGCCCCTCGACCGTCAGCTTCGCGTCCAAGCCGGTCGCGCGGACGCCTTCCACCAGCGCAGGCACCTGATCGAGCCCGTACGACGGTTCGCGGTCGTCGCGCAGGGCCTCCAGTGTGGCCCGCAGCTCCCTGGATGCCTCGCGGCCTGCCGCCAGGATCGCCAGCAACGCCTCGGGGACCTGCTCGCCGCGCCTGCGGGCCAGATGTACGGCCACCTCGGCTTGCAACTTGATCACCGAAATCTGATGGGTCAGCGAGTCGTGCAATTCCCGCGCGATATGCAGGCGTTCTTCGTCGGCCCGCCGCCGCGCGGTCTCCTCACGGGTACGCTCGGCCTCCTCGGCCCGCCGCTCGGCCTGCCGCAGCGCTTCGCCCGCGGCGCCTGCGGCGACCAACCACGCCAGTTGCAGCACGCCACGGGCTTGCGCGAACGCCTCGCCCACGGGCAGCCCGCGCGGTGCGATCAGCAACGCGAGCGGCATGACGAGCACCATGACAACCGACCCCGCCACGGCCGCCACTCGGCGCCCCGCACGGAACGCCGCGTACACGGCGAACAGGAACGCGACAGCGGGCACGTCCACCCCGATGGCCTGGTAGGCCAGCGCGGTCGACCCGGTCACCGCCAGCACCACGACCGGCGCCCGGCGGCTGGCGGCCAACGACAACCCGCCTGCGACCAGCAGCACCCACCCGGCCACCGGCCCCGACAGCCCCGAGACGAGCTGGAACACCGCGATGCCCACGGCGATCGCCCAGTCCCGAAGCCGTTCCATGGCTGCACCCTAACCCGATGCCCGCGCGGGAGAGTCGTCCACCGGAATGATCACTGTCTACCGCGGACGCGGTACTCCCCTCCGGTTCCTACGCCCTCGGTGGCAGCGTGAAGTTGCTGCGCGCGCAGGACGACCGGAAAGCGGTACGGCAGACAGGATGGGCTCCGTCCGCGTCGTTGAAGAAGGAGCACACCATGTCCGTTCCGCACCTGCTCGCCACCTCGGAGCTTCTCGCCCAGGCGGGCAGCTCCGGGTTGACCCCCGGCCGCTTCTGGTCCCTGGTCGGTGTCGCGGTGGGCCTGCTGGGCGTCGTCACCGGCGTCCGGGCCGTCATCCACCGCGCTGGACGCCGCGGCGCGATCACCGCGCTGGCTGCCGGAGTGACCGGGCTGGTGCTCGGCGGACTGGTAGTGGCCGCCGCCGAAGGCGGACCGGGCACGGGATACGGGATCGTCGGCGGCTTCGTGGCCTTGGCCGTCGGGCTGGTCGCCGCCGTCCTCGGCGCGGTCGCGTTGAAGAAGAACCCGCTGTCGTCGTGACCCGCGCTCCGCGCCCCACCGGACCATAGTCGAAGGCAGGCCGCGCGAGATGCAGTGATTGCGTTGTTTGCTAAACTCTGCAAACAGGGTGCGGCCGTGGATGCCGAGCCGCCGCCGGTGGGAGTGGAAGGAGTGGTCATCGATGCCCGGACTGCAGCGACCGCTCTATCAGATGAAGGCCGACTTCTTCAAAACACTCGGGCATCCTGTGCGGGTGCGGGTGCTCGAGCTGCTCAGCCAGCGTGAGCACGCCGTCTCCGAGATGCTGACCGAGATCGAAATCGAGGCGGCCAACCTGTCTCAGCAGTTGTCGATCCTGCGGCGCGCCGGCCTGGTGACCGCGCGCCGCGAAGGGCTCTCGGTGACCTACGAATTGACAACCCCCGAGGTCGCACAGTTACTGGCCGCCGCACGGGCCATCCTCACCGGCGTCGTCGCAGGCCAAGTCGAAGCCTTGGAAGAACCCGCCTGACCTCCGTCACCCCCGGAGGGTGCGCACGTGGCCATTGATTGCAGCTTTTCTAAACTAATAACCTAATTGTTTGCGAAGGAGATGTCCGTCTTGACCAACCATCTAGACGTCGCCGCGAGCGTGCAGTGCCCCACCGAGCACGAGGGCATCCTGGCGTTGGTCGCCGAAGTCGCGGAGTTGACCGCGCCCGATCGCATCGTGTTCTGCGACGGCTCGCGGGCGGAGTGGGACGGGCTCACCGGACTGCTGGTGGAGAAGGGCACCTTCGTGCCGCTCGCGGCGAAACCGAACTCCTTCTGGTGCGCGTCGGATCCCGACGACGTCGCGCGGGTGGAGGATCGCACCTTCATCTGCTCGGAACTTCGCGAGGACGCGGGCCCGACCAACAACTGGGTCGATCCGCTGGACATGCGCACGGTGATGACCGAGCACTATCGCGGGGCCATGGCGGGACGGACGATGTATGTCATCGCGTTCTGCATGGGACCGTTGGATGCCGACGATCCGAAGTACGGGGTGCAGCTCACCGATTCGGAGTATGTGGCGGTGGCGATGCAGGTCATGACCCGCTCCGGTGCGCCGGTGTGGGACAAGATCACCGATGGAACCGGTTTCGTGAAGTGCCTGCACTCGGTCGGCGCGCCTCTGCGAGAAGGCGAGGTGGATGTGCCGTGGCCGTGCGATGCGACCAAGTACATCTCACATTTCCCGGAGCGCAGGGAGATCTGGAGTTACGGCTCCGGGTACGGCGGTAACGCGCTGCTGGGCAAGAAGTGTTTCGCGCTGCGCATCGCCTCGGTGCTCGGGCGTGACGAGGGGTGGCTGGCCGAGCACATGCTGATTCTCAAACTCACCTCCCCGCGGGGAAAGGTCCATTACATCGCGGCCGCGTTCCCGTCCTCGTGCGGCAAGACCAACCTCGCCATGCTCGAACCCGCCCTGCCGGGCTGGCGGGCGGAGACGATCGGCGACGACATCGCCTGGATGCGGTTCGGAGCCGACGGCCGACTGTACGCGGTGAACCCGGAGGCGGGGTTCTTCGGCGTCGCCCCGGGGACCGGAGCACGGACCAACCCGAACGCCATCGCCACGATCGATGCCGGGAATTCGATCTTCACCAACACCGCACGCACCGATGACGGTGACGTGTGGTGGGAAGGCTTGACCGATACACCACCCGCGCATCTGATCGACTGGCACGGCCAGGACTGGACCCCCGATGCGGAAAGCACTGCCGCGCATCCGAACTCCCGATACTGCACCCCGATCCGGCAGTGCCCGACGGTAGCGGCGGAGTGGGACGACCCGGCCGGGGTGCCGATCTCCGCGATCTTCTTCGGCGGCCGCCGCAAGACGACGATTCCCTTGGTGACCGAGACCTTCGACTGGGAACACGGTGTGTTCACCGCGTCGGTGCTGTCGTCGGAGACCACCGCGGCCGCGGCGGGAGCGGTGGGTGTGGTGCGGCGGGATCCGATGGCGATGCTTCCGTTCCTCGGCTACCACGTCGGCGACTACTTCGCGCACTGGCTGAAGCTCGGCGCCGCCGCCGACCCCGCGAAGCTGCCGAGGATATTCCAGGTCAACTGGTTCCGTCGCGGCGCCGACGGCGGTTTCCTGTGGCCCGGTTTCGGCGACAACGTGCGTGTCCTCCAGTGGGCACTCGACCGCTTGGACGGCGCCGCCGATGCCGTGGAGACCCCGATCGGGTTCGTCCCCACCGCCGAGGCTCTCGACTTGTCCGGCCTCTCGGAGCGCGCCCGGGAACTGGCGACCGCGGCGCTGGCCGTCGATATCGACGAGTGGGTGCTCGAGACCGCGTCGATCGACGAGTGGTACGCCACCATCGGCGGCAACCGGCTGCCCGATCAACTGCGTGCGCAATTGGCCGCGCTGAAGTTGCGTCTGGCCCGAGCCCTGTGAACGCGTTCGCGCTGTTGCCGCGCTGGTCGGACTGGAAACCCGCGCTCCGCGCGCCCGGAGCCGACCTGCTCTCGGGTCTGATCGTGGCCTTGGTGGCGCTGCCGCTGGCACTCGGCTTCGGCATCTCCTCAGGGCTGGGCGCGGCCGCCGGACTCGCCACCGCTGTCGTCGCGGGCGCGATCGCGGCGGTGTTCGGCGGCTCCCGCTTCCAGGTATCCGGGCCGACCGGCGCGATGACGGTGGTCTTGGTGCCCATCGTCGGCCGGCACGGCGCGAGCGGGGTGCTGGCCGTGGGGCTGCTGGCCGGGCTGGCGCTGGTGGTACTGGCCTTCGCGGGGGTCGGGCGGGCTGTGCGCTACATGCCCGCCCCGGTGATCGAAGGTTTCACCGCGGGCATCGCGGTCGTCATCGCGCTGCAACAGGTTCCGTCCGCACTGCATGTCGCGCACGCCGAGGGCGAGAAGGTGTGGCAGTCGGCATTCGACGCGGCAGGGCAATACATCGCGCACCCGCACCCGTTGACGCCTGCGACCACACTGGCGGTGGCCGCGGTGGTCCTGGCCGGTGGCCGGTATTTCCCGAAACTGCCGTTCGCGTTGATCGCGGTGGCCGCCGCGACCCTCGCAGCGCGGGCGTTCGATCTGGACCTGACTCCCATCGGAACCATTCCCTCTGGATTGCCCGCACCGACAACAGGATTCGTACACCTCGACCAACTCGGGTCGCTGATCGCACCGGCACTGGCAGTGGCGGCACTGGCCGCGCTCGAGTCCCTGTTGTCGGCGACCGCCGCCGACGCGATGGCCGTTGGCACTCGCCACGACCCCGACCGCGAACTGCTCGGCCAGGGTATGGCGAACATCGCCGCTCCCCTGTTCGGCGGCGTGCCCGCCACCGGCGCGATCGCTCGCACCGCGGTCAACGTCCGTTCCGGCGCGCGCACCCGCCTGGCCGCGCTGACCCACGCCGTCGTGCTGGCCGCGATCATCTACCTCGCCGCACCCCTGGTGGCGGAGATCCCATTGGCAGCTTTGGCGGGCGTGTTGCTGGCGACGACCGTGCGGATGGTGGAGACCGCGTCGCTGGCCGCGATCGCCCGCGCCTCACGCGGGGATGCGATCATCATGGCGATCACCTTCGGCGTCACCGTCGCCTTGGACCTGGTGACTGCGGTCGCGGTCGGCGTCGGTATCGCCACCGTGCTCGCCTTGCGGTCGGTCGCCAAAGAAGCTCGGTTGCAGCAGGTTGCGCTGACGAATCCGGCCGACGAGACCGGGCACTCGGCAGAGGAGACCGGCCTGCTGCACGATCACATCGTCGCCTACCGCATCGAGGGGCCCCTGTTCTTCGCCGCGGCCCACCGGTTCCTGCTCGAACTGGCCGACGTATCGGATGTGCGCGTGGTCATCCTGCGCATGTCCGGAATCACCGCCCTGGACACCACCGGGGCGCTCGTGCTGAAGGATGCCATCGGCAAACTCGAGCACCGCCACATCACCGTCCTGATGTCCGGCCTGCGCCAGGATCACCGACGCCGCCTAGCCGCGATCGGCGCCCTGCCCACCGGTGGGGACGCGCACATCTTCGCCCACACCCCCGACGCCATCCACCACGCCCGGGGACCCGCACTTCATCGATAGAGGGCGTCGATGCTGTCGGCGAGGTTCTCGACGACGATCTTGCGGCGCAGTTTCATACTCGGCGTGAGATCACCGGCCTCGACGGACAGTTCGTGGTCGATGATGTCGAATCTCTTGATCTGTTCCCAGCGATCGAGTTGGGTGTTCAGGCGATCGACGTAGCCGGCGATCACCTCGTGGGTTCTTTCGTCCCGCGCGATGTCGGGAAGCGGTTTGCCCGCTAGACCGTGCTTACCGGCCCATTCGGTGATGCTCTGGGCGTCGAGGCCGACCAATGCGACACAATAGGGCCGCGTCTCTCCGTAGACGATGAATTCCGCCGCGTACGGACATATGCCTTTGAACGTGGCGGCGATCGCGGACGGCGCGACGTACTTGCCCTGTGAGGTCTTGAACAAGTCTTTCTTGCGGTCGGTGATGTGCAGGAATCCGTCTGCGTCGATCTCGCCGATGTCGCCGGTGTGGAACCAGCCGTCCGCGTCCAAAGCCTCGGCGGTGGCTTCGGGGCGGTCGTGATAACCACTCATCACACCGGGACTGCGCAGCAGGATCTCGCCGTCCTCGGCGATCTCGGCCTCGGTGCCGGGAAACGGCTTGCCCACGGTTCCGAACCGGTATGCACCCGGGCGATTGATGAACGAGGCGGCGGCGGTCTCGGTCAAACCGTACCCTTCGAGAACGACGAGGCCGATCGCGTCGAACCACTGCGCGACATCGCGGTCCAAGGGGGCGGCCGCCGAAACGAAATACCGCAGCCGACCACCGAAGCGTGCGCGGATTTTCGAGAGCACCAGCTTGTCGGCGACTCTGTACCGCAACAAGACCGGCAACGACGGATCTTTGCCGGCCTGCCTCGCCCGCGAAACCTCCAGACCGACGCCGACCGCCCAATCGAAGAGCTTCTTCTTGATCCCGCCTTCTTCGGCCATTGCGCTCTCGATCCTGGCATGCGCCTTCTCGAAGATGCGCGGGGCGGCCGCCACGATGGTGGGGTGCAATACCGCCAGGTTCTCCACGATCTTGTCCACCCGGCCGTCGATCGCCGTGGGAAAGCCGATCAGCGGCGCGAGCGCCAGCATCACCTTGCCGAACGCGTGGGACAGCGGCAGCCATAAGAAGTTCAGGTCGTCCGGGCGGAGAACGTTCACGGCATCGATCGCCGCGGCGCTGTACGTCCATGCGGAATGCGGCAGCCGAACCCCTTTCGGAGTGCCGGTCGTCCCGGAGGTGTACATGATGCTGCCCAGGTGCTCGGGCCGGATGCCGCGGATGCGATCGACCACCGCGCCGGGGGACGCGGCGAGCAGTCCGCGTCCGCGCTGCTCGAGCTCATCGAGCGTGATCACCCAGTTTCCGTCGCCTTCGCCGTCGAAGATCACCACCTGTCGCACGTCGGGCAACTCGGCACGGTGCTCGATCAGTTTGCCGACCTGCGACCGATCCTCGGCGAGGACGACACGGCTGCCCGAGTTGGCCACGATGAACGCGACGCCAGGGGCGTTGGTGGTGGGGTACACGGTGGTGGTGGCCGCACCAGCGCACATCACGGCGAAGTCGGCGAGCACCCATTCGTATCGCGTGGACGATATGAGGGCGACCCGGTCCTCGGCTCGAATTCCGAGCGCGATCAGCCCGGCGGCGATGATGTCGACGCGCTCACCGAACTGTTTCCAGGACACGCTCGCCCAGCGACCATCGGAAAGGAATCGGAATGCCTCCGTGGCGGGAGTCTCCGCGATGCGGTCGACCAGGAGCTGCGCAACCGAGGTTGCCCGGTGCTCGATCTTGCTGAGATCGGGAGGTTCCTCGGCATTCCAGAGGAACTTCATCGCCTCATTTTACAAACTCTTTCCGGGACCCAGAGCCGAGACTGCCTCCCGAACCTCTGATCGCGCAGCACCCGGCCGGGCGCGGCGACGCCGGGTCCGATGCCGTCGGCAATCGCGATTCGGGACCTTCGTCCCTCGCGGTGCACCGTCCAGCTCACGAGACTCGAAAACGGACGTCTCTATCCGACCGAACAGAGGTCTCGACAATGCCTGACGACCCCATGGTGATCGATCGTGCCGGTCTGGATCGTCTGGTGGACGTGCTGCGGGAGCGGGGATACCGCGTGATCGGGCCACAGGTGCGCGGTGGCGCGATCGTCCTGGACGAACTGGACTGCGGCGGGCGACTCCCCGCCGGGTGGGGTGTGGAAACCGCGCCCGGACGGTATCGGCTGCGTCGCCGCGACGACGTGGCGGTCTTCGCCCATTCGGCCGGACCCGGCTCCTGGAAACAGTTCCTGCATCCGCCGCGTCGCAAGATAGCCCAGTTGGGGCCGGACCTCGAGCCGGAACCCGTGGCGGACGCACCGGTCCGGTCCGCGTTCCTGGGCGTCCGCGGGTGCGACCTCACCTCGATCGCGATCCTCGGGCGCGTGCTCGGCGGCGGGACGTACTCCGATGCTTCGTTCGTCGACCGCAGGAAAGATCTCTTCATCGTCGCGGTGAACTGCACAGAACCCGGTGGGGTGTGTTTCTGCGCGTCGATGGGTACGGGCCCTGGGGTCTCGGCCGGATACGATCTGGCTCTCACCGAGCGAATCGATGTCGATGGCCACCGGTTCCTCGTCGACGTGGGCAGTGCGGACGGAGCCGAAATCCTCGCCGAGATCACCGCACGCAGTGCCGACGCCACGGAGGTCACCGACGCCCGTGCGGAGGTGTCCGCGGCGGCCGACCGGATGGGCCGGACGATGCCCGAGGTCGACATCCGCGCTCTGCTGCGCGACTCGCGGGAGTCCCCGCACTGGCAGGATGTCGCGAGTCGCTGCTTCACTTGCGGGAACTGCACCATGGTGTGTCCCACCTGTTTCTGCACCACCACCGAGGACGTCACCGATCTCACCGGAGACCACGCCGAACGCTGGGAGCACTGGTCGTCGTGCTTCGAACTGGACTTCTCCTACCTGCACGGCGGCAGCGTGCGGCAATCCGGCGAGAGCCGCTACCGGCAGTGGATCACCCACAAGCTCAGCACCTGGCACGACCAGTTCGGCAGTTCGGGGTGCGTCGGCTGCGGACGGTGCATCGCCTGGTGTCCCGCCGAGATCGATCTGACCGCCGAGGTGGCCCGGCTGGCCGAACTGGCCGAGGAAACCGACCATGCCGACCGGTGAGGAATTGTCCGGGTTCGGGCAGTTGGCGGCGCTGAGCGAGAACGAGCTGCGCACACTGGCCCGCGCCGGGCGTGACGTGGCCTTCCCCGTCGGCCACCGGATGATCACCGAAGGCGGGCAGGCCGACCGATGCTGGCTGATCGGACACGGCCGAATACTGCTGGACGCCCAGGTGCCGGGGCGCGGAGCCGTTGTCCTCCAGACACTCGGCGGCGGCGATCTGCTCGGCTGGTCCTGGCTCGTACCACCGTATCGGTGGCATTTCGGCGCGGTGACCGCCGAACCGGTCGAGGCCGTCGAATTCGACGCGCGAATATTGTCCGAACTGGCCGATCAGGACCCGCGATTCGGCCGCGCGCTGGCCATGATGCTCTTCGAGGCGCTGCTGGAACGACTACAGGCTACCCGGGCGCGGCTGCTCGACCTCTACCGCAACCCTACCGAAACGTGCGCCGCCGCCGCAGCGCGCGGCACGGCCGGACGAGGCGCCCGATGAGCGTCGACACGCAGACCCGCACGGTGCCGTACGGCGACACGATGCTGCCTTACCGCGTGATAGACCGTGTCATACAGACCCCGGACACCGTGACACTGCGCCTGGAGCCGGTGCGGGATGCCGCGCGACGTTTCGGGGCGGGGCAGTTCATGATGCTCTACAGCTTCGGTGTGGGCGAGATCGCGATCTCGATCAGCGGGAATCCCGCCGCCGACGACGGCATCCTCGAACACACAATCCGCGCGGTCGGAGCGGTCAGCGCGGCGTTGCACGACACCGAGATCGGCGGCCGGATCGGCGTCCGCGGTCCGTTCGGCACCGGGTGGGACCTGGCGTCAGCGATCGGAGGAGATCTGGTCATCGTGGGCGGCGGCGTCGGGCTCGCGCCGCTGCGATCAGCGGTGCTCACCGCGCTCGCCGCCCGGTCGGACTACCGGCGGATCGTGCTGATCAGCGGAGCCCGCACCCCGGCGGACATGTTGTTCCGTGACGACCAGCGACGGTGGCCGACGGCGGGTTCGGTCGAACTCGAGCAGACCGTCGATCGCCCCGCGCCGGGCTGGCGAGGCCGCGTCGGCTTCGTCACCGAGCCCCTGGCCCGCCTGACCGTGGACCCCGGCAACACCACGGCCCTCCTCTGCGGCCCGGAGACGATGATGCGCTTCTGTGCGCAGACTCTCCTGCGCAGAGGGATCTCCGCCGCCGACATCCAAGTGTCCTTGGAGCGCAACATGCAGTGCGGTGTCGCGCGATGCGGTCACTGCCAACTCGGCCCGCTGCTGTTGTGCCGGGACGGACCCGTGGTCGACTACGCGACCGCCGAGCCACTCCTGGCGGTGGGTGAACTATGACCGAGACACCGACCCTCGCGGTGTGGAAGTTCACTTCCTGTGATGGGTGCCAGCTCACCCTGCTCGACTGCGAGGACGAACTGCTCGCCCTGGCGGGCCGGGTGCGCATCATCCATTTCGTGGAAGCTTCCAGCACCATGGAGCCAGGCCCTTACGATGTGTCGCTGGTCGAGGGCTCGATCACGACCGAGGAACAGCGCCGCCGCATCGTGGAGATCCGCGAGCAGTCCAGGATTCTGGTGGCGATCGGGGCATGCGCTACTCATGGCGGGATCCAGGCGCTGCGCAATTTCGCTGACGTCACCGAGTTCACCTCGGTGGTGTACGCCAGCCCGGAGTACATCGCCACCTTGGGCGCCTCCACCCCGATCTCCGCGCACGTACCGGTGGACTTCGAGCTCCGTGGCTGCCCGATCGACCGGCGTCAGCTTCTCGACACCCTGTGCGCGTTCCTGGCCGGCCGCGCACCCGACATCCCGAACACCAGCGTGTGCACCGAGTGCAAACGCCGCGGCACCACCTGTGTGATGGTCGCCGAGGGAATTCCCTGCCTCGGCCCGGTCACGCAGGCGGGATGCGGCGCCCTGTGCCCGGCCTATCACCGCGGGTGTTTCGGTTGTTTCGGTCCGATGGCGAAACCCAATATCCACGCGCTACTTCCCATACTGCGCGTCAACGGCATGGAACCCGCCGACATCGACCGCGTTTTCGCCACTTACGCCGCAGCCGCTCCGGAGTTCGCGAACAGGGACGGCGATGATTCAGCGTAGGCAGCTGAAGGTCGGCTCGCTGGCTCGAGTCGAAGGAGAAGGCGCGCTGCGCGTCGTCATCGCGGACGGGCAGGTGGAAAGCGCCGAGCTGAACATCTATGAGCCACCGCGATTCTTCGAAGCATTTCTGCGCGGACGCGCCTACACCGAGCCCCCGGACATCACCTCCCGCATCTGCGGGATCTGCCCGGTCGCCTACCAGACCAGCGCATGCAACGCGCTCGAACAGCTTTGCGGCGTCGAGCTGGACCGCCCACTGGCCGACCTGCGCAGACTTCTGTATTGCGGCGAATGGATCTCCAGCCACGCCCTGCACATTCACCTACTGCACACTCCGGACTTCCTCGGCTACCCGGACGCCATCGCGCTCGCCACCGACCACCGCGAACTCGTCGAACAAGGACTGGCGACGAAGAAGGCGGGCAACGCGCTGCTGGAACTCCTCGGTGGCCGGGCCATCCATCCGGTCAACGTCCGGCTCGGCGGCTTCTACTCGGTCCCGGAACCAGCCGATTTCGGTCCCGTGATCGAGTTACTCCGCAACGCGCGCGACTGCGCGGAGCGAACGGGACGTCGAGCGGCTGCCTTCGAGTTTCCCGAGCTTGAACTAGATTCCGCCTTTCTCGCCGCCACGGTACCGGACCGATACGCCATCGACACCGGGACTGTGCACACCAGCACCGGGCTCCGGCTCTCCGCGGCGGAAGTTCCCGTGCACGTGCACGAGCACCAGGTACCGCACTCCACGGCCTTGCACGCCATGCTCGACGGCGAACCCTATCTCACCGGACCACTGGCCCGGTACACGCTCAACTACCACCAGCTGTCCCCGAGCGCCCGCCAGGTCGCGGCCGAGATCGGCCTCGGCACCGAATGCCGTAATCCGTTCCGCAGCATCCTGGTTCGCGTGGTCGAGGTCGTCTACGCCATCGAGGAGGCGCTGAGTCTCATCGCCGCCTACGAACGCCCCTCCCGTGCGGCGGTGCCCGTAGCGCCCCGCGCCGGAACCGGCCACGGGGTGAGCGAAGCCCCCCGTGGACTGCTCTACCACCGCTACGAGATCGACGATCGCGGCATCGTGCGCGCGGCCACGATCATCCCACCGACGTCCCAGAACCAAGCCGTCATGGAGGACGACCTGCGGCGCGCGGTCGCGGACAATCTCGATCTCGACGATGCCGCGCTCGCAGCGGTATGCGAGCGCGAGATCCGCAACTACGATCCGTGTATCTCCTGCTCGGCGCATTTCCTGGACATCGACGTGGTGCGCCGATGACCGAGCATTGGGCCGTGGTCATCGGCGTGGGCAACGCCTACCGCAGTGACGACGGAGTCGGTTCGGCCGTCGCACTCCAGATCGAAAGATTGGACATTCCAGGAGTTCTGGTAACCCTGTCGGACGGTGAACCCATGAGCGTCGCCGATCTCTGGGCCGGTATGGACCTCGCCGTGGTGATCGACGCTGTGCGCTGTGAGCCGTCGGCTCCCGGCCGGGTACGTCGCGGTGGTATCGATCTGCTCCGGCACACCCGCACCGTCGCGTCCTCTCACACGCTGGGGATCCAGGACGCGTTACCGTTGAGTCGCGCGATCGGCCGCGTGCCCGGCCGGATCGTCGTCATCGCGGTGGACGCGGCATGCCTGGACCTTGGGATCGGCTTGTCGGAGCCGGTCGCCGCCGCCGTTCCACACGCGGTCGAAGCCGTCCGCGCGGAACTGCGCAGAGCCGCGCCGGCGAATCACCCGCACCGGTAACTCGGATCAGTGTGCTGGGCGCCGGACCGACCTCGATTCGGCGATGCTCGGTCCGGTCGTCATCTCGAACGGACCACGATCATCGGCACGTCGATCGAGTGCAGCAGCGCATTGCTGGTCGACCCCAGTACCGTGCTCGCGAAGCCGCCTCGCCCGTGCGTGCCCACTACCACCAATTGCGCGGTCGCCGACGTGTCCAGCAGGGATCGCGCCGGGCGATCCGCGGTGACGATACGCCGCACGGGAACATCGGGGTAGCGTTCGCTCCAGCCGGCGAGGCTCTCCGCCAGCACCGCCTCCGCCGATTCGCGGGCTTCGTCCCATGCTCGGATCGGCACGTCGGGACCGCTGGTGTCGCTCCAGGCGTGCAGCGCCACCAGCTCCACTTTCCGCCGCGATGCCTCCTCGAAGGCGAGTTCGACGGCGGGCACGCTGTTATCGGTGCCGTCGACGCCGACGAGCACGGGTTGACGGGCCGATACCGGGTCGATCGCCGACATTCCATGGATCACCGCGACCGGGCACAGCGCGTGATGAGTGGTCGCGGTACTCACCGAACCGAGCAGTCCGCGCTGGAACGCGCCGAGCCCGCGGCTACCGACCACCAGCATCCGTGCCTGCGCGGAGCGCTCGATGAGCAGCGGAATGACCAGTTCGAAGCTCACCTCGGTGGTGATCGCGGGCTCATCCCCGGGCGCGGCTGTGCGCGCGACCCGCGCGGCCTCGGCGAGGATGCGTTCGCCGTCCCTGCGCATCCACTCCAGGTCCGCCTCTCCCAGCGAGATACCCGGCCCGAAACCGGTCGGTATGGCCATGGACGTGATGATGCGCAGCGGGCAACGGTGCAAAGCCGCTTCGGCGGCCGCCCAGGCCACCGCTTGATACGAACTGGCCGAGCCGTCCACCGCCGCCAGGATCGACGAGTTCGGTGGGGCGAGGCGCGAGGACTCTTCAGTGGACATGCCGAGTTCCTTTCAGGGCCGGGTTCACTGCCTTACGCGGTGGCCGGGTGGCGGGCGGGAGATTCGTTCCGATATCGCCGCCCACCTCTTCCGACGACCGGCGCCATCAGCTTCGAGGATCGCGCTTCGGGCGGATCGTCGACAGAGACAAAGGTCATGCGTCGGACGGGACATCAGACCCCGCCTCGACCGCCGCGCGAAGCCGCCACCTCGATCGGCAGCGTGCGCGAACACGGCGCTGGCCGGTACTCGAGGTGAGCCAGGAAGACCACCGCCCGGCCCGCCATGGCGAAAGTCCCACGGGAATGGTCGATTCGCCTCTGTTGCCGTCTCTCTCCGCCGCCCTACCGTCGGAGACCTCACCCGGTAGAGCGCAGAGGAGAACATCGTCATGCGCGCGCGAATAGTCTACGAATCGATGTTCGGGAACACCGCCGCGATCGCGGAAGCCATCGCCCAGGGACTGCGTGAGCATGTCGAAGTGGAAGTCGTGAACGTGGTGGCGGCGGCGGAAGTGTGCGCGACGGTGAACCTGCTCGTGGTCGGCGGCCCTACTCACGCGTTCGGGCTCAGCCGCCCGCAGACCCGCCGCGACGCCGCCAAGCTCACCAATGCTCCGGTCGCGACCGCCATCGGTGTCCGGGAATGGCTCGCGGCCGCACTGCCGGTATCGGCCGGCCACCGCGCGCTGGCTTTCGGCACGAAAATCGCCGAACCGCCCTGGCTGGCGGGCTCGGCCGCACGCGGTATCGGGAAACGACTGTCCCGCTTGGGCTATTCGCTCGCCGATCAGCCGGTGGATTTCCTCGTCGCCGATACGACCGGCCCGCTCATACCGGGCGAGCTGGACCGCGCTCGGGTGTGGGCGGCCCGAATCGCCCACACCGAACTCGACCGAAGGATGCACCACACCTGACGGTGTGTCGATGCGATTCAGTGTTCGCGGTGACCATCCCGACTATTCACCCCGCGAGTCCGGGTACCGAGTCCATCAGCCGGACCGTCTCCCCTGGCGTCAGGCGTGTGGTCTGATCCCGGCAAGTGATCTCGATAGGCGGTGACGGGCCGGGATCGGAGCTGATCTCGACGCCTTCACCGCTGACCCGGACGGTCAGCCGATGACCGCGATAGATCACCGGGAAACACAGGGCGCCGAGGGACTCCGGCCAGTAAGGGCAGAACACCAGCCGGTCGCGGCGCAGCTCCATGCCGGTGAAGCACCGTTGCAGCAAGTCGACGCTGCCCGCCATCGCCGCGAGGTGAATTCCCTCCGCGGTGGTGCCGCCCTGGATATCGGCGACGTCGGAGCCGAGCACCTGATCGAAGAACTCCACGGCGCGATCCCGGTTGGCCCGCGCCAGCACCCACGCGTGCACCAGCGCGCTGAGTGTCGAGCCGTGCGACGTGCGCGACAGGTAGTAGTCGATGGTCCGCGGGATCATCTCGCCGGGCAGGTCGTATCCGAGATGGGCCAGCAGTTCTCGGAGTTCGTCGGCGGACAGCAAGTAGAAAAGCATCAGCACATCCGCCTGTTTGGCGGCCCGGTAGCGGTTGACGTCGTCGCCCTCGGCGTCGAGTATCCGGTCCAGCCGCTGGATGTTCCCGTAGCGCCGCCGGTAGTGGTCCCAATCCAGCTCGGCCAGTCGCTCGTATCCCTCGAACTGGCTGATCACTCCGTCATGGAACGGCACATACATCCGCCGAGCCACGACCGGCCAGTGCTCCGCTTCCGACGGCTGCACCGACAACTTCTCCAGCAACTCCGACCGCTCGCGCGGAGCCAGCAGGGCGAGCGCGTCGATCGCGCGCAGGATCACCCAAGCCGCCATCACGTTGGTGTAGGCGTTGTTGTCGATACCGGCCTCGGGCGCGTCCGGATAGCCGGAATGAAACTCGTCGGGGCCGATCACGCCGCGGATGGTGTAGCGGTCGCGCCCGGCGTCGTAGGCGGCCAGGCTGGACCAGAAACGGGCGATCTCCACCAGTAGCTCCGCGCCGCACTCGACGAGGAACTCACCGTCTGCGGTGGCTTGGTAGTACTGCCAGACGTTGTAGGCGATCGCGATACCGATGTGGTGGGCGCGGCGGCTCGGATCCGGATTCCACGCGCCGGACAGCGGATTCAAGTGCAGCCGCTGGCTCTCCTCGCGGCCGTCGCTGCCGGACTGCCACGGAAACATCGCACCTACCAGCCCCGCTTCCGCGGCTGCCCGCCGGGCCTCGGGCAGGCGGCGATAGCGGTAGCGCAACAGGGAGCGGGTCAAACCGGGGAAGCGCGGATTCAACACCGGGAAGACGAACAGCTCGTCCCAGAACACGTGCCCGCGATACGCCTCGCCGTGCAAGCCGCGCGCGGGCACACCCACATCCATGTCCGTCGTGTTCGGCGACAGCGTCTGCGCCAGATGCAGCAAGTGCAGACGCACGGTCCGCGTCGCGTCTCGCGCACCGTCCAGATCGATGCGCAGCCGCGCCCACAAGTGCTCCCACGCCACGACATGGCCCTCGAACAGATCCGCGTAACCGCCTGTGCCGGTGATCGTCCGGGCAGCTTCTTCCTCGGGACCCGCGGCCGCGTTGTCGCGGCCGGTGAACACCGCCACGATCTTCTCCACCGTCACCGGCTCGCCGGCTGCGATGTCGACGGTGTACTCGTGACCGATTGATCCGTCTCGATCGATCAGTTCCCTCGCAACGCAGGCCGGTTCCCCGCCGCGTCGCAGCGTGCTGCGCGTCGCGATCGCCACCGGTATGGCGGATGAGTTGGTCCGCACCGCGAGCAGCACCGAATCGCCGGACAGGGCTACCGCGTCCTCGACGGTCAGGTGCGTGCCGGAGAGGGCGCTGTAACGCTGCACCAGATGATTGCGTACCCTTCCTTCGATCGCCGAGCGGATTCGAACGGTGCCCGACCAATTCTCGGGGGTGATCGTCACTTCCAAGGCCCCCAGATGCGGGCAGTGCATGGCGACGAAGCGGCGTTGCGATACCACGGTGATCCGCCCCGAGACGTCGCGAAAGCGGAACCGGCGTACCAGTTCGGCGCGGCGCAGATCCAGTTCCTGGCGGTATGACACCAATTCGGCGGTATCGAGGTCGAACCAGTCGCCGCCATCGATCTGAAAGGTCACCGGAAGCCAGTTCGGCAGATTCACCAGACTCTCGTTGTCGATGACGTGCCCGGCGATCTCGTCGGAGAGCCGGTTGTACACCCCGGCGACATAAGTACCCGGATAGTGGACCGCCCCCGCGACGGTTTCCGGCGCAGCCCCACGGGTGGCGAAGTAGCCGTTTCCGAGCGTGCACAGCGCCTCGCGCAACTTCTCCTCGGTCGCGTCGTACCCGTCGAAGGTGAGCGTCCACGACTCCGGCACGACGGCATCCGGTTCGGCCCGCGACAATTCCGCCAGCCGTTCGAGAAAAGCGCGCACCTGTTGTGGTCCGCCGACCGAGTAGCGGGCAGCGGTGTGCCGGTCGCCGGTCTCTTCGGCGCGCACCACGATGGCGATGCCGTCGGCCTCGACGGCATCGAAGGCGTCCTCGTCGGTCAGGTCGTCGCCGAGATAGATCGGCAACACCGGGACGGTGAGACGATCGAGGATCCACCGCAACGCGCTGCCCTTGTCCCAGTCCACATCCGGTCGCAATTCGGTGACCCGACGGCCGTGCGTCACACGCAGGCCCGCCGCGTGCCCGGCCTCGTGTACCGCGGCGATCACCCGCCCGACGTTCTCGGTCGCCACATTGCGGTGATGAACCGCGACCGCGAAGCGCTTGTGCTCGACCAGCGCTCCCGTGATGTCGGCCGATCTCCGGCGTAGTTCACCCGCGGCTTCGGCGAGGGCCCGCTCCGCTCCCGGCATGGCGTCGTGGACATGCCGGGTACCGTCGGGGGCCATCAGTTCGAAACCGTGGCTACCGGCATACCAGATGCCGTCGACACCGACGCGGTCGCGCAGGTCGTCCAGATCACGGCCGCTGATGACCGCGACCGGGCACTGCGTGGCAAGCGTCGTCAGCGCCGCGGCCACGCCGTCGACGGGTTCGGCGGCGGCGGGATCGGTGACGATCTCGGCCACCGTGCCATCGAAGTCCAGTAGGACGGCCGGCTTCTCGCCACCCAGCAGATCCACGATGCGCGACCAGTACGCCATGGCGTCGGGGATTTCCGATATCCGCCGGAAGCCGCCACGCAACCGCACCTGCGCCAGGTCGGCGACGACGAAGTCCGCCCCATGCGCCAGGAGACGATCGACGCCCGCGTGCCGGTCGAGGCCGACAACCAGTGCGAAACCTCCACTGCGGCCGGCTGCCACCCCCGCCTCGGCGTCCTCGACGACCACCGTCCGGTCCGGTTCGGCACCGAGCCGCCTGGCTGCCTCGAGCAGCATCGACGGATCGGGCTTCCCCGGCAGGCCCAGCTTCTCGGCATCGATGCCGTCCACTCGCACGGTGAACAAGTCGGCGACGCCGGCTGCCGTGAGCACTTCGGCGCAGTTACGACTGGCGGAGAACACCCCGGTACGAATGCCCGCGTCGCCGAGGCGCCGCACCAGTGTGACGGTCGATTCGAATACCCGTACTCCCTCCCGCGCGACTTGCGCCAGAAAAAGGTGATCTTTCCGGTTGCCCAGCCCGCATACCGTCTCAGCCGTTTCCGGATCGGAGGGTCTTCCCCAGGGCAGTGCGATTCCACGTGCGGCGAGGAAATCGGCGACACCCCGATAACGCGGTTTGCCGTCCACGAAGCGTAGATAGTCGTCCTCGGTGAACGGTGAGCGGTCCTGTCCGGCGCCCGCGGGGCGTTGGTTCAGGAAGGAATCGAACAATTCCGTCCAAGCCGCGGCGTGCATCGATGCGCTATCGGTGACCACCCCGTCCATATCGAAGATCACCGCGTCGTGCCTGCGTGCGTCGATCGGCGGGTCCGCCGTGGCACCTTTTCCCACGCATCCAGCCTGGACGCACCGAACCCTCCCGTCTAGGGGCCGAGGTCCCATGGCACTCGACCGACCGGGGACCACCTGCGACGAGATTCGGGACCTACGACTCCTCCGGACGCCACCTCTCGATCCCTACCGTGGCGGTATGAACGTGCCACCGTCCGGGGAAACCATCGAGAAGGCCGTATCGCTGGCCGGGCGGGCGCCGTCGCTGCACAACAGCCAACCCTGGCACTGGACATTCGACGGCCGAACCTTGCGTCTGTTCGCGGTACCCGAACGCATGCTTCCGGCGACGGACACCTCCGGCAGGCAAATGCTGATCAGCTGTGGAATCGCTCTGGATCATCTGCGCGCGGCGATGGCCGCGGCGGGCTGGCGCGTTCACGTTGCCCGCTTCCCCGATCCGAACCGCCGCCAACACCTGGCCAACATCACCTTCCAACCGGCTCCCATCATCACTGACGGCGACCGTGCTCGCGCCCACGCCATCCTGCGACGACACACCGACCGGCTGCCGTTGCAGGCGCCTGTCGGATGGCCCGACTTCGAAACCGTTCTACGCTCGACCTTCGATCCCTCCGACGCCACACTCGACGTGCTGGGTGACGACTGCCGCCCCGATCTCGCCCGCGCCTCGGAGATGAGCGCCGCGCTCCGCCGCTACGACGCCGGATACCACGCCGAATTGCAATGGTGGACCGGGCACACGATCGGCGACGCCGGTGTGCCCAGCGACGCGCTGATCTCCCAGGAGGAACGGCAGCGAGTCGGCGTGGGGCGTGAGTTCCCGACCACCACCACCGGCGACCGGCGCGGCGAGATCACCGAGGACCATTCGAGGATCCTGGTGCTTTCCACCGACGGCGACACACCCGCGGACCTGGTTCGCTGCGGTGAGGTGCTGTCGACCGTGTTACTGGAATGCACGCTCGCCGGCTTCGCGACCTGCCCGTTGACCCACCTGACCGAAGTGCCGAGCAGCCGTGCCGTGGTCCGGGAGTTGACCGGACACTCCGGCCTGCCCCAGGTGTTGGTCCGCGTCGGTATCGCACCCGAATCGCAGCCGAACGCTCCGGCGACTGCGCGCCGACCGCTCAGTGAGATCCTGGAAATGCCCGAACCCGCCCGATAACCGGATCGAGTTCATCCACCGCCGTGCTCCATCCCATCCCGTTGGACCAATGTCGTCGCTGGGCACCGTGCGCCATGCGCACGCCTTGAATTCGACCCCGAGGTTTCTCGTCCGATGCCCTGGGTACAGCCGGCGTTGCCGAGTAGCGATCACGTGTTCGCAGTGAATGGAGGCCGGGTCAATACCCGACGTCGCGGCGCCGGAAACCGGCGACAGCGATCAGCAGCCCGGCCGAAGCGGTCAGGAGGATCACGACTATGGGCGTGGCGGTGACGGGGAGCAGCGGGGCTTTCGGAAGATGGGTGAACGGCGAGGCGTCGTCGAACCAGTCGGGCAGATCGAAAGCGGCCGTGAAGAGCAAGGCGACGGCGCAGTAGGCGAAGGCGGCCCAGGCCACCGCTACAGCCGCTCTCGGAGCCCAGCCGACGCCCAGCACCGCAACCGCGATCACCGACCAGACCGCTGGTAGGTACACCAGCGCCACACCGGACATGCGCAGCGCCTGCCCGAAATCGGAGATCGTCAACCCATAGGTCAGACCGACGGCGAAACCGCCGACGGCCAGTATGAGTGCGCCGCCCCCCAAAGCGATGGCGAGATGGCTCGCCAGCCAGCGATACCGGCTGACCGGAGCGGCCAGCAGCGACTCGGCTCGTCCCGCGATCTCCTCCCCACGCGCGCGCAGCACACTGGCGACGCCGAACGCGGCAGTGAGCAGCGCGACGATCGACACCGTCAGGGACAGATACGAATTCACCGCGTCGGCCGCACCGCCGGGAAGGTAGGCGGCGATCTCGGGGTTGTCGGCGAGATAGTCCTCGATGCTCTCGGTGAACGAGCCGTAGGCGGCCCCCAGCGCGAATACGCCCAGGGCCCATCCGGCCAGCGAACCGCGCTGCAATCGCCAGGCCAGACCCAGCGGCGAGCCCAACGCCCAAGACGCCGTCGCGCGCCCTGTGCCGTAGGGAAGGAGCCCGGCGCCGAAGTCGCGTCGGTCCAGCAGAGCCAACGCCGAAGCGGTCAGCGCGACAGACGCGGCGGCGAACAACAGCACCGTCCACCAGCGGTCGCCGGCGTAGGGGTAGCTGCGCTGGGCCCACCCGATCGGCGATAACCAGGCGACTGCTCCGCTGCCCACATCGCCGATCGCCCGCGCCACGTAGGCGGCCGCCACAGCCAGCCCGACCGCCCCGTAGACGCTGCGCGGATTCTCGAAGATCTGCGCGGCGACGGCGGTGACAGCGGCGAACGTGACACCCACGCCACCGGTGACCACGCCCAGCAGCAGCGAGCCGCCCGCCGGAAGCCCGGTTGCGACGGCGGCGGCGAAGAGGACCAGAACGACGGCGATATCGGCCAGCCCCGCCAGTGTCAGCGCGGCGACGGCGGGCGCCCGGCGCCCCACCCGCGCCGAGCGGAGCAGTTCCGCTCGCCCGGTCTCCTCGTCCGAGCGAGTATGCCTGCCGACCAGGAACATGTTCATCAACGCGACCACGACCGCCAGATACGCGAGTATCTCGAACACGATCTCTCCGCCGATGGTCGTCAGCAATCGCGTGGGTCCGCCCATAGCGACGGCAGCCGCGCTGGCGCTCACCGTCTCGCGCAGCTGCGCGAGTTTCCGCGGTGTGTCATAGAAGCGCTGACTACCGACCGACTGGAAGGCGAGCAGCGCGGCGGCGCCGAGCAGCCAGCACGGTAGCGAGAACCGCTCGCGCCATAGCGCGAAGCGCAGCAGCGTACCTGTCCCGGCAAGCTCTCCTCGCGGTATCGGTCGCGAAATCAAAGTCGAGCTCACCGGTTCTCCTGCCCTGCAGGGGCCGAAGCGGCGCCGTAGTGGCGCAGGAAGATGTCCTCGAGTGTGGGCGGCGTGCTGGTGAGGCTGCGCACGCCGAGATCGGCGAGTACGCGCGTCACGGCGTCGAGGTGCGCGGTATCGACGTCGAACCTGGCCCGAGTACCGTCGCGGACGAGGTCGTGCACGCCCGTCACCGCGTCCAGAGCCGTCAAAGGCCGGATGGTCTCGACGGTGATCGTGGTGCGAGTCAGATGCCGCAGCTCGGACAGGGTGCCGCTCTCCACGGTGCGCCCACGCCGGATGATGCTCACCCGATCGCACAGTGCCTCCACCTCGGACAGGATGTGACTGGACAGCAGGACGGTCCTGCCCTCGTTCTTGGATTCCGCGATACAGCACTGGAATTCGGCTTCTTTGAGTGGATCGAGCCCAACGGTCGGTTCATCGAGCAACAGCAGTTCCGCGTCCGACGCCAGCGCCGCGACGAGCGCGACCTTCTGCCGGTTGCCCTTCGAGTAGGCACGCGCCTTCTGGTGCGGATCGAGATCGAAGCGCTCCAGCAATTCGGCGCGGCGGCGCTGGTCGATGCCGCCGCGCAGCCGGCCCATCAAGTCGATGACCTCGCCGCCGGTGATTCCGGGCCAGAGGAGGACTTCACCGGGCACGTAAGCCAATCGCGCGTGCAGGCCGACCGCGTCCGACCACGCATCACCGCCGAGCAGCCGCACCGTCCCGGAATCCGCACGCAGCAGGCCGAGAAGAATACGGATCGTCGTCGTCTTGCCCGAACCGTTCGGCCCCAGGAAGCCATGGATCTCACCGGTGCCCACGGTCAGATCCAGTCCGTCCAGCGCCGTTGCGGGACCGAACGATTTCCTCAGGCCGGCGATGGATATCGCAGACCCGGTCATCGCGGCGACCCCTCCCGCAACTGGGTAGCTCCAGGCCGGGCCACGTCGTCGACGTCGGCTGCGTGATCGCTGTCGCGCGGTTGTTGTCGGTACAGCTGCGCGATGTGCTCGTGGCGGCCGGGCCCGGTACCGGTGGTGGCGAGCGCCGCGGTGGCGGCGGCGATGCCCAGACGCACCGCCTCGGACAACTCGTACCCCCGAGCCAGGCCCACCACGACGCCCCCGACCATCGCATCGCCGGCCCCGATACCGCTGCGCACCCGCGCCTGGATCGGCGCGAACCATTCGTGCGATTCCCGAGTCACCACAAGCGCGCCCGCGGCGCCGAGGGACAGCAGCACCATCTCCGTCATTCCGGCGGTGATGAGGCTGCGGGCCTGCGCCAACTGTTCGGCGCGGTCGCTCAACGGATGCCCGGCGTAGTCGCCGAGTTCCCGCACGCTCGGCTTGATCAGGTGGACACCGCGGCGCACGCTGCGCAACGCGTTGCCTGAGGTATCCAGCACCATCCGCACACCGAGGTCGGCGACGAGATCGGTGAGGATCTGGTAGAAGTCCGCGGAAGCGCCCGGCGGGAGGGTGCCGCTGGCCACGAGATAGTCCGCGCCGAGCGCCGCACGTTCGACTGCGGCCAGGCAGCGGTGCTGTTCCGGATCGGTGAGCCGAGGGCCGGGAAAGACGAACCGATACTGCTCGCCGCCGGCGGTCTCGGTGACCGAGAGACTCTCCCGGGTGGATTCGGCTATCTGCACCGGTACCGGCGGCACTCCGGTGTCGCGCACCAGCTGTTCCAGCAGTCGGCCGTGCGGGCCGCCGGTGGGGAACACCGCTCTCACCTCGACACCGAGTTCCGCCACGGTACGCGCGACGTTGATGCCGCCGCCACCCGGGTCGTAACGCGGTGTCGCGCAACGCATCTTGTCCGTCGGTACCACCTTGTCCACCCGTGTCGCGAGATCGATCGCTGGGTTCATCGTCAATGTCACGATCCGGCTCACCGAAGCCTCCTCGCTGCCGCCCCATTCCCATTCCCGACGATTCGATCCCGTCCCGGACGCCTGCCGTCGGGTTACTCGTCGCGGCCCGGTACCGAATACTCTGCGCACTCATCGACGACCGGAGCAGAGTCGACCGCCCTTCGGACGCTGGGACCTAGGTCATCAGGCCGAACTCGGCACCGGATTGTCGACCGAGGGCGCCAGAGTGAACAGAGCTTCGTCTTCCTGCGCGAAATGCAGGGTGAGTACGGCGTCCAATCCATAGAGCGTGGCACGCAGATCATCGATCTGGTCCGCGCGGATTCCTTGTGGCGCGTCGTCGAGATGACGGCCGATGCGCCGGATGAGGCGTTCGATCTCGGTGTGCTCCCTACTCATGGTCACCATCGCCTCCGGATCGCGCAGATAGCCGGTCAACGCTGGATACAGTTCCGATTCCTCGGCGTGCTCATGCGGCAGTATGTCGTCCACCAGGAGTTCGAACGCGCGGCGGACCGCGGCGTCGGCGGTCGGCCCTGGACCGCTCGACAGTGCGTCGGCGGCCTGCCGCACGGACGCGCGTGCGGCCCGCAGTCTGCCGTGCTCACGCGCGAAACGGGTGACCAACGGCTCGATCGCCGCGGTCGGCCGACCGCGATGTACCCGCAGAGCGCGTAACGCGTTCAGGATCACCGCGACATCGATGCCCTCCTGCAAGAGCGCGCCTGCCGCGGGCATCAGCAGTCCGAACGCCGCGGCGATCATCGCCGCCAGTGACATCGCCATCCCGGCCGTCGCGCTCTGTACCGCCAAACGATGTGATCGCTGAGCGATCTCCACCGCGTCGGCGAGCCGGTCGATGCGGTCGTCCACGATCACCGCGTCGGCGGCCTGCACCGCCGCCGTCGACCCGCGCGAGCCGAGGGCGACGCCGACGTCGGCGGCCGCCAGCGCGGGCGCGTCGTTCACTCCGTCGCCGACCATCACCGTCACACCGTTGTGGCGTTCGGCCCCGATGGCCGCGATCTTGTCGGCGGGGTCGGCGTCCGCGACGACTTCGGTGAGACCGAGCAGGTGAGCGACCTCGGCCGCGTTGTCCACTCGGTCGCCGGTGAGCATGAGCAGTCGTCGAAGACCCGCCGAGCGCAGTCTGCGCATCGTTCGCTCCGCGTCGACGCGAATGCGGTCGCGCACCATCAGCGCGGCCATCGGCTGTTGATCGACGCACACCCACACCACGGCGGCCAGATCCAGCCGCGCCCGCCGCATCGCCGCCAGTGCCCACGGCGCCGGCTGCGCCTGCGCCGGAAGCCGGCCGACCCGCACCTCGCGGCCCTCGACCGTCCCGCTCGCCCCCTGCCCCGGTTCTTCCGACACCCCTTGCGCGACCGCCCGCTCTATACCGCGTTCCGCCGCCGCGGCGACCACCGCACGCGCGAGCACATGCGGCGAGAACTCTTCCACCGCCGCTGCCTGGCGTAGCACCTGCTCGGCGCGGACGCCGGGCGCGGTGACGATGTCGAGCACCTCCGGCCGTCCGACGGTCACGGTGCCGGTCTTGTCCATCGCCAGGCATCGCGCCTGCCCCAGAGTCTCCAACGCCGCACCGTCTTTCACCACCACACCGGCCCGCGCTGTCCGCGACATCCCGGCCGTGATCGCGACCGGCACCGCCAGCAGCAGCGGACAAGGGGTCGCCGTGACGACCACCGCGACCGCCCGTACCGGATCCCCCGTGAACAGCCAGGCGGCGCCCGCGACCGCGAGAGCCAGCGGTAGAAACCACACCGCGACGCGATCGGCGAGCCGCACGGTAGGAGCTGCCGCAGCGGCGGCCTGTCGCGCCAGTGTCACGATGCCGGCATAGGTGCTGGCCTCGACCGTCGCAGCGGCTCGGATGTCCACGGCTGTGCCCGCGTTGACCACACCGCTGCGCACCTCGGTATTCGCCCGTCGGACCACGGGTACCGACTCCCCCGTCAGCGCCGATTCGTCGAAGACTCCCGCGGTGCTGAGGACGCCGTCGACCGGCACCGTCTCACCGGGCAGTACCACCACGAGATCCCCGGGCGAAATCGCTGTCGCGGCGATGGTCTCGATGCCGTCGCGGCGACGGCGATGCGCCTGGGCCGGGGCTCGGCGCAACAAGGCGGACAGGTCGCGTCCGGCGCGGCGGCCCGCGTACGCCTCCAGCACCTGCCCCGTGGCCACCATGAGCGCGATCAGAGCACCGGCGAAGTACTCACCGACGACCACCGCGCCGACCAACGCCACCAAGGCGAGCAGGTCCGCGCCGTAGCGCCGTTTCAGGAGATCCGACAGCACCCATGCGGTCGCGGGAACGAGCGCGGCCACCGTGGCCACCAGCCACATCAGTTCAGCGACCTGCGCGCTCGACAGATATATCGCGAGGCCTGCGGTGACCAGCACAGCTATCACGCAGACCAACACGAGCGCACCGACCATCCGGCGACGCGCGGCACGCGATTCGCCGTCGGGCGTCGCAGCGGCGGCCGGTGCATCCGCGTGGTCAGGCAGACGCGGCATGAACTCTCCGATCATCTCGTGCCGGTGCTACGCCCGGCCGCCGTGAGCTACGGAAGGCGCCGCTCCGGCTCGGGCAATGTGACTCCAGTCTGTCCCCCTGCGGCGGATCACGGCAGGTCCACGGGTCGACGATCGTAGGGGAGATGGTCCCGGCCTGATCGGACGAACGACCTTCGCGCCCGGCGCTCACAGACGACATCGCACGGCACGGTATGCCAGGGCGGGGCAGGCCATTGGACCCTAGGCAGCGCAGGCCGGCCCCGGCCACCCTGTAGATCAACTCGTCTACCAGAGGGAGTCGTCATGCTCGATGCCTCGGCCCTGCGCACCGCCCTCCACGCCACCCACGAATCCTTCGCGCAGCTGCGCGAGACGCATACCGGGCTTGTGGTGCTGTGCGGAGACCGCGCCTACAAGGCCAAGAAGCCGGTCGTCACGGACTTCCTCGATTTCGGCACGCCCGAGAAGCGCGAGCGAGCCTGCGTTCGCGAGGTCGAGTTGAATCAGCGCCTGGCACCCGACGTCTATCTCGGCTTGGCCCACCTGACCGACCCCGAAGGCGGCGCCCCGGAACCCGTCATCGTGATGCGCCGGATGCCGGACGCACTGCGCTTGTCCACCATGCTCACCGACTCCGCCCGGCCGGCACCCGGTCTGTCCGCGCTGGCGGAGACTGTCGCGCGTTTCCACGCGGCGGCGCGGCGCGGCGCGGACATCGACCGCGCGGGCACACCGGCGCGGCTGCGACGACGCTGGGACACGCTGTTGCGGCCCCTGCGCGAACGCCCTCCAGCGGCGAGCGATCCAGCACTCCTCCCCTGCACCGAGCACTTGGCGATGCGCTTCATCGACGGCCGCACCCCCTTGCTGGCGCAGCGCATCGCCGAGGGCCGCGTCGTCGACGGCCACGGCGATCTGCTCGCGGAAGACATCTTCGTCCTGCCCGACGGCTTCCGCATCCTCGACTGCCTCGATTTCGACGACGAGTTGCGCTGCCTCGACGGCCTCGACGACGCCGCGTTCCTCGCGATGGACCTGGAATTCCTCGGGCATACGGAAGAATCCACCTTGTTCTTGAACGAATACCTGCGCGCGGCGGGCGATTCGCCTCCGCCATCGCTTCGGCATCATTACATCGCCTACCGGGCGACGGTCCGAGCGAAGACCGACAGCATCCGCGCCGAGCAAGGCGATCCGGAAGCCGCGGCACGCGCCGGGCGGCATCTCGCACTCGCCGTGGAGCACCTGGAACAGGGTGCCGTGCGTCTCGCGCTGGTCGGCGGCCTGCCCGGCACCGGGAAGTCCACCGTGGCGGCCCGTTTGTCAGCGGCGACCGGCGCCGTCGCGATCTCCAGCGACAGCGTCCGCGCCGGTCTGCGCGCCACGGGAGCCATCGAGGGCGCCGCGGGTGCATTCGGCGCGGGTGCCTATCGACGCACGGCGAAGGAAGTGGTGTACACGCGTATGCTGGCGCGGGCCAGAGACCTGCTCGAGCACGGCGTCTCGGTCGTCCTCGACGCCAGCTGGACCGACGCCGACCAGCGCACCCGCGCCGCCGCTGTGGCCGACGAGACACGCAGCGATCTGGTATCGCTGCGGTGCGCCTGTCCACGCGCCATCGCCGCCGAACGACTCCACGCCAGGCCCCGAGGTGACTCGGACGCGACTCCCGCTATAGCGGATGCCCTAGCGGCTGAGGCAACGCCGTGGCCCGAGGCCATCGAGCTCGACACCACCCGAGCGATCGAGCACTCGGTCGCCTTGGCGCTCAACGCCTGGCGCGGCGCGCCATATCCGGCCCCGGTCGCTGTCAGCCGTAGGTGAGCGAATTCAGCAGCAGGCGCCTGCTTGCCGGATGGTGAACCCCGTGGCGGCCCAGCTGCGCGCCGGCGGAGGACAAAGGACCTTCACATAAGGGTCTTCGTCACCGTCCGCCGACCGAACCGTATCCAGCAGACTGAGTGTTATGGATACCGCGGAGTCCGCTGGTCCGGCGACAATGCGCAGCATCTTCGCCGCGCGGCTCTCGCCCCAGCACACCCACATGTCACAGTCGGATCTGTTCTCCTGGAACATGGAGCGCGATCCGGTCCTGCGCTCGACGATCGTCTCGGTGCTGGTGCTCGACACCGAGCCGAATCAAGACCGCCTGCTGCGGACGATCGACCTCGGCACCCGGATCGTCCCCAGGCTGCGACACCTGCTCGTCGCCGCGCCGCTCGGCCTCGCCCCGCCACGGTGGGCGCTCGACCTGGATTTCGATCTGTCCTGGCACGTGCGACGATCCGTGTTACCGGAACCGGCGGACATGAGCGCGGTGCTCGAATTCGCGCGAACCGAGGCCATGACCGGGTTCGACCAGGCCCGCCCGCTGTGGCGCGCGACGGTGCTCTGCGGTTTGGACGGCACGCGATGCGCCTTGGTGCTGACGGTGCACCATAGTCTCACCGATGGCATCGGCGGCATCCAGATCGCCACGGCTCTGCTCGACTTCGATCGTATGGGCACCGACCATGGTCATCCGCCGGAGCCGAAGGCCGACTACCCGAACACGCTGCGCGACATCATGGCGTGGAACTTCGCCGTCGGCTCGGAACTCGTTGTGAGCGGCGTTCGTTCGACACCGCCGACGGTACGGCGAGTGCTGCGCGATCCGGTCCGGGCGGTGCGCGACGGCGCCGCTCTGGCTGGTTCGCTCGTCCGCTTGGCGCGGCCGATCACCACGACGCTGTCACCTGTGATGACCAGGCGGGGTCTCGGTCGGCGGGTCTCGGTGCTCGACGTGCCCCTCGAAGGACTGCGCGGCGCGGCGCGTGCCGCGGGCTGCACCTTGAACGACGCCTTCCTGACCGCCGTGATAATTGGATTGCGCACATATCACGCCAGGCACGGGGCTACGCTCGACCAGCTGCGGGTCACGATGCCGATCAGTCTGCGCACCCCCGGCGAGCCGCTCGGCGGCAACCGCATCACCCTCGCTCGTTTCGCCTTGCCGGCCGGCATCGCCGCGACCGCTGACCTCATGCGTGCCGTCGACTCCGCGGTTTCGGGTTGGCGGCGGGAACCGGCGATTCCGTTGTCCGGTGTCGTCGCGGCCACGCTGAACCGACTGCCCGCGAGGGTGCTCACCGAGATGCTCAAACACGTGGACTTCGTCGCCTCCAACGTCCCCGGCTCCCCGGTGCCGCTCTACATCGCCGGGGCGCGCATCGATCGCATGTACTCCTTCGGCCCCACCATCGGGACCGCCGTCAACGTGACGCTGACCTCGCACGCGGGAACCTGCAACATCGGAGTCAACGCCGACACCGCGGCCGTCCCCGACACCGAAACGCTGACCGAGTGTCTCGCCGAAGGCTTCGCCACCGTGCTCCGACTCGGCAGCGAGCACGCATCGGAAGCCGCGGGCGTAGCCCGGTTGTCGTACACACCCCGAACGACCGGTGTCTAGTGGGTCCGGTGACCACCGCGAAGCGCACGCTCGAGAGGTGGCTTCGATGAAATACGTGGCGGCGTCGCGGTGACCGGCCTGGTCGAAGCGGAGACCGGTCTGCGGATCGATCCCACCGAGCGGATCGATCTGCTGCTTCGCGATCTGCGTGGCAGCCGCCGCGGCCTAACCACGCGCGAGGCCGAACGGCGACTGATCCATTATGGGCCCAACATCCTGCGGCGACGCGGCCGCCGAAGCCCGCTGCGTGAGCTGGCACGCCAGTTCACCCACCCGCTGGCGCTGTTGCTGTGGGCGGCGGCCGTGCTCGCGGCGGCGGTCGGCATCGTCCCGGTCGCGATCGCGATCGTGGTCGTCATCATGATCAACGCGGGCTTCGCGTTCGCGCAGGAGCGGCACGCCGAGCAGGCGGTGGAGGCGCTGGCCGCCTTTCTGCCGCCGCGAGCGAAGGTCGTGCGGGACGGGCAGGTCGCCGAGGTGGGGGCGATCGGTGTCGTACCCGGCGATGTCCTGGTCATCGCGGAAGGTGACCGGATCTGTGCGGACGCACGGCTGCTCGACGGCGGCATCGAGCTGGATCTGTCCGAGCTGACCGGGGAATCGGTGCCGGCCTACCGCAGCGCCGACGCCGTCGACGCCGGAGTTCCGCTGGCGCAGGCCCGTGAACTGGTCTTCAGCGGCACCTCGTGCACCGAGGGTGAAGCTCGCGCGATCGTCTTCGCCACGGGCATGCACACCGAACTCGGACGCATCGCGGCGTTGTCCGAACGCGTCGAACGCGACGAGAGCCCTCTGGAACTTCAGGTGCGCCGCGTGGCCTGGTTGATCGCGCTGATCTCCGTGCTGCTCGCCGCGGCGTTCATTCCGGTCGCGATGCTCGGCGCCGGACTGTCCCCGGTCAATTCCGTGGTCTTCGCCGTGGGGCTCTTGGTGGGTAACGTCCCGGAGGGTCTGCTACCGGTGATCACCCTCGCGTTGGCGATCGGCGTGCGCGACCTGGCCCGCCGCGGGGCGGTGGTCAAGCGCCTCAGCGCTGTGGAAACCCTCGGCTCCACCGACGTGATCTGCACCGACAAGACCGGCACCCTCACCGAGAACCGCATGCGCGTCGTCGTGATCGATACCGCGACCGGGTCCCACACCCCTGAGGCCACCTCCGGAAAGCGCGACCCCACCTTGGCCCGGGTGACCGAAGCGATGCTCGCCTGCAACAATGCGCGTCGCACCGAAACCGGATCCCTCGTCGGTGATCCCACCGAACTTGCACTGCTGGCCGCGGCGTCAGCACTGGGCGAGCAGGTCCTCATCGAACTACGAGAGCGCTCCCGGCAGCGGCTGTTCCATTTCGACCCGATACGCAAAAGGATGTCGACCGTCGACGCGGACGAGACCGGTCGGCTGCGCGTGCACGTCAAAGGAGCCCCGGAGTCGCTGCTGCCGCTGTGCACCGCGGAACTCGGTTCCGACGGCCGCATCCGATCACTGAGCGAGCAACGCCGCGCGCAACTCGCCGAGCGCGTCGATTCCCGCGCCGAGCAGGGGCTGCGGATGCTGGCCGTCGCCGACCGCGATGTCGCCGCTCCCGCTGCGCCGCAAGACCGGGACCAAGCCGAGCGGGACCTGGTCCTGCTCGGCCTGGTTGCGATGGAGGACCCACCCCGGCCCGAGGTCGCCGACGCGGTAGGGCAGTGCCACACTGCGGGCATCCGGATCATCGTCATCACCGGCGACCACGGATTGACCGCGGCGGCGGTCGCCGGACAGATCGGTATCACCCGCGGACCGCCGACAGTGATCACCGGTGCCGAACTCGACCGGATGAGCGAGGACGACCTCGACCGGTTGCTGGCGGGACCGGCGGAACTCGTCTTCGCGCGGTCCTCACCCGAGGCCAAACTGCGCATCGCCGACGCGCTGCGCGCCGCAGGCCACGTCGTCGCCATGACCGGCGACGGCGTCAACGACGCGCCGGCACTACGCCGCGCGGACATCGGGGTGGCGATGGGCCGCTCCGGTACCGACGTGGCCCGCGAGGCCGCCACGATGGTGCTCACCGACGACAACTTCGCCACCATCACCGCCGCCATCCAGGCCGGTCGGCGGGTCTACGACAACATTCGCAAGTTCATCTGCTACATCTTCGCCCACACCACACCCGAGGTGACACCACTGCTGGTGTTCGCGCTCTCCGGTGGCGCGATCCCGCTGCCGCTGACCGTGATGCAACTGCTGGCCTTCGACATCGGCACCGAGACACTTCCGGCACTGGCGCTCGGACGAGAAGCGGCCGAACCCGGCCTGATGCGCCGGCCGCCCCGCAAGCGCAGCGAATCGGTGATCCGCACACCGATGCTGCTGCGCGCCTGGCTGTTCCTCGGAGTGATCGCGGCGGTGCTGGCCATGGGGGGCTTCTTCTTCGTGCTGCTGCGGGGTGGCTGGCACCTCGGAGATCCCACCGGCCCGGGAACGCCACTGCACCACACCTACCAGCAGGCGACCACGATGACCTTCTTCGGCATGGTCGCGGGTCAGATCGGCACCGCGTTCGCCGCGCGGACCGACCGCGCCTCGCTCCGCTCGATCGGCGTCCTGTCCAATCGCCTGCTGCTGTGGGGCATCGCCTTCGAACTCGCCCTCGCCGCGACGATCATCTACGTCCCCGTGCTGCAGAGCCTGCTCGGCACGGCCGCCCTGACCCCTGCCATGCTCGCTTTCACACTGCCCTACCCGTTCATCGTGTGGGGCGCCGACGAACTACGCCGCTGGCTGCTGCGCCGCCACCGGCGGTGACGATGGTCCCCCGGGCGCGGGCACGAGTCCTCTCATCGGAGACCGCGCCGGCGAGGAAGATTCTCGGCATGGACCAGGACAAACATCACGTCGCTGTCGTCTACGCGACCGAACAGGGATCGACCCGCGATATCGCCGAATTCATCGGCACCGAGCTGTCGGGCCGCGACGCCATCGTCGAACTCGCCGATATCGACCACGCGCCCGAGCTGTCCAACTTCGACACCCTCGTGCTCGGCAGCGCGGTGCACAACATGAAACTCCTCCCTTCCGTCGCCGACTACGTGCACGCCCACCAGGACGAGTTGGTGGAAAAGGACGTGTGGCTGTTCAGCGTCGGCCTCGCCCCGGCACTGCGCGGCCCGATCGGCAGCCGCCTCGGGCGATTGGTCCCGAAGAAGATCGCCGCACTGCGCGATTCGGTCAAGGCGCACGACTACCGCGCGTTCGCCGGACGGTACGACAGCGACGGCATCTCCCTACGGACCCGCATGCTCTACCGACTGCTCGGCAAAGGCCGCTACGGTGATCTGCGTGACTGGGCAGCGGTCCGCTCGTGGACCGACACCATCGCCCGCAGTCTGCGGCTGCCGTCGGCCCGTTCCACCACCATCACCCCATGACGAACGCGTCCGGCGACTCGGCCCCCACCGAGCCGGATGGCACCTGGTGATCCGGCTTGCGCGGCCGTGGTGGACGCGCATCACGTCGCCGGACCCACGCACGCACGTTGATATTCCGATTGATCGGAGCCGTTATGGGCGACTATGTGGCCGACCTCGCCGATCTGCGGCTGGCGGACGCCGACCGCGCAGGAGGCAAAGGCGCGAATCTCGGTGAGCTGGTGGCGGCACATCTGCCGGTGCCGCCGGGGTACGTGATCCTCAAATCGTGTTACGAGCAGGTGATCATCCACGGACCGCACGGCGCCGAACTCGACGCCTTGCACGACGAGGCGCTGCGAGCCGCCGCGCAGAGCGCTCGCTCCGACGACGCGGAACTCGACGACCTGTGCGCCCGGATGCGCAAGCTCGTGCACCAGACCCCGATGGCGGCAGCCGTGCGCGACGCCGTGCTGGCCGCCTACCACCGGCTCGGCGAATCCGTTCCGGTCGCGGTGCGCTCGTCCGCGGTCGGCGAGGACAGTGCGACCGCCTCCTTCGCGGGAATGAACCTGTCGCGCACCAATATCCACGGTGACGACCGGCTCATGGAGGCGGTCGTCGACTGCTGGGCATCCCTGTTCACCCCGCGCGTACTCACCTATCGCGCCCGCCGTGAGATGCACGAGCGTCCGGATATCGCGGTGGTGGTGCAGCGCATGGTCGCCGCGCGCAGGTCGGGCGTGGCGTTCACCGCGGACCCGGCGACCGGCCGCCGCGATCGCGTGGTGATCGAGGCGGCGCGCGGGCAAGGCGAGGTGGTGGTCTCCGGCGCCACCGAGCCCGACACCTACATGCTCGACGCCAAGGGGCCCACTCTGATCGCCGCTCGCGCGGGCCACCAGGAATACGCCATCGTGCCCGGACCCGACGGCGACCAGCGGATCCGGCTGAGCGACGACCAAGCGGCGGGCCAAGTGCTCAGCGAGGACGAAGCCATGTCGGTGACCCGAACGGCTCTACAGGTACAGCAGTTGCACGGGGGCCGCCCGCAGGATGTCGAATGGGCCTTCGACGACGAGCGCCTGTGGCTGGTGCAGGCCCGGCCCATCACCACGCTGGCCGCGCGACCCGAGGGAAAGCCCGAGGCGCGTGCGGCGGCCACGGCTGAGGTTCTACTGCGCGGCCTCGCCGCCGCACCGGGGCGAGCCAGCGGCGCCGTACGCATCCTGCGGTCGCCGTCGGAGGGCTCGACACTGCGCGCCGGCGAGGTCCTCGTCGCGACCATGACCAACCCCGACTGGCTGCCCACCATCTCGCGAGCATCCGCCCTGGTCACCGACAGCGGCGGAATGACATGCCACGCCGCGATCGTGGCACGCGAACTGGGCGTGCCATGCGTGGTCGGCACCCGCACGGCGACCACAACGCTGACCGAGGGCGCCGTCGTGACCGTCGACGGCTCCGCGGGCCAGATTCGGGCGGGGCGCTCGCAGCCGGCACAGACCGAACCTCGCCCGTCGGCGCCGACCGCCGCGACGGAACCGACCGCGACCCGCATCTACGTCAATCTCGCGCTACCGGATGCCGCCGAACGCGTCGCGGCCACCGACGTCGACGGCGTCGGATTGCTGCGCGCGGAAACGCTGATCACGCAGGCGCTCGACGGACGTCATCCCCGGGATCTGATAGCTAGGGGTGAGAAGGAACTTTTCGTCGAACGTCTGTCGGAGCCCTTGCACCGGATCGCTATGGCGTTCGCCCCCCGGCCGGTGATCTACCGGGCGACCGATCTACGCAGCAACGAATTCCGTGATCTCGCCGGTGGAGCAGTCTACGAACCGGACGAGCGCAATCCGATGATCGGGTACCGCGGCTGTTATCGCTACATCCGCGAACCGGAGGTGTTCGCGCTCGAACTCACCGCGCTCGCTCTTGTCCGCGAGAAGACGCCGAATCTGCACCTGATGATCCCGTTCGTGCGCACCCGATGGGAACTGGAGGCCTGCCTCGACCTCATCGACGGCAGTCCGCTGGGCCACCAACGCGGATTGCACCGCTGGGTGATGGCGGAAGTCCCCTCGGTGGTGCACTGGCTGCCCGAATACGTCGGTCTGGGCATCGACGGCGTCTCCATCGGCAGCAACGACCTCACGCAGTTGATGCTCGGCGTCGACCGTGACTCCAGCACATGCGCCGAGTTGTTCGACGAATCCGACCCCGCCGTGCTCGACGCTATCGGCAAGATCGTCCAAACGGCGCGGCGGCTGAAGATCACGGCCTCGCTGTGCGGGCAGGCCCCCTCGACACGCCCCGAATTCGCCGAACACCTGGTACGAATGGGCATCACCTCGATATCGGTGACGCCGGATGCCGTTCCCGCGGCTCGTCGGGCGATCGCCTCCGCCGAGCGGCGAGTTCTGCTCGAACGGGCGCTCGCCACGCGGGAGGCTCGTCCTCACAACCCCCGTCACCGCTGACGCACGACGATGATCGGGCACTCCACCGAATGCAGCAACGCCGCGCTGGTGGAACCGAGCAGCATACCGGTGAACCCACCGCGGCCATGGCTACCCACCACGAGCAGCTGAGCCTCGTCCGATTGATCGAGCAGGGACCTAACCGGCCGGTCACGGACCAGGACACGTCGCACGGCGACATCCGGGTACCGTTCGCCGCATCCGGCGAGATTCTCCGCCAGCAACGCGTCCTCGCGTTCCCGCACAGCGTCCCACCCTGGCACGAGGTCGATGCCACTCGAATCGCTCCACGCGTGCAGCGCGATCAGACCGACCTTGCGTCGCGATGCCTCATCGAAGGCGAGTTCGACGGCGGGCACGCTGTTGGTGGTCCCGTCCACCCCCACCAGAACGGGTTTGCCCGAGGAAAAGGCATCGGTCGCCGACGTCGAGCGCACGACCGCGACCGGACAGTGCGCGTGCCGGGTCATCGCCGTACTCACCGACCCGAGCAACTCACGCCGGAACGCACCGAGGCCGCGGCTGCCGACGACCAGCATCCGCGCGCTCCGGGACCGGTCGATCAAGTCGGGGATGATCGGTGCGACGGTCAACTCGGTGCTGATCGTCAGCGCCTCGCCCGCCGCGGTCGTCCTGGCTACGCGAGCGGCTTCCGTGAGCACCCTTTCGCCGTCCTTGCGCAGCCACTCCACATCGGCTTCGGTGAGCGTGGCCCCCGGACCGTATCCCGGCCGCACAGGGACGGAGGTGACGATGTGCAGCCGGGCGCGATGCAGGGCGGCGTCGGCCGCCGCCCACGCCGCCGCGTGGTATGAGGTGGCCGAACCGTCGACAGCCACCACGAGCGGCGGGTCGATCGGACCGGCGGTTTCCGTCGAGTGCTCCGTCATCGCGTTCTCCTCGGTCCCAGGTCGGACGTGCCGCATCCGTGGCGATCGGTTCCTCCGATCATGTCTCCGGCGAACCCAGCGGCTGCACCACCTCGGCGAGCGGGCGGCGTGGCGTGGGCGGAACCGGGTCGGCGCTGGTGACCGCGTAACCGGCACGGATGATGATCTGCGGATATCCGGCGTCGTCCAGAACCTCGGCGCGAATGCGTCTCCTCGTGTCGGCCAACTCCATCGGCTCGCTCAGCGGACAGGTCGCAAGGCCGAGTGCCGTGGCGGTCAAAAGCACCGCGCTCGCGGCCTCCCCGGCGCGCAGCTGGGACAATCGGTCGTCACTGGTGGTGCTCAGCAGCAGCATCCGATCGGCGGCATCGATGTCGCGCACCACAGCCTGTGGCAATCCCGGGTTCGAGAAGGGACGCACCGTGGGATCGGCTTCGGTCAACACCGCGTTGCGCGCGGGCACCCCTTGCGGCGCCGCGTGCCTGCCGCTCCACTGCGCCAACTCGGCGCCATAGGAGACGTCACGGGCGTGTTGCCAGGCCGCTTGTTCGAACGCGCGCAGCAACTGGGTCCGCGCCGGTTCGGCGTCGACATCGTGCACGAGTACCCCGGTGGCCAGTCCGGCGTCGATCATGGCCGCGATATGCGCCGCCGGTACCTCCCACGAGCTGAAGCGGCGGCGATCCGTGCCGCGCCTGCTGATGGCGCGGGCCAACTCGACGTCCTCGGGACCGCAAGTGGTGCGACGGAACTCGATCGACGCGAGGTGTTCGGGCGCGGCCGGATTCGGTAGCCGATGGATCATCGTCTCCCAACCCTCCGCACGAGCGGCGACTCGGAAATGATGCAAGGCCGCACCACAACTGAGCAGCAGATCGCGTCCGTCGGGATCGGTGTGCGGCAGTCTCCGGCTGTCGTCGGCGTACAGATGCACCGACTCGTGTCCGACCCTCCACAGCCACGGCTGGGTGTTGTGCACCGATGGCGCCCGAGACGCCAGCGCCAACGCGGATCGGAGTGTCTCGGGGTCTGGGTGTGTTCGCGGCATCGCTCGCCCTCTCATCGGGAGCCGTCCGGCAGGCCCGGAACCTGCTCGGCGGTGCGCCACCGCCGAGCAGGCTGGTTCGCGGCAGCGGATTCGTCCAGCGCTGCGGGCAACCATGAGGGTCGATCACCGTTCGGCCGTGCTGTCCGTTTTTGTCGGCTGTGATTCAGCATCGCGCGAACCAGCAGCACAGGTGACGGGCCGAAGGTCATCGAATATCAGGTCCTCTGACCACGATCGGCCCGGCGGTGTATCGGCATCGTGTGTCCTGGGGAACGGCCGGAACCGGCCCTCGGCGAACCCGAGATTCGGCCGGTCACGGCCCGGTCGGAGCACACTCTCGACGAAGGTCATCGGACGTTCCCGCGGGGCCATCGGACCCTAGACCGCTCGACGACATCGGGACGACCCTGGTGTCGCATCGATGCCGGGATGCGCCGGCCGAGGCAGGAAAGGGCGAACAGATGTCTACCAGCAGCAATCCTCCCGTCCTCGTCGGCGTCGACGGCTCGCCTGTCGCGCTTGCGGCGCTACGCTGGGCAGCTGTCGACGCTGCCCGGCACAACGTACCGCTGCACCTCGTCTACGCGATCGGCGTTCTCGGTGTATTCGGATCGGGCTTCGAGCTGGAACAGTTCGACTTCGACGGTTATCGGCGAGGCGGGCTGGAAGCGCTCGAAACCGCCCGCGCGACCGCCGTGTCCGAATCCGCGTCGATCGCCGAACTCGAGATCACCACCGAACTGGTGGACGCGCCTCCGATCCCGCTGCTGCGCGATCGGTCGAAGACCGCGCGACTGCTCGTGCTCGGCACCCACGGGCTCGGCACCGTCAACCGCAGGCTCCTGGGCTCGGTGAGCACCGCACTGGCGCGGCACGCCGCATGCCCAGTCGCGGTGATTCCGGAAACAATCGCGCCGCCCGACGGGCCGGTGGTGGTCGGCGTCGACGGCTCACGCAGCAGCGCGCACGCCGTCGAGATCGCTTTCGACGAGGCCGCTTTCCGCGGTGCCGAACTCGTCGCGGTGCACACTTGGTCGGATTTCCTGCACTTCGGATCATCCGAACAGAGGCAGGAGGAGGGTGAAGAACTGCTCTCGCGGAGTATCGCCGGATTCGGTGAAAAGTATCCGGAGGTCCCGGTGCACCGCATCGTGACCGTGGACCGACCCGCAGAGCGGCTTCTCATGGTCGGCGAGAAAGCTCAGCTGATCGTCGTCGGCAGCCACGGTCGCGGTGGTTTCCCCGGGATGACGCTCGGCTCCGTCGGTCAAGCCGTCCTGCACGCGGCCGACGTTCCCGTGATCATCGCCAGATCGGCGAGTTGACGAAGACGGAGCCGGGGCGAGCCACTCTGCGGCCAGCCCATCGGTCCCAGGAACACCCTGGTCGGCAACTCGTGGGCGATCCGGGTGTCAGAGCGGAATGTCGCCGTGCTTCTTCGGGGGCATGGCGACCATCTTGCGCTCGAGCAGTCGCAGGGCGGAGACGATCTGGTCGCGGGTGTGCGAGGGCGGAATGACCCGCGTCCACGTAGCCGCGCTCGGCGGCGACGTACGGGTTCACGAGCGTGTCCTCGTACTCGTTCTGGAGCGCGAGCCGCAGCGCATCGACGTCCGCGCCGTCTTCGGCGGCCTGCTGCAGCTGCTTGCGAGGTCTTCTTCGGTGAGCGAGTCCTCGATCGCGCCGTCGATCGGGTCGGTGGCCGGGAACCGCGGGGCCTCGGCCCGGTTGTTGCTGGGCAGGTAGGACAGCAGGTCCTTGACGTAGTCCAGGGCGTCTTACTCGCCGGAGGCGACGTAGTGCTCCACGCCGGACCGATGAGTTCCGAGCGCGTAGGAGGTCTACCCGGTCATGAGGAAACTGATCTACGGCTTCGGCGTGTCCCTGGACGGCTACATCAACGACCGGGACGGCAGCATCGACTGGACCGACCCGGACGAGGAACTGCACCAGTTCCACAACGACCGCTACCGCGAGATCGAGATCTCGCTGCACGGCCGTCGCCTGTACGAGCTGATGGCCGAGTACTGGCCGCACGTGCCCGAGGACGCGCCGCGCATCGAGCGCGAGTTCGGCAGGCTCTGGATGGACAAGCCGAAGGTCGTCTTCTCCCGCACGCTCACCGATGTCCACTGGAACAGCACGCTGGTCAGCGAGAACGCGGTCGAGGAAGTCCGCAGGCTCAAGGCTGGAGGCGATGGCGTCATGGAGGTCGGTGGCGCGAGCCTGGCGGCCTCGCTGATGCCACACGGGCTGATCGACGAGTACCAGCTGTTCGTCTTGCCCGTGGCGCTCGGCGGCGGCACACCGATGTTCCCGTCGCTGGACACGCGCATCCGGCTCCGATTGGTCGAGACGAGGCACTTCGACACCGCGGTGATGCTGCGCTACCTCGCCGAGTGAGGTTCGTTCGACCGCAGCAGCTCTCGCTGTGCAAGCGAGTCGGCTCGGTGGGCCCACGGGCTCCGCAAAATCCGTTGGCGGGCCGCCGAGACGCTGCTAGCCTTCCGGAAGCCGTGCCAGAGAACGAGGAGGTGGTACCCGTGAACACAGTATTCACATGGGTGCTCCCCTCTGGGGTCACGGTCGGGCGATAGGTCGTCCGGGAGCGCCGCTCGAGAGCACTCCCGAAAGGCACGACCATGCACTTCACTTCCGAACAGCGCTTCGATGACGGCGTCCTCGAACGCGAGTTCACCCTCGGCGAGATTCCGGGCATCCTGTGGACGCCCGGATCCGCATCCGCACCGGCGCCGCTGATCCTGATCGGCCACCCCGGCGGACTGCGTCAGATGTATCCCCGACTGGTGGCCCGTGCCAGGCACTCCGCGGCGGAGGGCTTCGCCGCGGCCACCATCGAGCTCCCCGGCAGCGGTGACCGGCCCCGGTCGGCCGCCGCCGAGCAGGCTCGCGCCGACCTGCGTAGGGCGGTGGAGGCGGGCGGACCGGTCGACGACGAGATCGTCGACCGGCTCGTCCTCCCACTGGTCGAAAAGGCGGTTCCGGAATGGCGGGCCGCCCTGGACGCCCTCCTTTCGCTGCCCGAGATCGGCGGCCCGGTCGGGTATTCGGGAGGGGTGATCTCCATCGGCATCCGGCTGGCGGTGGTCGAGCCGCGAATCTCGGCCGCCGTCCTGTTCGCCGGCAGTTTCGTGCCCCGCAGCATGTTCGAGGAAGCCCGGCAGATCACCATTCCGCTGCACGTCCTGCTGCAGTGGGACGACGAAGGAAACGACCGGCAGATGGCCCTTGACCTGTTCGACGCCTTCGGCTCGAAGGAGAAGACGCTGCACGCCAATATGGGCGGGCACACCGGCGTCCCGCAGTTCGAGGGGGACAACGCAAACCGGTTCTTCGCCCGGCACCTGAGGTGAGACCGGACCGTCAGGCCGCCCAGCAGACGATAGGAGCTGTCGGCCTGGCGCCGCTCATCTAGGGCAGGTCCCCGGCTCTTCTCGATGGCGGTGGCCGACAGATGCACAGCCGGCCCCGACCGCGCCAGTACCGGTCATCAGCGGTACCGGCCGGTCGGGGCGCGCTGCACAGGTATCGGCGTCGGGACGGTCCAGCCGATGGGGTCGTATGTTCAACGGTCGACGACGTGACCGGGAGACGAGTACCGCGGACAACGATTCATGGTGTTCGCAGCAGTGTGCGCCTCGATCTCGACCGCACCGATGAACTCCGGGTGGATTCGTCGTCGATGTCTTTGGATGGGCCGAATGATCTCATGGCCTCCCATGGGGGCCTGCAGGTGATCGCGCAGAAACGGAGAGGAATCCAAGCATGACGAGACCGTTTCGATTCGGGGTCGTTGCCCCGTTCAGAACCGACCTGCCGACGTGGCCGGCCCGCGTGCGTCGCATCGCCGACAGCGGCTACTCGACACTGTTGATGCCCGACGTCCCGCAATGGCAACCGGCACCCGGCCCCGCGCTGGCCACCGCCGCGGCCCTTACCGACCTGCGCGTGGGCACCTGGGTTTACGCCTCCCCGCTACGCCCGGCCTGGATGACGGCGTGGGAGGCCCACTCGCTGTCCGAGCTCACCGGCGGCCGCTTCGAGCTGGGCATCGGCACCGGCAGACCAGGGATCGAAAACGAACTCCGGGAGAGAGGACTGCCAGCCGTCCCGCCGAACGAGCGGCTGGCCCAAGTGCGTGAGACCATCATGGCGCTGCGAGACCTCGACGGCCCCGACTGTCACACGCCCGTCGTGATGGCCGTACGCGGTCCGAAAGCCCGTGCATTGGCAGCCGAGGTCGCGGACACCGTCACCTTCGCACTGATGCCGGATGAGTCCCGGGCCGAAGTCACACGGCTGGCACACGACGTCCGCGCGCTCGCAGACCTCGAACTCGCCCTGCACGTGCCGATCATCGGCGACACGGTCGCGCCGTTCATGGCGCCTCCCGACACCGATCCTGCCGCCCTTCCACCGGACTCGCTGGCCGTGCTTCCGGCGGACCCGGCGGCCGCCGCCGAGGAAATCCAGCGGCGACGGGAGGAGATCGGCTTCTCCTATTTCGTCTTCGGCGCCGACTCCGCCGAGAAGTTCGCTCCGCTCGTCGCCGAACTCGCCGGGCGTTAGTCGGGCGAGGAATGACTCCCGAGATCGACCACACCGCAGTCGCGGCCGTATCGAGTGTGTTCTGTAGGGTGGCGATCCAATGGTGACCGAAGCCGGGGGATGTGATGGCACGCAGACGTTTACGACGATTCGCGATCATCACGACGGTGGCGTGGGCGGCCGCCATGGTCCCAGCGGCGCCGGGCGGGGCCGCCCCTGGTTTGGTCTCAGCCGACGCTGTGGTCGTGTCTGTGCCTGCACCTACCGGCGGCAACCCTGTCGGCGTGGCCGAGCTTCATCTCACCGACCCCGGCCGGTCCGACCCGTGGGACGAAGGCCGCCGGGAGGTCCTGGTTCAGATCTGGTATCCGGCACAGGACTCGGGTACTTCCGCGACGGCGGCCTGGATGTCACCTGGCGGGCGGGAGGAACAAGCCGACTACCTCGCCGAACTCGGCGTCCCACGACAACGCTGGTCGCTGGGCGCGAGTCACAGCTACCCGGATCGACCGGCACGCGAAGGAGCCGGCAGGTTCCCGATCCTGTTGAACTCCCCTGGAATGGGCGATGCCACTGGCTGGAGTACCGCCCAGGCCGAGGACCTGGCCAGCCACGGGTATGTCGTGGTCGCGATCAACCATACGCACGAGGCGTTCTCCGTCCATTTCCCCGACGGGCGGGTCGAACATACAGTTGTCCCGCTGGATTCGCCGCTAGAGGTTCTGCGGGATGTCCTGCTTCCGACGCGGGTGGCTGACACCCGCTTCGTGCTCGATGAACTCTCGGCGGCCGCCACCGGACAGGGATCGCGGGCCGGTGGGCCCCTGCCTACCGGATTGGCCGAGCGCATGGACATGACAAAGGTAGGGATGTTCGGGCATTCGCTCGGTGGCTCGACCACGGTGCAGGCTTTAGCCGACGAACCCAGAATCCGCGCCGGCATCAATTTGGATGGACCGATCCTGGGATCGGTCGCCGCGGAAGGGACCGACAAGCCCCTGCTCATGCTCGCCGGTGGCGCCTCTCCCTGGTACGGCCATCCGGGCTGGGAGCCGTACTGGCGCAACAACACCGGCGTGAAGCTGCCCCTTCAGGTGTCGGGCACCGAGCACATGTCGTTCTGCGACCAGCAGACGATCCTGCCGCAACTGACCGCTGCCGGGCTGCTCTCGGCAGAAACAACGACGAAAGCAGTCGGCAAGATCGACTCCCAGCGGTCGATCGACTTGCAACGGATCTATCTGCGGACCTTCTTCGACGCAGTCTTCGGCCAGAACAACGTCAGCGTCGTCGACGCGATCACCGCCCTGGCCCAACCCGAAGTCCTCCCCCACCTGTAGCGGCCGCGTCCCAGCGAACCAGGAGCTGTCGACGCGGACGCGGATGCCATCGGTGCCGCGCAGCGATCGGCGAACCTCAGTCGGTGACCACTTTGATGATTGTTCTGCCTCGAGTGCGGCCATCGGGGCTGAAGGCTTTGGGGGCCTCGGTCAGGGAGCGGACTGTGGTGACGAGAGGGACGAGCCTGCCCTGGTGGAGGCGGGTGGCCAGTTGGGCGAGTTGGTCGCGGTTGGGTTCCACGACGAAGAAGATGGCTCGGCCGTCCTGGGGGTGGATGGTGGGTGGACCGGCGATGGTGACGAGGGTGCCGCCAGGGCGTAGGAGCGCGGTGGACCGGTCGCGGATGTCACCGCCGATCACGTCGAGTACCACGTCGACCGCGCCGGCGTCCTCCAAGGCTCCGCCGTCCAGGTCGATGAACTCGTGGACACCCAGATCGCGGGCCGTGCCCTCGTCGGAGGCTCGGCCGGTGCCGATGATGCGGGCTCCTGCCTCATGGGCCAGTTGTGCGGCGACGGAGCCGACTGCGCCGCCGACTCCGTGGATGAGGACCGTTTGGCCTGCTTTCAGGTGAGCGTGGTCGAACAGGGCCTGCCAAGCCGTCAAGCCGGAGATCGGTAGAGCGGCCGCGGCGACGTGGTCGACGTCGGCCGGGAGCGGGGCCAGGTTGCGGGCCTCCACGGCGGTGCACTCCGCGAGCGCACCGTCGCGGGCCCAGTCGGTCACGCCGAAGACGCGCTGCCCTACCGTGAGACCAGTGGTTCCGTAGCCGAGCTCGGCGACGACGCCTGAGAGTTCGTGACCGGGGACGCTGGGGGTGCGGTCGCGGCCGGCGCGGTCGGTCCACGTGCCCGGCCAGTCCAGCTCGCCGCGGGTGAAGCCGGCCGCGTGGACTCGCACGATGACATCGTTCTCGGCGGCGTGAGGGTGGGGCAGATCGGTCAGGGTCAATCCGGCGACGCCGGCTTCGCGGTCGCGGACTGTGATGGCTCGCATGGCGATCCTTCCGGGAGTCGTAGGACTGATCGGTTTCGACGGTACGCACTCCGGTCCGCCGGCGGCGGGCCACTGGCGGGACTCTCTGGGTCGGCAATGAATGTCCACGCCCGTGCCGTCGCAACGGACCAGGGCCTCCACGCCGTACTGTCGAAGCATGAGCGATCTGGACGACCTCGTGATTCCCGAGACGGCCACCTCATCGGCCGCCTTGGAGGTGGCCTCCGCTTACCACTGCGCCGCCTTGCTGAACCACTCGCACCGCGTCTATGTCTGGGCGGCTGCCTACGGCAGACAGCAGGGCATCCGGTACGACTCCGAGCTGCTGTTCACGGCTGCGATGCTCCACGACATCGGCTTGGCGCCGGAGTTCGACAGCCACACGGTCTCCTTCGAGGAGGCAGGCGGCCATGTCGCCCGGGTGTTCGCCGCCGGGGCCGGTTGGCCGAGCGAGCGCCGCGAACACCTCGGCGAAGTCATCGCCAGGCATATGGGGCCCGACGTGGACGTGGCCGACGACCCGGAAGGCCACATGCTGTCGCGGGCGGCGGCGTTGGACGTCGTGGGACAGAACATCGACGATTTCAGCCCCGCCTTCCGTGCCGAAGTACTCCGGCGGTACCCCCGGCTCGGGTTCGCCGACGAGTTCCTCGCCCGCTTCCAGGTCCAGGCCGACCGGAAGACCGGCAGCTCCGCCGCGCGTGCCGTTCAATCGGGCCTCGCCATGAGGATGGCCGCGAATCCTTTGGACGCCGATTCCGGGCATACGCACGATGAACGGTAGGGCAACGTCCGCGTATCTCAGTCGTTTCGAGAATGACTCGTCGTCGACGCCGTAGAAGTGGATTGTCACCATTCCGAGCACGGAACGCGCACTGTACGCAACGACGGAATATCGAACATCCAATAGGTGAAGCAACCCCGGCAGTTCGACTTTCCACGTACGGAGTAACACGGCATGGCGGAGTGCCGTGCCTGCTAAACTGACCGCGTAGGCACCGCCGCGAGGCGGTCGGTATATATGCCAGATCCGCGGCGGTCGCCGCTGGCGGCGGTACGCTCCGCGCGGAACTTCGTTGCGCCTCGCGTCGACTGCGATTCTGATGAAGAAGCCCGCCATCTCGGAGTCTTGACAGTGCCACTGGAGCCATCCTGCTGGAGACGGAGGCGACATGACGACAGGTGATCGGGATTGGTCCGAGCCGGCGGCGGTGGCCATTCCGAAAGAAGGATACTTCGAGCTGGAAAATGGCCGGTACGGACCGATATTTCCCCGTACACCCGCCAATTACGGATTCTCGATCATCGCGAAGGTCAAACCCGGCCGTGAGGCGGCGATCCGGGAGTACGGTAAACAGCTCGAGGCCGCGGTCGAGGAAGACCCCACGGTGCTGGCGCCGCTGCGGCTGCACTACCTGCGGTGGTTGCTGTTCGACATCGGTGACGGGCTGTACTTCCAGTATCAGGGGATCTTCGACACCGACTTCGACAAGTACGTCGAGGACGCTGTCGCTCTGTTCTCGTCGACAGGTATCACAACAGTATTCGTCAACCTCGAAGGCTTCCCCGAGGACTGGAGGACCGATATCGACGCCGTCGTCGAATTCTTCCGTGAGCATCAATGCCCGAGCTTCCTGGAGTACGGCGAGTACCCGTATGTGACCGGGGAAGAGATCAAGAAGGCACTGCGGATGAAGGCGGCGTTCTCCGACATGCTCGACCAAATGCAGTAGCACCACGAGGTCCTCGATGCTCGAAGTCGACGATATCCAGCACATCGTGCTGACCCGCGTCCCCGCGCTGACCGGTCGCTACGAGTTCTTGTCGTTCGCCGGTGGCGACGGTGCGCGGGCGTGGTTGTCGGCCATGGTCGATCAGGTCGCCTCGGCGGCAGACGCGCAGCGGGGTGCGAGCACCGACCGCCGATGGGTGACACTCGCGTTCACCTGGACCGGGCTGCGCGCACTCGGTGTGCCCGAACCATCGCTGGCGACGTTTCCCGAGGAGTTCCGGCAGGGCATGGCAGCCCGGGCGGACATCCTCGGTGACGTCGGGCTCGACCACCCCGACCACTGGGTCGGTGGATTGGCCGGTGACCAGCTACATGCGATCGCCATCCTGTTCGCCCACGACGACGCCGAACGCGCTCGCTGTATTCGAGCGCACGACGAACTCCTCACCCGCTGTGCGGGAGTGACGGTGCTCTCGTCGCTGGATGTGGCGGCCGTTCCGCCGTTGGAGTACGCGCACGACCATTTCGGCTACCGCGACCGGTTGTCGCAGCCGGTGATCGAAGGCTCCGGTGAACAGCCGACGCCGGGCACGGGCGCTCCGATCAGAGCCGGCGAGTTCCTCTTGGGATATCCCGACGAGGCAGGCCCTCCCGTCGGATTGCCGCAACCGCAGCGGTTGTCGCGCAACGGCAGCTACATGGCCTACCGGCGCCTGCAGGAACATGTCGGGCGCTTTCGCGATTTCCTCGCCGAGCACAGCGACACCCCGGATGAGCAGGAGTTGCTGGCCGCGAAACTGATGGGTCGCTGGCGAAGCGGCGCCCCGTTGGTGCTCGCACCCGAGAAGGACGACCCCGAACTCGGGGCCGACATGCAGCGCAACAACGATTTCAACTACAAAGAGATGGACCCCTACGGGTACGCGGCACCCCTGGGTTCGCATATCCGCAGGCTCAATCCCCGCGATACCGCGGTGAACATGCAACGTCGGCGTCTGATCCGCCGGGGCGCCACCTACGGACCGCACCTGCCGGAAGACGTTCCCGAGGACGGCGCCGAACGTGGCATCGCGGCCTTCGTCCTGTGCGCGAGCTTGGTGCGCCAATTCGAGTTCGCCCAGAACGTGTGGATCAACGACAAAACGTTCCACGAACTCGGCAACGAGCGCGACCCGATCATCGGCAATCAAGACGGCACTCTGGAATACAAGATTCCGCAACGTCCGATTCGCAGAACCATCAAGGGATTACCGGCGTTCACCACTCTCCGAGGCGGCGCGTACTTCTTCCTGCCCGGTCTCCGCGCACTGCGTTACCTCTGTACCGACGGCGAGGTAGCACCATGAGCACCATCTCTCCGGCGCGCACCTACAACCAGTGGCAGCTGCCGCGCCCCCACACGTCCGGCAGACGCCGATTGAGTATCTACTGGACCTGGAGCTATCCCTGGGAAGCCCAGCGCGACCCCGCCGGGCTGGACAATCGTTTCTCCACCATGACCGAAGTGCGCCAAGCCACCTGGCCGGCCTACGAGACACCCGAATACGACACCGCCCACTTCCTGCAAGGCATCGCGGGAACGCTGGAGCTGTTCCACCGTTCCACGCTTACCTTTCAGCAGGTCGCCGCGGAGGCCACCGGCCATCCCGTCGCGGTCTACCAGCGCATCGATCAGGCCGGGTTCGAACTGCCCATCGACGAACGCGTTTTGAGCGACACCGACACTTTGATGATCTTCGGCCTCGACCACGTGGCCGGCCAGGCAGCAGCCTCCCCGGCCGAGATCGCGGCCATCGACGAGTGGCTGCAACGCGAAGACACCTGCCTGCTGCTGGCACCCCACCACGACGTCGGCTGCACCGACGACCTCCGGCAACGCCGCGTCGAGCACGAGCACCACCGCGACCCACTGGTGCCACGGCAGCAACGCTTCAGCGCCTACACCCGCTCACTCATGAAAGCCTTCGACGTTCCGGTGCACAACATGTACGGACTGCGTCCCGCCGTCGTCGAGGACACGAAATCCATTGCCCCGCTGACCACATTCCGCGACCTCGATGCCCTGCATCTGCTCGACGACGTCACCACGTTGAACTTCCATCCCCACCTCCCGCACTATCACCTGACCGCACCTGCCAGCGAGTCCGTGCGGCTGCTCGCCCGCCAGCCCGTCGACCGCGAACGACCCCATCCGTTCACCGCCGAGGGCAATACCGAGTTCAACGCCCTGATCTGGCTGCCGCCCACCGAACGACGCGCCGGCGACATCGTGATCGTCGACTCGACCAATTTCACCACGTTGTTCGGAGGGACCGAGAGCCTCGTCAACTTCTGGCGCAATGTCGCACTCATGAAGTGACACCGCATCAAACCCCGCACCGCCCACAGAACCGATCAGAAGAGGTGAACGGCAATGTCAGCAACCGATGAGCATTCCGTCAAGCAGGCAGTCGCCGCCACGACGTCGATCGGCGCAGCGGTTCTTCTGCTCGCGGCCGGCGTCCTGTCGATCTTCCAGGGCATTTCCGCACTCGACAAGGACGACATTCTCGTGTCCGGGCCCAATTACACCTATGAGTTCAGTGCCGCCGGCTGGGGCTGGATCCATCTCGTTCTCGGGATCTTGATCGTGATCGCCGCAGTCGGGCTGATCGCGGGAGCCATGTGGGCGAGGGTGATAGCGGTGTTTCTCGCCGCGTTGTCGATCCTGGCCAACTTCCTCTGGCTGCCGTACTACCCGTGGTGGTCGACCGTCGTGATCGCCTTGGACGTCGTAGTGATCTGGGCGGTGACGACCTGGCGGCCCGGCCGGATCTGACCTGGATGGGATCGAGCACTTCAGCCGGCCACGGTCGGCGCCCGCATCCCGTCTCCTTTCCGCGGAGGAACACGACGCCTCTGGCCGCGCCGGTTGTCCGTCGGCTCACACTCGGGCTGCGGCATCGTCGTCCGTTCCGGGCTCTCCCTGTTGCCGGACGCGGGCGGGACGAATCAGCAGTTCCAACGCGAGTAACGCCAGCAGTGCGCCGAGGATGATCCACACCACTACGAGCCCGGTGGGGTAGCGCCAGAACACCAGCAAGAGCGCGGCAACGCCGAGGATCGTCCAACGCAGCGCCGAGCGGGCTCGGAAAGCCCACTTCTCCACCCGGTTCGGCGGACGAGATCGCCGCAGCCGCTGCACCGCGTCCATGCCTCGACCGAATCCGCGGCGCACCGCGCCGGCCGAGGCCGAGTTTCCGCCCAGGTATGCGCCCAATGCGATCGCCAGGCCGAGCACGGCGATGCCGCGCAGCGCCGTCCGCAGCGGCACGAGGACCGTGTCGATGATCGCGGTGGCTGCCTGCGGCGACAGGACGTCGGCCGGGATCTCGTCCAGATACAGTGCGCGGGCCACGGCCAAGGCGATGGCGAGGATCAACATTCCTGCCGCCAGCGCGAGCCCGACGAACGCCGAGGCGAGCTTGCGACGACCGGGAGGAGCCGCGGCGATCGCGGCCACGGCGGCCGCGATCGTCACCCACGGCAGCACGGCAGAGGCTTTGTCGAGATTGTCGACCGCCCGCTGCGCTCGGACCAGTTCCGGGGATCGGAACAACACGAATTGCTTGTCGACCGCGGGGATCTTCTCGGCGAAGGTAAAGCCGCGGGCGAGCAGCCTGGCTTTGACGTTCTCGATCACCGTGCGCAGGGAGATGGCGACCGTGCCGTTCTCGTCCACCGTCACCGACTCGGGGCCGACGTGCCCGGTGGCCACCGCCACCAAGGCGGTGTGCGCGGCGCGGTTGGCTTGTAGCCACAGGTCTTCGAATTGGTCGCTGCGCACGAAGGACAGCGCGGTGTCGTGGACGAACTCGCGGGCCTGCTGCGTGATCACCGGCGCGAGCCCCTCGACCGCGCGGTCCACCCGTGGCCGGTCCGCTGTCGCAGGGGCGGCGTCGGTGATGGCGGCGAGCGCCTGTGCGGTGAGACCCTCGATGTCAACGCGGGCGAAGATCTCCTCGGTGATCGTATCGGAGACCTCGGTCTGCAGTACCGGATCCGAGGCCAGCGGCGCCACTGTGCTCAGATATCGATCGGTGTCGAGGACCTCTCCGCGCACGAACCGCGACACCACCGTGGTCATCGCCAGAACAGCGACCAGCACCGTCAAGATCGTCACCGCAGTCCAGCGCCACCCATGCCGCGGCGACCGGCGCACGCCGCCGCGCCCTTTCACCCGCAGTGTCGCCACCTCGGCACGCAGCCGCTCGAGCTCCGCGCGTTCGTCGGCGGTCAACTTGCCGCCGGGTGCGTCCTCTCGCGCATCCGAAGCCATCGGTACCCCTTACTCCGAGAACGGACACGGGCAGTTCGCCTGCGTCACCGAGCCGACGGTCTCGGTGCCTGCGCACCTGCTCTTCGTCGGTTGCGTCCACCGCGGCAACCGTCGTCGCGGGGCGGGTTGGCGGCGCCGCCCCGTCTCGGGCGAGGGCGGCGCCGCCCGGTCTCGGCGGAGCGATCCGCCGAGGGCATGGTGAGCTGAACGTTCCAGGGTCCGATGGCTCCACGACCACGGTGCCGAGGACGGCCGGAGTCGGCGACAGCGGATGGTGCGGCGGTTTAAAACTTTCGAGGCAAGATATTCGAATAAGAGGATGCGCTGATTCACGCCGGGGCGGATCCCGTCAGGCGTCCGCCTCCAGTAAAGAAACAGCGACCCGGTGACGATCAGGGGCGTACGCTGGGACCGACATTAGCACCACTCAGCCGATGAGTCCGAGGTTCTTCTCCAACGGCAAGCAATTGATATGCGAAGCAATTCATGCCGGTTCGGTAAGAGAGCCGGATCGATTCGGCTCCCTTTCTCGTGACAGGAAGAGGGCTATTGTGACCGGAACCGATATCGATGCGTTAGGTCCCATCGATTATCTCGTGATCGAATTCCCTGCCGACCGGCCTCCGGACGGGTCGGCCCTGCCGTTGCTGCGCGACCTCGTCGATCGGGGCATCATCCGGGTGTTGGACTTGGCGTTCGTCCGCAAGGACGCCGACGGCGCACTTTTCGGAGTCGACATAGCCGACCTCGGTCTCGAAGGGGACGTCGATATCACCCTCTTCGCGGAGGCGGGTTCGGGCTTGCTCGACGACGCCGACCGCAAGGAGGCGGGCAAGGCGCTCGAGCCGGGATGCTCCGCCGCGATCCTCGTCTACGAGAACAGGTGGGCGGCGCCCTTCGCGTCCGCGCTGCGCCGCAACGGCGCCGAACTGGTGGCCACCGGACGTATCCCGGTGGAGAGCATCCTGTCGTCCCTCGAAGTCGCCGAAGCGGGGAACCGATGATGGCACGATCATCGTCACCGGCCCGACAGTAAGGAGAGTGTCATGCCCGGACTGCTGCGTGGCGTAGCCCGCACCGCCATGGTCGCCGGCACCGCCACCGCCGTCTCCAATCGCGTCTCCCGCCGACAGGGACAACGCTGGGCCGTGCAGGATGCCCAGTACGCCGCTGACGTGCAGTCGGCGCCACCACAACCGGCGCAGGCGCCGCGATCCGGCGAGGGTGTGCCGATGGACCGGATCACCGCTTTGAAGGAACTCGCCGAACTCAAAGCGCAGGGTGTGCTCACGGATGCCGAATTCGAAGCCGAGAAGGCCAGAATCCTCCAGTCCTGAGGAAACTTCTTACACGGCAGCGGAAGCGTGCCGGGGCAGCAACGCCCCGGCGACGAATCCTGCCGCTCCGATCGCGGCCAAGACGATCATCGCAGCGGCGTAGGCGTGGCTCGTGAGCCCGGCTACGAGGATGGTTCCCGCGATGGCGGTGCCGAGCGAGGAGCCGAGATTGGACACGCTGCGCGACAGCCCGGAGATCTCGCCCTGCTGGTCCTCGCCGAAACTGGACTGGACGACATTGACCGCCGGGGTCAGCATGACACCGAGTCCGAGGCCGATCAGCAGCAGGCCGGGCGCGAACGCCCACGGATGCACCAGCGTCCCGGCCAGCGCGAGCAGGACGCCGATGCCGGCGATGGTCACGAGAAATCCCGCCATGATGAGGGTGCGCTGCGCGCGCCGCCGCGCCAGCCGTGCGGCGGCCAAGGACGACACCAGCAACCCCAGGGTGGCCGCCGTGAAGATCACACCGGTCTGAATCGCGTTGTATCCCCGGACGACCTGCAGGTAGGCCGCCACGACGAATGATGTTCCCATCAGCAGCAGCCACTGGATGTGTTCGGTGATCAAACCCAGGTTGGAGGTGCGGTTGTGGAACAGGCCGGTCGAGATGAGGGGTTCGCGTCCGGATCGCTCCCGGGCACGGATGTGGAGAAAGAAGCACCCCAGCGCCACCACGCCGAGCAAGAGCAGGAGCAGCATGACCCAGCCGTTGTCGTCGGCCGCCAGGATGCCGGTCACGAGCAGGACCAGACCGGCCGCCGACAGAACCGCGCCACCGATATCGAAGACCCGGGTCGGATCCGGCGGCAACGGGTCGGCGATGCGCCGGCCGAGCAGCACGATCAACGCGACCACCAACGCTTGGAACGCGAACGCCGCCCGCCAGCCGAACGCTGAGGTGATGACTCCGCCGAGCAAGGGGCCGGCCGCCGCACCGATCCCACCCAGCGCCATGATCGCGCCGAAGGCCCGCGCCCGCGAGGTGGTTTCGGTGAACAACAGGGTGGTGAGGATATAGACGGGCGGGATCAGCATCGCGGTGCCGAGGCCCTCCAGAATCGAGTTGCCGAGAATCAGCACACCCAGCCCGGGAGCGAGCGCACTCATCACGGCGCCGACACCGTAGATCGTCAGGCCCAGTTCGAAACAGCGTTTGCGGCCGTAGCGGTCGGTGAGCTTGCCGCCCGGAATCATCAGCGCCGCCATGACGAGCAGGAAGATCGTGATGACGATCTGCACGCCCTGCGCGGTGGTGTTCAAGTCGGCGCTGATGTCGTTGATCATCACGTTCATGTTCGAACCGGCGAAGCTGCAGATGAATTGCGCGAGCGCCAGCGGAACGAGCGCACCGCGGGGAGGGCTGGCCGCACCGGGACCGGGCATCCGCGTGTTCGGCCTATCCGGATGTCGTCGCGGGCCGGGCTTCGGCGCGGTCGAGTTGTTCATCCAGGGCCATGGCGGCCGCGACAAGTGCCAGGTGGGTGAACGCTTGCGGAAAATTGCCCAGCTGCTCGCCGGAAGGACCGATCTCCTCGGCGAAAAGACCCACGTGGTTGGCGTAGGTGAGCATCTTGTCGAAGGCATACCGGGCTTGACCCACCCGTCCGGCACGGGCGAGTGCTTCTACGTACAGGAAGCTGCAGAGATTGAAGGTGCCTTCGACACCACGCAGACCGTCCGGAGATGCTTCCGGGTCGTAGCGGTAGACCAGGCTGTCTCTGACCAGTTCGTCGTCCATCGCGTCGAGAGTGCTCAGCCATACCGGATCCCGCGGCGAAAGAAATCCCATTCGCGGCATCAGCAGCAGTGACGCATCCAGCACATCGGTGGCGTAATGCTGTACGAACGCCTGCCGCTTCGCGCTCCAGCCGCGTTCGACGATCTGGGCGAACACCGCGTCCCGCGCCTGCGACCACCGGGCCACATCGGCCGGCCGCGAGTAGTCGGTGGCCATACGGATACCTCGATCGAACGCCACCCACGTCATCAGGCGGCTGTAGGTGAATTCCTGCTGCCCGCCGCGCGTTTCCCAGATTCCCTCGTCGGGCCGGTCCCAGTGCTCGGTCAGCCAGTCCATGAGGTTCGCGAACGACCGCCAACCCCAGATCCCACCGATGTCCGAGGACTGGGCCAGGGCATCGGCGGCCTCACCGTAGATATCGAGCTGGATCTGGTCGGCCGCCCCGTTCCCGACCCGCACCGGCGCGGACCGGCGATAGCCCTCCAGATGGTCGAGCACCTCCTCTTCGAGGCGGGGGTCGCCGTCGATCCGGTACATGATCTGCAGCGGCTCGCCGGATGCCGTGTCGTCGGCCTCGAGGCGATCGCGCAGCCAGCGCCGGAACGCCAACGCCTCTTCGGTGAAGCCGAGATCGATCAACGCCCGGACCGACAAGGAGGCATCGCGGACCCAGGTGTAGCGGTAGTCCCAGTTGCGCTCGCCGCCGATCTGCTCGGGCAGACCCATCGTGGCCGCGGCGATCGGCGCGCCGGTGGGGTGATAGGTGAGCAGCTTCAAGGTGATCGCCGATCGATTCACCATATCCCGCCACCGGCCCCGGTAGGTGGACGAACGCAGCCACGACTGCCAGAAATCCCGGCACTGCCCGAAGGCGGTGGAGATGTCCTCCCGCGATGGATGCGGCGGAGCCGTACCGTCGCTCGCCATGCTCGTCAACACCAGCACGGCGGTCTCCCCCTCGGAAAGCGTGAAACGAGCCGTGATGTCGCCGTCCTCGGCTTGCAGCAGTACCGGGTCGGTGGCCTGCAGATGCAAGTCCGTGCCCGGGCCGTGGAAGACCGCAGCCCGATCGCCGAGTCGTTCGAGGGTGTGCGCGGCGCGCCCGTAGTCGAATCGCGGGCGGCAGGTCAGCGTGAGCGGCAAGCTACCACGCACCACCCGTGCCACCCGCACCAACCGATGCCGGTCGGTGGGTGCGGAATCGAGGATCGGCACCATGAAATCGGCGACCTCACCGACCCCTTCGGGAGCCATGAACCGAGTGACCAGGATCGCCGTGTCCGGCAGGTACAACTGGCGGATCGCCATTTCCTCGGTCCCGACATCGGCGGCCAGCCCGCAATGTCCGCCCCGCTCACTGTCGAGCAGCGACGCGAAGACGCTCGGCGAATCGAACCGCGGCGTGCACCACCAGTCGATCGTGCCCGCGGAGGAGACCAGGGCCGCAGTCTGCAGATCGCCGACGATGCCGTGCTCGGCGATCGGTGGGTAGGCGTTCACATCCACTCCTTCGTACCGGGAATCGGGCATGACCGAACGGCCCAGAGTGGCTCGCCCAGCGTGCGCACCTCCCTCTCCGGGAGCCACTGTCTCTCACAGTGTGCGCCGCGCCACCGCCGAATGCGTGCGGACCGACGAAAGTAGATCGGTTCGCAAGCGAATCTGCGGCGAATCGAATGATGGTCTCCATCGACACAGAAAAGCCGTCTCGACCAGGATTCGAATCCGAGCGTGGTGAGCGTCGCGCGACAATCAACTGGATCAGCAACCATCCAACGAACTCGGTCCCTTCGATAAGACACCGGTGTGGCCGCTGAACCCTGTGAGGGCTGATGGAAGGCAACAGACACGAACTCTTGCACGGACCCTTGTTCTCCCGCAGCGTTCCACTCGACCGCGGGAACGCGGCCAGCAGGATCAGCGCGTACATCTACGGGAACGTCCTGATCCTCGCGGCCTTGATCCCGGTCACACCGTCCGCCGAGGATGTCGGCATCCTGGTCGTCCTCGGGATCGCCCTCTCCACCTTCATCGCGCATTCCTTCGCCGAAGGCGTCGGTCGATCGGTGCGCCAGAGCCATGCGCTGTCTCCCCAGGAACGATGGGCGGACCTGCGCGACTCCTTGCCCATTCTCAGCTCGGCAGTGCTGCCGTGTGTGATCCTCGCGGCCGCGGCGATCGGATGGATCGAACCACGCACCGCGCAGCTGCTCGCGGAGTCGGCCATACTGGTGCGAATCGGCGGGATCGTCTTCGTCATAGGCCGACTGCACGGCGAGCGGCCGCACCGTTCGACGCTGATCGGCTCGGTGCTCTTGGTCTGCGCCGCCACCGCCGTCGTGGCGGTGAAGGTCATCCTGACCCACTGATCCGCACACCCTCTTATTCGCGCGAGACTCGCAAGAATGGGCCGAAGTCATGACAGAGCGAAACGATCCCGCTGTCGCGGAGTCCGACGAGCACACCGACGCGGCCGACCGATCGACCAGCGCCGAGCGTGCCGAATACGGCAGATCCGTACAGCGCCGGGCGCCGTCCGGCCTGCTGGCCGAATTCGAGCCCAGCATCGATCGGGATCCGCTCGGGCTGCTCGAAACACAGGCCGCGACACGAATCCCCGAACTCGTCCCGGTGCGGTACGGGCGAATGGGCACAGCTCCTTTCGCGTTCTATCGCGGTGCGGCCGTGGTCATGGCCGCGGATCTCGCACATGCCCCCACTACGGGTTTGATCACTCAACTCTGCGGCGACGCCCATCTGAGCAACTTCGGACTGTTCGCGACGCCGGAACGCAATCTCGCCTTCGACCTCGACGACTTCGACGAGACCTATCCCGGCCCGTTCGAATGGGACGTCAAACGACTGGTCACCAGCCTCGCGGTCGCCGGGCGCGACAACAACCACAGCGGCAGACAACGCAGAAAGTATCTCCGTGCCTGCGCCGCCGAGTACCGCGAAGTCATGATTCGCCAGTCAGCCCGCGGAGAACTCGCGGTCTGGTACTCCCATATCGACGCCGTGACCCGATTCGACGAATTACGCGAAGTCCTCGATCCACCGACGAGGAAACGCATAAAGAAGACGATCGACAAGTCCTGGGGCCGAGACAGCGTCCAGGCCCTGTCCAAGCTGACCACCATCGTGGAAGGGCAGCCCCGGATCACGAGTACGCCGCCGCTGATCGTTCCGGTCGAGGAGATCTTCACCGGCGCCGACGCCGAGCAGTTGAACCGTGCGCTGATCCAACGGCTCGATCAGTACCGCGACACGCTACAGTCCGACCGGCGCGCCCTGTTCGACCGATTCGAGTACGTGCAGGCGGCGCGCAAGGTGGTCGGGGTGGGCAGCGTGGGCACCCGGGCATGGATCATCCTCCTTCGCGGGCCGGGCAACGACCCGCTGTTCCTGCAGGCCAAGGAGGCCCAGCCGTCGGTCCTCGCGCAGCATCTCGACGGACCGTCGTTCACCAACCAGGGCGAACGTGTCGTGGCAGGGCAGCGGCTGCTGCAAGCCGCCAGCGACATCTTCCTCGGCTGGCAGCAAGGCGCGGGCGAAGACGGAGTGGTGCGGGACTTCTACGTTCGTCAACTGCGGGACGGCAAAGGATCCGCCGACATCCAGACCATGTCCCCCGAACTGATGACTCGCTACGGCCGACTGTGCGCGTGCGTGCTGGCCTACGCCCACGCCCGCTCCGGCGACCGGTTCTCGATCGCCGGTTACCTCGACGCGGACGACGACTTCGCGGACGCGATGGCCGTGTTCGCCGAAAGTTACGCCGACCGGAACGCACGCGATCACGCCGCGCTGCGCGAGGCGATCGGGAACGGCACGATCACCGCGTGGCGGGAGGTGTGAGGATGAACGGCAGAGCATCGGCCGCCCGATCGAGTTCGCTCGTGCTGGTCGTGTTGGCGTCGGGGCAGTTCTTGATGACGCTCGACAGCTCCGTGATGAATGTTTCCATGGCCACGGTCGCCCAGGATCTCGGTACCACGATCACCGGCATCCAGACCGCCATCACCCTGTACACGCTGGTGATGGCCGCGCTGATGATCACAGGCGGCAAGGTGGGCGCCATCCTCGGCCGCCGCCGGACGTTCGGATTCGGCCTCGTCGTCTACGGTGCAGGCTCGTTCATCACCGGGCTCGCCCCGAACCTGCCGATTCTGCTGCTGGGGTGGTCTCTGCTGGAGGGAATCGGAGCCGCCCTGATCATGCCCGCGATCGTCGCTCTCGTCGCTGGGAATTTCGCACCCGAACGCCGGTCCGCGGCCTACGGCCTGGTGGCGGCGGCGGGAGCGATGGCAGTCGCCGTCGGCCCACTGCTCGGTGGCGCCGTGACCACGTTCGCGTCGTGGCGGTATGTCTTCTTCGGCGAAGTGGTCATCGTCGTGTTGATCCTGCTGGTGCTGCGCCGGATCGAGGACGCTCCCGCCGAGCGTGTCCGGCTGGATGTCATCGGGTCGCTGCTGTCGGTGATCGGCCTCGGCACAGTCGTCTACGGGGTGTTGCGGTCGAGCGAATGGGGCTGGGTGCGGGCCAAGGCCGGCGGACCCGCCGTGCTCGGTCTGTCGCCGGTCATCTGGCTGCTGATCGGTGGCCTGCTCACGCTGTACCTGTTCCTGCGGAGACAGACGTATCTGGTGGATCGGGGCCGCGACCCGCTGGTGGATCCGGGACTGTTGCGGAATCGGCAACTCGTCGGCGGGTCGGGCATGTTCTTCGCGCAGTTCGCGGTTCAAGCCGGGGTGTTCTTCTCGGTGCCGCTGTTCCTGTCGGTGGTGCTCGAACTCAACGCGCTCGAGACCGGGGTACGCATCCTTCCGTTGTCGATCGCGCTTGTCCTGGCCGCGGCGGGCATCCCCCGGTTCCGACCGCGGGCCGACCCCCGCCGGGTCGTTCGGCTGGGTCTGGGCGCGATGATCGTCGGCGTTCTGATCCTCGCCGCCGGGATGGACCCGGGCGCGAATGCGGGCGTGGTGTCGATCCCGATGCTGTTGATGGGTCTGGGGCTGGGCGCGTTGGCCTCCCAGTTGGGCGCCGTCACCGTATCGGCGGTGCCTGATTCGCGCAGCTCCGAGGTCGGCGGACTACAGAACACCGCCAGCACCCTCGGTGCGTCGCTGGGCACCGCGCTGATCGGTTCGATCCTGATCGCCGCGCTCACCTCGACCGTCGTCGCCGGCATCGAGAACAACCCGGCGGTTCCGGCGTCCGTGCGAGAGCAAGCAACCACGGAACTCGCCGCCGGGGTGCCGTTCCTGTCCGACAGCCAGCTGGCGGGCGCGCTCGACAGCTCCGGTGTCGACGACGCCACCGCGGACGCCATTTTGGCGGTCAACTCAGACGCCCGTCTCGAGGCGCTGCAAGTGGCATTCGCCGTGACCGCTGTGCTGGCGGTCGCGGCATTGTTCGGTACCGGTCTGTTGCCTCGCCGACCGGCCGCTCCGCGCGGCGGAGAGGATGGACGCCCGTCAGGAAAAGCCGAGTCCGGCGCGGAGCGCTGACAGACCCACATCGGCGGCCTGGCGTCGCATGCCGCGGCCGGTGCGTCATTCCCGGTCGCCGTCGGCTTGCCCGCGCAGATAGTGACCGATCGCGGTTTCGTCCAGAGCCAGCGCCTTGACGATCGCGGCCGCGCCCACGATCACCACCGACAGGACGAAAAGCCAACTCACCGACGTGAAGGCCAGTCCCAGTGGACCGAAATGCTCTCGGGCGTTCGTCGTGATCCGAGGCAAGAGGACCCGGCCTGCCGCGTGCACCGCTGTCAATCCGATCGCGGTGAGCGCCCCGGAGACCCACAACAGACGGCCCGTCAGCGCTCCCTTCGTCAGAAGGAAGGGAGCGAGCATCCACACGAACATCCAGATGACCACCTCACCGAGTAGTGCGAGCAGCCTGCCTGCGTAGCGGATCTGCGTGAGGTCGCGGATCTGCCCCACCAGCCCGGCGGCGAGAGCGACAGCGAGCAGCGCGGCCAGCCATCGCCAAGCCTCTCGCGGACCGATGGCGGGCACTTTCCAGACCGCCTCGTACATGCGCGCGAGAGCCCGTGCGAACGACGTGCCGCCGAGCAGGACCATCAGCAGGCCCACCGCACCGAACGCCGCTATCGCCGGGTTGGCGGTAAGCGATCCGCCGTCGGCGGACACCGCTGCGGAGTCGAAGCCGAACTGGTCGTTGATCGTCTCCGCAGGCGCATGCCAGCCACTGAAGACGGATGCGGCGATCATCACCGGCAAGACCGAGGTGAAGATCTGCGCGGCCAGGGCCAGCGACCGGTCCACGAGCTGGATTTCGGCGAGACCGTCCATCACACGGCGCAGCGTCCGTCCAAATGGCGTTCCGCGCAGCCAGCCGGTCGCGACCTGGGTGCGCGCGAGAGATACTTCGCGAGCCAATGCCACCGACAACTTCACGGACCGCACCGCGCTCACTGTCCTTTTTGCTCGTTCCGTCAGGAATTGTCGTGCGAACTCGTCTCGGTGGAGACGAATCGAACGCTACGCCCAGTTCCCCGCGACCACGTCTACTTGATCGATTCCAGTGGCCGAACCGAGTTCATTTCGGCCGGGACACCGAAACCACGTTGCGAATGCCCCACCTGTGCCAGGATCACTGTGCGAGGCGTCACCGATCGACGTGCCCGGCCGGACCGGAGTCCGGCCCTGCGGAAGCGCCGATGTCCAGGCGTCGAAGGACGCGAACGGAATTCTCCAGCGCATACAGGAGTAGGCCGATGAGATCCAAAAAAAGCGTCAGTGGAATCGCGATGGCCGCGGTGGTTTCGATCATCACCGCAGGGTGCGGGTCGGACGACGGATCGAATCCGGCGACACCGACGGATCAGCGGACGCACGGTTCGCGGACCTTGGGGGCGACGGCGTCCTCTGTCGTGGGCTCGGCCCTGAATACCGCACAGCAGAAGATCCAGGACGTGATCAACGCGGCAATCGCCGCCGTGCCGATCACCTTCGACAGCGGCAGCTCCGATCTCGGCCCCGGTGATGTCGCCACCATCAAAGCGGTCGCGATCCCGCTGAAAGGGAACGAGACGAAAATACAAATCACGACATACGCCCGCGACGCCGACATCGTGGCCGCCAGATCTCTGGCGAAGGCCCGGGGCGACAATATCGCGGCCGAACTCGAGGCCGAAGGGATCGATCGGGCGCGCGTCGCTGTTCGAGCCGAGGCCAACCCGACGGCGCCGGATGTTCAGGTCGACCAGGCGCAGATCACGGTGGTCGCCGAATAGGACGTGGAGCTACGACCCCGGAAACGGGTGGTCGTGGCCGAAACCGTTCCACAACCACCCGTGTGCGCAGCCGAACCCGTCAGGGCTCGAGGTCGACCACGCCTTTGCCGCTGGAGATGTCCAGCGGCACCGAGACTTGGTCGTGAGCGATCAGCCAGGCGTCGTCGATCTTCCGCATTCCGTAGGTCACCCGGACCCACATACCGCTCGTTTCCGCTCCGTTCTTCAGCGTGCCGCTGAGACGAGCGAAGGCGTGCCCGAAGGCCACATCCCCGCCCACGGTGAACGTCAGGTCGCGAACCTCATAGGTCACCTTCTCGAAGAACTGGAACACTTTCGCCCAATTCTCCAGTTTCGCCGCTATCCCGACATGCTGGAGCGGCGGCTCGACATCGAAGGACACGACATCGGGCGTGTACAGCCGCTTCAGGGCATCGAGGTCCTTGACCCGCAGGCCTTCGACCGCCTTGTCGATTGTTCGGCGCAACTCGACTTCATCCAGCTCAGCGCGTGACTGGATGTCATTGTTCCCGGTCATGATCGCCTCCTCAGGAATGGGCGAGAGTGGTTTCGGCGTCCGCGCGAAGCGGTGCGAGCGCAGCGCTCCAGGAGATGATCTGATCCAGCGTTTTGTCCAGGGCGGCGGCATGGTGTTCACGCGGTGTGAAGGTGGTGTGGTTCTCGAAATCGGTGAGCACCGAGATCGCGACCTGATAGCCGACGACGGCCATGCCCAGCGTGCTGCAGACCGTCCGCAACTGCACCACCGCGCGGGCGCCGCCGTTGACGCCGTAGGAGACGAATCCGACCGCCTTGTCACCCCACTCCGCGAACAGGTGGTCGAGGGCGTTCTTCAACACGCCGGGGACTCCGCCGTTGTACTCCGGGGTCACCACCACGAAGCCGTCGAACGGGGCGATCCGTTCGGCCCAGGCGCGGGTATGCGCGTTGACCGACGGACCGAACATCGGCGCCACCGGCTCGTCCAGATGCGGTAGCGGGTGGTCGCGCAGATCGATCAATTCGAACTCGGCGTCGTCGCGCTGCGACGCCGCCTCCAGGACCCACCGGGCGACCTGCGAGCCGTTGCGGTTGGGCCGGGTACTGCCGAGGATGATGCCGATTCTGGTCATTGTCCGAACTCCTGGTCTGCTGACAGTGTCACGACCTACCGACGACACAGCCGTCCGGAATGTCAGGCCGCCTCACAAATCAGGTAGCGGATTCGTCGATTCCGTAAGTGACCCACAGACCGAAGGAGCCGAGCATGACCGACCCGCACCTGCCTGCGGTGATCAGTGAACGACGCCAGCTGATCAATCTCGCCTACCGGCTGCTCGGCTCCCTGGCCGAGGCCGAGGACGTGGTGCAGGAGACCTATGCGCGCTGGTACGCGCAGTCCGAGCGGCAGCGGCGGGAGGTGGCGGCGCCCGGCGCCTGGTTGACGACAGTGGCCAGCCGGATCTGCCTCGATCTGCTCGGCTCGGCCCGGGCCAGGCGGGAAAGTTATGTGGGCGAATGGATTCCGGAGCCGGTGCCGGGCCGGTCCGAGTGGCTCGACGGTCCCGCCGATCCCGCCGACCGGGTCACCCTCGACGAGTCGATCAGCATGGCGTTTCTCGTCGTGCTGGAGTCCATGACCCCGGCCGAGCGGGTGGCGTTCGTTCTGCACGACGTCTTCCGTTACTCCTTCGCCGAGATCGCCGAGATCGTCGGGCGCACGCCCGCGGCTTGCCGCCAGCTCGCCTCCAGCGCCCGCCGCCGCATCGATACCTCGCGGAACCCGTCGAACACCGAACGAAGCGAGGTGGTCCGGGATTTCAAACGCGCTTGGGAGGCCCGGGATATCGGGGCTCTGATCGGCCTGCTCGATCCGCAAGCGACCGCGAGAGCCGACAGCGGCGGCCTGGCACCGGCCTTCCTCGACCCGATCGACGGCGCCGAGCAGATCGCCCACGTCTGGATGGAAATCGCTGCCAGGGGCCCCGCGGTGACCCTGCTGGAGCGCACGGTGAACGGCCAGCCCGGCCTGGTCGCACTGCTCGACGACGCCATCGTCTCGGTCTACGCCTTCGACATCGCCGACGGCAGGATCACGCACATCTGGGCGATCCGGAATCCGGAGAAACTGCAGGCATGGACCGTGGGCTGAAACGGCGGACGGCGAGGTACGAGCTCGGCTACAGCATCGCTGCCGGAACGACCGAGATCAGTCCGCCGTCGACGAGGATGTCCTGCCCGTTGATGTAGGACGCTTCGTCCGACGCGAGGAAGGCGACCGCCGCCGCTACCTCCTGCGGGGTTCCGACCCGGCCTGCGGCAACCGTGGTCGCGATCGCGGACTCGATCCCGGCCGACGCTTCGGCTCGGAAGGCCGGGGTGTCGATGTACCCGGGGCTCACGGAGTTGACGCGGATGCGCCGGGTGGTGAGTTCGGCGGCGAAGGTTCGGGCCAGGCTCTGCACCGCGGCTTTGCTCGCGGTATAGAGCGCGGCGGCCGGTGCGCCGCGATACGAGGCGAAGGACGCGTTGATGACGATCGCCGCACCGTCCGGCAGGAGGGGCAGCGTCTTCTGGACGGTGAAGAACGCGGCCTTGAGGTTGGCGTCGAGAACACGATAGAACTCGGCTTCGGTGACCTCCTCGATGGTCTGGAACGCGCCGATGCCCGCGTTCGCGAACACCACGTCCAATCGGCCGAACCGGTCGCGGATGGTCGTCACCAAGGCGTCGAGGTCGGTGAGATCGGTTGCGTCACCGGCGATTCCGAGCGCCCGATCCCCGAGTTCACCGACCGCGGCGTCGAGCCGGGCCTTGTCGCGCCCGGTGACGATCACCTGCGCTCCTTCGGCGATGAGCCGGTGCGCGGTGGCCGAGCCCATGCCGCTGGTGCCGCCGGTGATGAGTGCGATCTTGCCGTTGTATCGGGAGCTGTCGTGCGTCATGGGTTCAGCGTGCCGACACGGCCCCGGGGCGAACAGTGCGCGTTTATGGTGGGTGTGGGACCACCACCTTGCGACCGTCAGGCGGGCGAGGTGACGCGGTGACGGTGCAGCCGTTCCAGGCGCTCGCCGGTGTCGGTGCCCGGCCGCGGGTTGTACAGCACCAGTTGCCACGCGGGATGGTCCGCGACCGTCAGCGTCGTCGCGTCGAAGAACAAGTCACCCAGGTCGGGATGACGCAGCGCGTTCACCGCCTGCGCGGGAACTCCGACTTCCTGCCGCTGCCAGAGTTCGGCGAATTCCGGGCTCACCGTACGGAGCTTGTCGACCACCCTGCGGAAATCGGCGTCACCGGGACAAATGGCCGCGCTCGCCCGGTAGGCGGCAACGACGGCGGGTGCGTTCGCCGCCCACAGTTCGTCCATGGCTCGATAGCGCGGATTGGTGAAATAGGTCAGCAGGCAATTGTGTTCCCCCTCGCCGTAGCCGAACACCACCCGCGCGGCGTCGTTGTACGTCAGCACATTCCAGTAGCGGTCGCGCAGCACCGCGGGCCGCCCGTCCCAAGCGTCGACCAATTGCCGCACTTCCGGCGTGACGGCTGTGACCGGGGCGCAGTCCAGAGGAGGCGGATTGAGTCCCGCCAACAGGTACAGATGAATGCGTTCCGGTTCGCTCAGCATCAGGACCCGGGCGATCGCGTCGAGCACCTCGTCGGAGACGGTGATGTCGCGCCCCTGCTCGAGCCAGGTGTACCAGGACACTCCGACCCCGGCCAGCACGGCGACCTCTTCCCGTCGCAATCCAGGCGTGCGCCGACGGCCCGTCGCCGGAATACCGGCATCCTCCGGCCGCACCCTCGCTCGCCTGGCGCGCAAGAAGTCACGTAGCAACTCGCGGCGGCGCGGCACGGCTTCGCTGGTCATGAGCCACGGTAACAAGGGCACCGCGGGTCGTAGGCGCCGGTGCACCGCACCGTTATCGTTTCCCTGACGAAATCCTCGCCCGCATCCGCGCCTGTGCGAGGCGGGGCGCGCAGCGGGATACCGTCATGACCAAACGAACGGGAGGTTCAGACGTTTATGGCGATCGACGGTCTCGGACGGTACGGAGTATGGCGCGGCTACCGGGGATTCACCCCCGCGGAGGCCGCCGAACTCGAGGGACTCGGCTACAGCGCGCTGTGGCTCGGCGGTTCGCCGCCCGCTGATCTGCCGGTGGTCGAGTCGCTGCTCGAGGCGACGGAGACGCTGATCGTCGCCACCAGCATCGTGAACATCTGGACGGCGCCGGCGAAGACGGTCGCCGAATCGTTCCACCGGATCGAACAGCGCTTCCCCGGCCGCTTCCTGCTCGGTGTCGGCGTCGGGCATCCGGAGGCCAACAAGCCGTACCGGAAACCGTACGACGCGCTGGTGGAATACCTCGACGAGCTCGACGCGGCCGGGGTGCCGAAACAGCGGATGGCGCTGGCCGCCCTCGGGCCCAAGGTGCTCGAACTCTCCCGGGAGCGCACCGCGGGCGCGCTGCCGTATCTGGCCCCACCGGAGCACACCGCCCGGGCGCGCCGGATCCTCGGCTCCGCGCTGCTGGTCGCGGAGCAGAAGCTCGTGCTCGACGACGATCCGCAGCGGGCGCGCGAAGTCGGCAGGCAGATGGTGGACATGTACCTCGGCCTGCGCAATTACGTGTCGAATCTGCGGCGTCTCGGCTTCTCCGAGGACGATGTGGCCAAACCGGGCAGTGACCGGCTCATCGACGTGCTCGCGGTGCACGGCACGCCCGTGGAGGTCACCGGGCAACTGGTCGAGCATCTGAACGCGGGCGCCGACCACGTCGCGCTGCAGGCATTGGGTGCGGACTATCTCGGCTCGCTGCGCCAGCTCGCGCCGCTGCTCACCGCAGCCGAGTGAATCGCCATGACGGTGCGGCCGGTCGGCCGCACCGTCAGGAGTCGACGAGGTTCAGGCGCATCCCTCGAGGGTGGCGCGCGCCAGTTCGGCGATGACATCACCGATTTCGCGGCGGGCGCGCATCGCACGGAGCTGGCGTCGGGCGCCGTTTCCACGCTCGTCCAGCGCCGCGATCGTCTCGGTGACGAAGGTATGGTCGCCGAAGTCGCGCAGGGCCTGCTCGTTGTGATCGACGAGTTTGTCCAACAGGGCCCGGTGCGGGACCACGCGCCCTTCGACCGGATCGAGCCCGTCGCCGTCCAAGCCCGACTGCGCGGCGTTCCAATAGGCGGCGCGGAGCACTTCGGCAGGGACGGGTGGCGCTGGCTCACCCCGCTCGATCGAGCGCAGACCCGTGGCAACGGTGGCCCGGATCAAAGCGGCGAGCAGCGCGGCTTCCTCCGCGGTGGCAGGCACGTCGCTGACCCGGATCTCCACGGTGGGAAACGATTCCGAGGGCCGGATGTCCCAGTACACCATCTTGTTGTCCAATATGCTGCCGCTGGCGAGCATCATGGCGACGATCGCGTCGTAGTCGTCGACGGAAGGAAAGTACGGCGGTGGTCCCGCGCTCGGCCAGCGCCGCCAAAGAATGCTGCGCCAACTCGCGTAGCCGGTCTCGCTGCCACGGTAGATCGCGGAATTGGCGGTCAATGCCAGGAACACCGGCAACCACGGACGCACGTAATTGCCGACCAAAATCGCGGTGTCGCGGTCGGGCACTCCGACGTGCACGTGGCATCCGCACAATCCTTGCTCATGAGCGATCATGCCGAAGGTTTCCCCTATCCGCCGATATCGAGGCGTATCGGTGACCGGGAAGCCCTCGGGAACGGTCGGTGGCACGGCGACAGCGAGCAGTCGAGTGTCGTTGTCGGCCGCGCATTCGGCGACGGTCCTGCGCACTGTGCGTAATTCCGTGAGCAGGTCTCCGATATCGGTGTGCACCGCGCTGCTGGTTTCCACCTGACAGCTGGTCAGCTCCAGTTGCAGGTCGACATCCGCCTTCTTCGCCGCTTCGGCGACCCGGATGTTGTTCGGTGCGGGAGCGCCGGTTTCGGGATCGGTCAGCAGGAATTCCTCTTCGACACCGACAGTCGGTACGCTATCCATGGCTGTGCGTCACGCCCTTCGACTCTCGGTCATCGATCGGGCATTCATCCGTTGCCCCAAGCATTCTCACGTCCACACCGGTCCTCCTTCACCACAACCCCTTCGGACTCGATGTCGAGCCCGCATTCACCAGCTCGCGCGCCGACACGGTCCACGGGGCGAACTTCCGGCTCCGGCGAGCAGTGTCCGACCTGCGCATCGACGGCGCGAACAGAAGGTGTTCGGGCTGTACCCCCGGCATACGAGCCCAAACAGTTCCGGTGTCTTCGGCGAGGCAGGCCACGGTGCCGCGCCTGCGCGACGAAAGGGGGCGATTACTGCTTGCGTACGACCAATTCCAGCGCGATGTTGTCCGGATCGCGGAATTCCAGAATGTACATCGGACCGAGGTCTTTCACCCCCGCGTGCGCGATGCCGAGTTCATCGAGCACGGCAGCCGCCGCATCGAGATCCTCCCGAGTGGCGAGGGCGAAGGCGAGGTGGTCGAGCCCCACTCGATCTTCGTCGAACTGATCGCTGGCGACCGGGCGGAGTCCGAGCAGCGCGTCACCCATCTGGTAGATCACTCCGCCGAAGAGGAACCCGAATCGCGCGCGGGTGGCTTCGTCCGCGTCCGCGGGACACTCCCAAGCGATCGGCCATCCGAACACGGCGTCGTAGAACGCGCGGGATCTGTCGATGTCGGTCACTGTCAGGCGGACATGGTCGAACGAACTGGTCGAAATCGGCATGGTCGAGATCCTGTCACGATCACAGGACGCCGCTCGGACGACCCGACCGCCCGGTGGCGAGGCGACGGCTGGGAGCGTTTCAGCGCTCGGGCCGGTCCACGTGCTCGGCACCGGCGCGCCCGCCGCGACATCATCGCCGCGCAGGAGGCGGGCCGATTCGAACCGATGGACCCGGATCTCCGTTCGGTCCGCGACGATCTCGGATCAGCAGGTGACCTCACCGTGGGCGGCTTGATCGAACGACACATGCACATGGTCGTAGTGATTGGCGGTCGGGCTTCCGCGGTCTTCCAGGTAGGACCAACCGCTGCCGTCGTTGTAGCGCTGCCGCCAGATCACGTAGGTCACCCCGAAACGCTGCTGATTGGCGAGTACGAATTCGGCGATCGCGTCGCCGCGCGCCGGATCGGGCGTCATGAAATCGAGCGCCAAGCCCGCGCCGTGATCGCCGTCGCCACGGCCGACGGCGCCGCCGACATCGGCGACGGCGAATGTCTTCTTGAGCAGGTTGCCCACCTGCGCCACGTGCGGCCGTGCGCCGGCGAGTTCCGTCGAACACGGGACGGGGGGCGGCGGCGGGGGCGGATGCTGCTGGGCAGCCTTGGCCGACGGGAATGATTGCCCGGCCGCGGCCACTGCCGGCGCTTGCTGTGCCGTCGACGGCACGGTGGTCGGCGCCGGATCGGTTTCGACCGCGGACGAAGGCGAATCGACGGCGGCATGCCGAGCCTCCGGGGCAGTTCCCATCGCCGCGCACAGCACGACGGCCAAGGCCGCCACGACGCCACACGCAGCCAAAACGGTGAACTTTCGGCCTGCGGCTCGTTTGCGGTGTTGGCCAGACATGATGTCGATACCGATTGCTGTCGGGGATAGGTCACCGACACATTACGAAATGGTCGCGAAAATGTCACGCCAAGGTCGTGGGCGGGCGGAAATGCGCCCGGCGGCGACATCGGACTCTCGGGCGCCTGCCGCGCGGGGGCGAGTGCGCGAAGGCAGTCGCACACCATCGTCGGGGCAAGTCGGGAATGTGGAGCTGTCCTCGCGCCTCGGCTCCTGCCCAGAGGTAAACTTTGGCTGGCTCCCGGGTATCCGAAGGATGAACGCGACGGAGCGACTATGACGATTTCACCAGGCAGGACATCAGCGCCCGCACGGCCGACGCGACGGTAGCCGGGGCTGTCGATGGGCGCTGCCGCGGCCGGCCGACAACGAATGATCAGTCGACGATTTCGATGACCCCTAAGCGCCACAGCATCGCGTACAGCTCCCGCAATGGCACGGCCAGCACCTGTGTCAGTGCGCCGGTCAGCGGATCGGAGCCGCCACGTCGATCAGTCGTCATCACATAGGACACCGTGCGGATGCCAGGCGTCGACTTCTCGAACAGACCATTACCGGGAGGCAACAAATGGCCGAAAAATCATCCACCGGCCACCGGAATGCCGTCGATCAGGTGCTGGCTGCGCAGGGTTTCGCGATGGACCTGCCGGTCGTCGGCCGGATCCGTATCCCGCGGCCCGAGCAGTTGGCGTACTACGGCGCACTCGGCGCGCTGGCTGCCGCGGAGATCATCGAATGGCCCGTCGCGGTGGTCCTCGCGGCCGGTCACTGGCTGGCGCAGGATCAGCACAATCGCGTCGCGCACCAGATCGGTGAGGCTCTCGAAGAGGTCTAGAACCCACCGCTTCGGCCGCTATCGTGTGCTCACTGCTGTCGATCGGACATGTGAGGAGAACCGATATGGGGCGGCTTGTCCCTGGTGCATTGGCCGCGGCGGTGTGCGCGGGATTGAGCGGTGTCTGTGTGGCCGGCCTCGCGCCGACCGCCGCCGCCGCACCTTCGATCTACGAACCGAGCATCACCCCGTGCGGTCACCTGTTCACGACGCCGCTCGAACCCGCTCGCGCAGGTGCGAGCACCTATTGGAGCCCGTTCGGCACCGCCGACATCGTCTGTTATGACGTCGGTTCGCTGCCGGTGAGCTACTACCAGCGCGATCCGGCGGGACAGTGGCACGCGATGAACCAGTTGATTCCCGGCCACTACTTCATCAACATCGTCGGCTACGGCCACCTGCCCGCGTAACGGCGCCGGAACGCGAGCAGGTGGAAGGTCCGCGCGTCAGGTGGTCGCGGTCAGCACGTGGTCGTCGGCGGCGCCGTCCAGCCGTGCGCCGACCTGAGGGTAGGTCGGATACTCGATGCCCGAGATGTACTGCACGGTCCGCACCACCTGGCACGAGTAGCCGAACTCGTTGTCGTACCAGACATAGAGAATCGCGGTGTCACCCTCGACGATCGTGGCATTGGCATCGATGATCGACGCGGCGCGCGATCCGATGAAGTCGCTGGAGACCACGTCGGTGGCGGCGGTGTAGTCGAGGTTGCGGCTCAACGGCCCGGCCAGCGAAACCCCGCGCAGGTAGGCGAGCACCTCGCTCTTGGTCGTCTCCCGCCGCAGCTGCAGGTTCAGGATCGCGACGGACACGTCCGGGGTGGGAACGCGAATCGAGTTGCCGGTGATCTTGGCCTTGAAATCCGGCATGGCCTTCGCGACCGCGGACGCGGCGCCCGTTTCGGTGAGCACGAGATTGAACGGCGCGGAACGACCGCGACGATCCGCCTTGTGGAAGTTGTCCAGGAGGTTCTGGTCGTTGGTGAACGAGTGCACCGTCTCCACATGCCCGCGGATGATGCCGTACTCGTCGTCCATCGCCTTGAGCGGCGGGACGATCGCGTTGGTCGTGCAGGAGGCACACGAGAAGATCCGCTGGGAAAGATCCAGGCTGCGATGGTTGACGCCGTGCACGATGTTCGGGATATCGCCCTTGCCTGGCGCGGTGAGCACGACCTTCGCGATGCCAGGGCGCAGATGCTGCGACAGCCCGTCGCGATCGCGCCACCTGCCGGTGTTGTCGATCAGGATCGCGTTCGTTATGCCGTAGGCGGTGTAATCGATGGTCGTCGGATCATCGCTGTAGATGAATTTGATCGTGTTCCCGTTCGCGGTGATCGTGTCATTGCCGGTGTCGACCTTGATCGTGCCGTTGAAGTGGCCGTGGACCGAATCCCTGCGCAGCAACGACGCACGCTTGCTCAGATCGTCGTCGCCTCCTTTGCGCACCACCACGGCACGCAGGTTGAGCCCGTTGCCGGATCCGGCCTTCTCGATGAGCAGGCGAGCGACGAGGCGACCGATGCGCCCGAAGCCATAGAGCACGACATCCCTCGGTCCGGGTGACTGAGCCTTGTTGCCGTTGGTCACCTCGGCCAGCACCGCTTCGGTGAACTCGCGGATCGAAAGTCCGTGATCGTCGGCACGATAGGTCATGACCAACTGGCCGAGGTCGATCTTGCACGGCCCCAGGTCGAGTTCACCGAGCACTTGCAGGAACGGAAGGGTCTCGTCCACCGACAACTCTTCGCCTGCGATCTGCCTCGCGAACCGGTGCGTGCGCAGGATGCTGATCACCGACTTGTTCACCAGCGACCGGCTGTGCAGCAGGATCGTCACGCCCTTTCGCCGATACAACGTGCCGATGATGGGAATCATCGCCTCGGCGGCGGCTTCCTGGGCGTTCCAGCGGTCAAGTTGTTCGGTGCTCAACGTGGGTTCCTCGGATTCCTCGATTTAGTCGTGCATTGATGCTAATGAGGGCCGCGATATCACCGAGGCCGGATCCCTGGCGGTGAGGTCGCCAGGTGGAGTCGCCGATCGCGCGCTCCCAGCGGCGGGCGCCTACCCGATATCGACCAATCGGGCCCAGCCGGGCGGCACCTCCGGAATGTAGTCGGGATCGTGTTCACGCCAGGAACCGGCGTGCTGCCGACGGAACAGGCCCACCACCGTCCGGCACGGTGGCCGTCTGGACGGCCATGGCGTCTGGCCGTCGGTCAAGACCACGAGGACGTCGGGGTGGGGATGGGTCCGCACTGCCGTGGAAATGCCGGTGCGCAGGTCGGTACCACCGCCGCCGACCAGCGGTATGCGCTCGGCACGGCACAGCGGATGGACGATCCTCGCCGCCGCGTCGCACGACAGCACGGTGACCAGGTCGCGGCGCCCGCCCACGGCACGGGCGATGGCGGCCACTTCGAGCAGCGCGCTGCCCAGCTCGGTGTCGCTGACCGACCCCGAGGTGTCGATGAGCACCGAGACCCGAGGCGGTGTTCGCCGCAGACTCGGCAGCACCACGCCCGGTACCCCAGCCGAGCGCCGTGCCGGCCGGCCATAGGTGTAGTCCTCCCCCGCTCCGGCGCCACCGACCGCTGAACGGATAACCGCTCCCAGCAGATCCCGCCATGGTTGCGGTGGGTGGAAGGCCTCTTCCGCCCAGCGCCGCCAGCCTTCGGACGCGTTTCCCGGACGGCCGATGATGCCTTGCGCCACCCTGAACCGGACGGCGTCTCGTTCCTGTTCGCTGAGGCCGTCCGCACCGTCCGGTCCCAGCTCCCACTCGCGTTCCGATCCGTCCGCGCCGCTGCCGCAGTCGAGCCAGGCTATGCCGTCCGTATGCGGTCCGAGACGGAACATGCGCAGGTAGTCCTCCATGAGCTCCCCTTCGGGCAACCCCAACGACGCCGGTGTGACAGCGTCGCCCGGCCTGGCCAGACCGTCGCCGAACGCGTCGTCGTTGATCTCGCAGTCGGCTGCGATGTTCATCCGCAGTCGTTCCGCCGGGCGGGTCAGGTCGTGTCGCCGGGCGAATCGGTCGCTGCGGCCATGGTGGTCGCGCAGCAGATGCGACACCTCGTGCACCCACACCGAAGCCAGGTCCTCCACCGAAATACGGTCGACGAACGCGGGCGAAACGTAGCATCGCCAGTGCCGGTCGACGCCCATGGTCGGTACTCGGCGCGACTCCACGACGTGCAGGGCGAACAAAGCGGTCGCAAGATAGGGCCGGACCCTGGCGGCCTGCAAGCGGGCGGCGAAGAGTTTGTCGCGGTCCAGCGCACCGGGCGCGTTCGCGGTCATCGGCCCGCCTTCGCGGCGACACGGCCCGCTGCCCGATCCGCTTCCTGGGACACCGATGCCACTGCGGCGAGTCGCTCGATCGCAGCGGGCACGTCCCAGTCGTCCCGGCGCAGCGTGGCGAGAGTGGTTGCCGGAACGACGATCAGGTCGGGGGCTCCGGTTTCCGACGCCTTGACCAGAAGCGCCCATGCCGCATCCCAGCGGGACTTCTCCGGGCGTTTGCGGACTGCCGCCACCACGCCGTCGAGCACGGCCTGGCGCAGATCCCCACGCTCGGGCAAGACAGCGCCCGCCGGATCGGCGAGCAGTGCCTCCGGGTCGGGGAGGTCCATCCGGTCGAGGGCCGCCAGCAGTTCGAAACCGGGCCCGTCGCCCACAGCGCCCCGGACCAGCAGGGAAAGCACGTCACGGGAGGAATCGGCCGCGGTGGCGAAGGCGATCAGCCGCAGTGTCATCTCCCAGCTTCGAGGCGACGGCCACGCACCGCCCCGGCGCGTTTCGGTGCTGGGCAGCTGATGCACGAGAGCGGGACGGGCCGCGAGCAGCCCGCACACCGCACGGCGTGCGAAAGCCACGGCCTCGCCGAGCTTTTCGGCAGCCAGCCGTGGCAGCGTCGCGTGCGGCCAGGTCCCGCCGAGGCCGCGGACCACGACGTCGTGATCGTGGGTCCATTGCAGATGCACGAACCGGTTCGCCAGCGGCGGGCTCAGCTCCCAGCCGTCGGCCGCCGATGAGCGCGGGTTGGCCGCGGCCACGATGCGCACATCGGGCGGCAGTCGCAGGGTGCCGATCCGCCGCTCCAGGACCAGACGGAGCAGGGCGGCCTGCACCGCGGGCGGTGCGGTGGACAACTCGTCCAGGAACAGCAGTCCGCGACCGGCCCGGACGAGTCGTACGGCCCAGTCCGGCGGAGCCATCGGGACGCCGTGTTCCGCGGGGTCGTCTCCGATGATGGGCAGGCCCGAGAAGTCCGATGGCTCGTGCACACTCGCGATCACCGTGGTCAGCGGAAGGTCCAGATCGGCGGCGAGCTGGGTCAGGGCGGCGGTTTTCCCGATTCCCGGTTCACCCCACAGCAGAACCGGTAGGTCGGCGGCCACGGCCAGCGCCAAAGCCTCCAGTTGGGGGTCGGGGCGCGGTTCGGTGGTCACCTCGCGCAGCAGAGTCAGTAACTCGTCGGCGACATCGAGTTGGGTGGGGCGGACCGGATCGGCGGACGTGCGGACAGCAGTAAGCATGCGTGATCACCTCGAGGTTGGCGGAGTCGAGTGGAAGTGGGGCGAGGATCGCCCGGTCAGTGCGAAGTCGCGTTGCGCGGGTGCGCGCGACGATCGCGTGGGCGGCGCATCGGTGGGATGCGGCCGATTCCGAGTTCGGACAGGCCGGACTTGAACAGGCCGTAGGTGATGCGCCGTCGCGCGGACGTTTCGAGTTCATCGCGCAGAGCACCGTCGCGCAGTATCGCGTCGGGACCGAGCAGTCCTCCCACGATGGCCAGCGCACCGGCGGTGTCGCCATGGTCCAACCGCTCCCGGACACCGGCGAGACAATCCGGATGACGGTGCGCCTCGTCGATAGCCCGCAGGCAAGGCAACGGAGTGCCGGTCAGAGCGACCAGCAGTTCCTCCCGCCGGATCTCGGCCTGGTCGTGGTCGAGCGCGGACAAGACCCCGTCGACCAGCCCGATCCGGTGCTGTTCTCCCCTGCACCGCACCAGGCGCGGTGTATCTGCCCGGTCGGGCAGGCGCGGCGCGTCGCTCGGCGAGTAGTCGGGTACCAGCGCCGGGGCGACCAGCGGATGCAGCCGATCGGCCGCTATCGCGCCGGTACGGATCAGCTCCAGATCGGGCAGCACCCAGGTCGCCGCGTCGGGCAGGACGGGCAGTGCCGAGACGCCGCCGAGCGGGTATTCCGCCGCGATCCGCACCGTGGGCGGCACGGCGCCGTCGTCCGCGTCCAGGTACAGAACCAACCGTTGCCGGGCTCCGAACCGCACGACGAAAGCACCGCCGCGCCGTCCCTCGGCCTGGTGCAGAATCTCCGCCTCGGCCGCCCATCGGTCTACGGCGCAGCGCCTGACCTGCGGCACCGTGGCGAGCAGTTCGGGATCGAGGACCGGACGGTCATTCGCCGGTTGCGCGGCCCCGGACCGTAATCCCAGCTCATCGACCCTGCGCGCATCCCACAGGTGACGATGGAGATCCAGGCGGAAACGCCGATCGGGACGAGGATGCGGATGCAGGCCGGCCCCGGCAGCGGATCCGTCCCACAGCGCGAGGCTGATCCGCTGACCGGCATCCGCCCAAGCCGGGGCCGTCCGTGCGACAAGGTGCATCGGGGGTGCGCCGCCGCACAGGTCCGGCTCCGCGTCGTACCGAGCCAAGGCGATGGTCAGACCCGGTCGCAACAACCCATCGGGAGCGACCCTCGGCATATGCCAGCGCAACAGGTCAGGAGCCAAATGCCGGAGATCGGCTCGGATTCGAGCCGCGAGTGCGTGTCCGTGACTACGCGTCACCGACCGCAAACTGAAATCGATATCGAAGCCTGCCGCGGCGCACGCGCCCGCCCAGTCCCCCACACGACGGCGGGCGGTAGCAGTCTCGATCATGGTAGGCGGCACGGCGAATTCACGCACACGCAGCCAGAAGGAAAGGCGGGAGTCGTTCCCATTCGCGATGTGAGTGAGCATCAGCACTCACCTTGCGCGAATGGAACCCCCAATCTTCGAACAGAAGGAGTCGTCATCGCGTCGATCATAGCGCCCCGCATCGGCCCCGGCCAGCCGACGCAATTCGGCTGCCGCCCCGTCGCTTCCAGCTGATCCGGATGCGGATGCGACAAGTCGGCCCACGACTGCCATTCGAGCACAATCACTTTCGGCCCGGACGGGTGGCGACATCGGCCACGCTGTCGGCCGGCGCGCCGTGGAATGCCGCCTGCTCGATGACGTTGTTCCCGAAGAAGACAGGAAGCGAAGGGGCCTTGCCGGATTCGGCAAGGCCCACCGGTCGGCGTAGCCGATCGGCTATCGCATCGGCGCGGGTCCGCATTCCTTGCCCATCACGTCGGGCAGGTGAGCCCAGCCGGATGAGCAGCTCACGACCTCGCCGCCGTTCACGAGGAACGGCTGCGTGATCTCTCCGCTCGCCGGTGCGCCGTTGGACGGCGTGCACTCCATAGCGGTCACCCTGCCCTCCCACACCGGCGAATGGGACGAACAGTTGTAGTTCCACATCTCCTGCGCGGATGCGGTCGGCGGACAGAACAACAGTGCCGCCGCGGCGGCGAAGAACGGGGGAAGCCCGAGACGAACGAGGCGTGTGGCTCTCATGACGATCTCCTTGTCCTGGTTCCGTGCGGTCTGGATTCGTAACCGTCCCGGACGACAGCCCGGGTGGTAGCGAGCAGAAACTGCGTGGTTGCTCAGGAGAGAACGTGCACACTGCGAGAAGGACGCTACGCCGGAGCCGCCACGACCCGGGGCGAAATCCGGTCGCTGTGACCATCCGGATATCCGGCCGCCGATGCTGGCGGAAGCCGGGCACGCAGATGACCTTCTGCCCTGTCGATCCCTCCGCCGCCGTCGAATGATGATCGGAGTAGCGAGCACGTCGCCGTAGTGGAAGGGAGACGCATCATGACGACCGCGCGGACGATCATGCGGCCCGACGTACAGCACATCAATGTCCGAGACACCATGGAAACAGCCGCCCAGCGGATGCGGCAGCTCGACATCGGCGCATTGCCGATCTGCGATGGCGAATGCCGTCCCGTCGGCATCGTCACCGATCGCGACATCGTCGTGAAGGTGGTCGGCATCGGCGCGAATCCGAAATCCACCACCGCCGGCGAATTGGCACAGGGCGCCGACCGACTGCACACCGTCGATATCGACACCGACGTGCACGACGTGCTGCTGCTCATGGAGCAACAGCGGATCCGTCGGCTCCCGGTCACCGACAAGGGCATGCTGGTCGGCATCATCACCGAGGCCGATCTGGCGCGAAATCTGTCCGACAGCACCGTCGGCGAATTCGTGGAGGCGGTCTGCGCGGCCCATCTGCCCGCCACCGAGAAAGTCTGAGCTGAACGGAATCACCGGAATGGATGGGGATTATGCGGCCAAGGTGGTGATGCAGTAGGAAAGTCGGGCCGATATCATCGATATGCGACCTATTCACGATTCTGATCCTCCATAGCGAACGCGATTCATCCGTGCGGGAGGTGGTCGGTGAACGGCATAGCGTTCGGTCGCTACCGGTTGCACGAACTGATCGGTGAAGGCGGCATGGGCCAGGTATGGCGGGCCTACGACACCGCTACCGACCGCATCGTGGCAGTCAAGTTGCTGCCCGAACGGTGCGCCGTCGATCCCAACTTCCGGGAGCGCTTCCGACGCGAAGCCCACGACACCGCTCAACTGCGCGAACCGCATGTGGTCCCGATCCACGGCTACGGCGAAATCGAAGGCCACCTCTACCTCGACATGCGCTTGATCGACGGCGCCGACGCGAGGACCCTGCTCAACCGCGATGGCGCCATGGAGCCGGAGGCGGCGGTCGCCGTGATCACCCAGGTCGCGGCGGCTCTGGATGCGGCACACGCCCAAAGTTTGGTGCACCGCGACGTCAAACCATCCAATCTGTTGGTCACCGACAGCGGCTTCGTTTATCTGATCGACTTCGGTATCGCGCGTTCGGCCGGTAATACCCCGCTGACCAGCACCAGCACGATGATCGGAACCTTGGCCTACATGGCGCCGGAGCGATTCACCAGCGGCGTCGCCGACGCTCGGTCCGACGTGTACGCCCTTACCTGCGTGTTGTGCGAATTCCTGACCGGGATCCCGCCCTACCCGAGCACCAGCACGGAACAACAGATCGCGGCGCACCTGACCGCCGCTCCCCCGGTGCCGAGCATGCGGCGCCTCGACCTGCCGGTCGGGTTCGACGATGTCATCGCCCGGGGCATGGCGAAAGATCCGGACGACCGCTATCAGACCGCCGGAGAGCTGGCGTCCGCCGCCGCTGCCGCCCTGACCACCGCTCCCGTGGTAGCCGACGGAAGCATTCCCGCAGCCGACCCCGCATCGGTCCCGACCGTCCTCGGTGGTCACAGCGTTCGGCCCGCTACGCAGCCGCCGGTTTCCTCCCCGGAGCCGAGCGCCGAGCAGAACTCCACTGTCGACGCGCGATCCGCAGCGAAGTCGCCCGGCCTGCAATCCACAGACGGCCACGTGGCGCCGCGACGTAGACGGCCTGTCATCCGGGTTACGGTGGCGGTGGCCGCAGCGTTGATCGCGGCGGCGCTGGGTGCGGGGATCTGGTGGCTGACCCAGCCGTCGAAGCCCCCGCTCGCCTTCGACGGCAAATACGAGGTCACCTACACACCCCGGACCCTCAACGGGAAGCCGGACAACGGGCCTCCGAAAACCCGGACGTGGTCGGTCCGATCCGACTGTCCATCGCACGGCGAACGCTGCGTCGCCTCGATAACCAGCCAGAGCAAGTCCGAGCCGGAGACGGCCCCGACCAAATTCTCCGCGGACTATCGCGATGGCGCGTGGATGATCACCAGGGAGCTACCGTCCTATTCCGACCCCGATTGCGAGAATCCGATCACCAAGGCGCCGCAGAACGTCGAGGCGTGGCAGCGACTCGAATTCCGGCCCGGCGCCCTGCCGTGGACCGGAACCTACCTCAGCTTCGTCGGCGGTCCCTGCGCATTCACCCAGCAACAGGAGATGAGGATTTCGCGTGTCGGCGAGGCCGACCCGAAGGTCCCTGTCGTGCCACCGGAAACCCTCCCTGATCGCGCCGATAGCCGACCCGTCGCAGTGATCAGCGGCGCCTACGACGTGACCATCACCTACACTGCGACACTCGACGTTCCCAAACCCCCACCACCGAGTAAGTTCCGCCAGCAGTACTACACCCTTTGCATGCGCGACGGCGAGCGCTGTGCCGCGACGACGCAAACAGATCACGGCACAGATACCGCCACAGATCCTCGCGCCGCCTTCGCTCCCATGTTCGTGCTCGAAAACGGGGCTTGGCGGGCCGGCTACAGCATTCCCTATCCCTGCTTCGCGGGATCGAACGAGCCGCACACCAACGCGACATTTCATTGGGAGTTGTTCCCGTCCGATGTGGGACCGGACCCCACCGAATTCCTCACCGGCGCATGGACCCGCGAGAAAGGTGACCCCTGCCCCGAGACCGCCGACGCAACTGTCGAAATGCGGCGCGTCGGCTCCGGCGGTGGGCGGCCGGCCGTCGCACGCGCCGGTGCCGACCAGCAGACCCATCCCTCCTCGGCTCCGGAGATCATCGCGATCCGCAGCTGCGGGGTTTTCTGTGTTCCACCGGTTCCGACGGCCGTCGTGACTGATTGTCGGCACGACCAGCGGATATTGCTGCGACACAACGTCTCTAATTTCAGCAGGTGGTAGGAGCGGGCTCTCCACGAACTCGGGCGTCGAGCCACAGCGACACCGCTGGCGCGCCCAGTACCGCGGGGGCCACGTGCTCGAGTGCGGACGGCAGCGCCACCGAGCTCACCAGGTGCGTCTGGATCCGCACCCCCGCCGCACACCAGCGGCGGACCGTGTTGTCGATGGCACCGATCGGGATCTGCCGGTCGTCCGGCGAATGCCATTCGAGAATCGGGGTCCGCGGCACCCCACCGTAGAGTTCGAGGCTGTTCTCCTCCACCACCGACCGGGCGCCGCGGCTGTCCACGATCGAGGTGTCGGTGAGGTATTCCCGAGCGCTGCCGTCGACCCCCTCGGTGAGGATCTCGCTGCTGCAGCTGTCGGCCATGTCTCGAGCGACCGCGAGACCACGCGGGTTGAGATACGAACTGATCGGAAGCCGGTCCGGGTACTCCCGCTCCAGACCGATCGCCGCGGCCATGGCCAACCCGAACGAAGGATGCTTGTCCATGCCCAGCGCCTCGGCCATCGTCACCAGATTCATCGGGGCGCCGCCGATGGCCGCGCCCGCGAGTTCCAGCTCCGGTGCGTAGGTCGGCTGCAATGCGGCCGCCCATGCGGTGGCCAGGCCACCGCCGGAGTAGCCGGCCAGCACCGCCGGTCCGTTGTCCGCGGCGAGTGCGGGCAGGCGCTTCACCGCACGGATGCCGTCCAGGACGATCCGGCCGCCCAACCGCGCGGCCCCGAGCGCGAACTGCGGCCCGAGGTGATCCGGCAGTGCGACACTCCAGCCCCGCGCCAGTGCCAGGTTCAGGATCGGCGTGGTCACCGCCAGGCTCGGATCGCCGCCGTAGAGCTGGTGCGATATCGCGCAGTCGGTGCCGAGCGCATTGATGAAGTGCTGATACGACAGCAGCGGCCCGCCGGGCCGACTGCCGAAAGGGGTGAGGAGGGTCGTCGTCGCCGCGATCGGCGCCCCATGGGAGTTGGTGGACCGGAATTTGACCAACGTGACAGTGGATCCGGGGAAGGTCGCCAGCGGCGGCAGTGCCCGCACACCGAGCACCTCCCCTGGTTCATATGCCGCGAGATCCGCCGGAGCCGCATAAAACGGGTCCGGGTCGGGCCGCGGATACAGCGGTTGCGCGGTTGCCGTCGTCGCCAGCAGCAGCCCGAGTGCCACACCGCCGATCGCGCTGCGGACCAGCGCCGGACCGCTGCGCCTGCCGCCGGGCAGGGGAAACCGCCGGATCACGATCTCGACCTCCACAGTTCGCGGCGTTTGTCGACCAGCCAGCTTTACATTCAAATCTGCCACGGCTGGCAAACCTTCGGCGACACGCCGGACGGGGAGCTGAAACGCCTTCGACCACGTCGCCGATCGGGCCGTGTCCGTGGTCGAAGGCTCTGGCTACACCAGTGGACGGCTGCTCCGAGTTCGGTGCCTCGGCCCTGCCGGTGGCCGGTCGAGACCGTACCGCTCGAGTATCGCAGCGTCGATGGTTCGGGTCCGCTGAGCTCTATGGATGTTCGGTTCGCTGCACCTGTTCGTTGATGAGGGTGTCATCGTCGGCCGGGGGCTCTGGGTCATGCCATTCTTCTGCCCGGCTGGAACGATTGCCGCGTAATGTGCCCTCCAAGTCGTGGGCCAGCGCGTCATCGTGCACGGGACCGTGCTTGCTGCTTCCTCGTTCCATGATTCTTTCTCCTGTGTTCGATTGCTGGACATGCGCTAGCGGTGGCGCAAAAGGGTGGCGACCCCTTCCCGGGGTACGACAGCACCTTCGACGGGCACGATCGAGCCGCCCTGCAGCAAGGTGACCACCGGCAGCGCTTCGTCCGCGCGGTAAGCGCGCGACGACGTCGCATCGTCCTCGATCCATCCCGCCGCGGTGATGCCGCGAAGCAATTGCGGATCCAGTTCGACGGATCGGTCCCCCACTGTCTTGGCATCGATCAGCAAGGTATCGGCATTCGCCGCCAGCAGCGCCGAGACCGTCTCGGGCAGCCCCTCGACGGCCAGGCCGTCGGCCCTGCCGCGCGCGGTGTTCAATTGCTCGACGACCTGCCCCTGCTGCTGCCGTGCCTGCGTCAGCACCGCCTGCTCGACCTGCGCTTCGAGCGCGGCGGTATCCACACCCGCGGCGCGAGCCCCTGCGTCGACCTCGACGACCCGAGCGGTTGGCGGCGACTCGAGCGCTCTGGCCAGCGCGGAGCGAGCGCCGACCTCACCGACCAGCACGATGATCCGCGCGCCGACCCGATCCGCGAGATCACGGACCGCCGTGGCGACCTCCTCGACGTTCCGCCGGATCATCTCCTCGACGCGGCGACGCATCGACAGATGCGCCCACCCTCCGCCGTGACGGATCTTGTGCACCGGATGGGCGGTGCCTTCGGCGGTCATCTCGATCAGATTCTCGTCCTCGTCGACGCCGTACAGGTCGCAGCCGACACGATCGACCACCGCGATCACATGCGGCACCGCACGGGACTGCTGCTCGATCAGCGGCAGCAGATAGGGAAGCGCCGACACCCGCACGATTTCGCGTGCGGGCGGCTCCGGGAGCACATGATCGACCAGCAGGCTGTCCGAATCGGCGATCAGCACGCGCCCGGCACGCCCGTGCCCCGGCACCTCGCTTATCGCGTCGTCGAGCAGCTCCAGCGTCTTCTCCGGAACGTATTGGGCGGCCAGTCGCTCGCGGATCGAGCGCCACCGTAGCGCTCTCTGATTCTCGGCGTCTTCGGTGTTGTGCGAGGCGTCGATGCAGAGCGAGACGAACGGTCCTCGCCGTTGCGCTATTTCTCTGAGTTTCATGCCGTACACGTCCTGCGACTACCCGGCTCTGCGTCGACGAATCCGCGCTCGCGAACGCGCTCGGTACTGCTTGCGCACGGCGGTTTCGCCGGGTCCGGCCCGGGTAGTCGCACCATCGACAAGGAGGTGAGAGCCGTGGCCGAAACCGACGTCGACGACGAGCTGTGGGAGGAATTCCACCGCCTGGTCAATATGTCGTCCCGGCAGTTGCGCGATTGGCTGCGCACCGAAGGAGCAGGCATCGGCAGCGAAACGGAACCCGATCGCGCGGGACCGGCGATCGGCCGGGACATCTTGGCGGTTCTCGGTAAACGCCGTACCGACCTGAATGCCGACGACATCGCGGTGATGCGCCGAGCCGTCGACGAGATCACCGCGGTGCGGGGCGAGGACGCGGAGCGCGAGCCGCGCGCGGGCGAAGACGACTGGCGCCGACACCTGATGTCACTGGGACACGATCCACTCCAGCCGTCGTGAGTTGCGGCGCCGGGGCCTGGCCGGCAGGGAACTCGGCCGCCGGTCGACTCGGCACCGTGAGGGTCGCCGGGCTCAGGTCGACCGCGATTCGCTGGGCGTATGCATGGCGTCGAGGGCCTCGATGACCTCGCGACACCAGTCCGCCCAGGCGCGTTCGGTGCCCAGGCCGGCCTTCAGAACCAGATGCCGCATCGCATCGGCGTCGTCGCCGACGGCCGAGAAATCACGTTCTTCGATCTCCCGGTAGGTCGCCAACGTCCTTTCGTGCACGTCGAGATGGTGTGTGACCACCGCGCGGACACCTTCGAAGTCCCCGGTGGCGGCCGCGGCGCGCAACCTGATCAGCAATGTCTCGCGCTGCTGTGGCGGCTCGTCGACCTCACTCACCCAACGGTGCAGCGCGGCAGTGCCCGCCGGTGTGATCGAGAAGCGCCTCGGCTGACCACGCCCTGGCGACTGCGGCGAAACCTCGGCGACCAAGCCGCCGCCGCTGAGGCGATCCAATTCGCGATAGATCTGCTGGTGGGTGGCCGACCAGAAGTAACCGAACGCGCGGTCGAAGCGCCGAGCGAGCTCGATGCCGGTCGAGGCCCGTTCGGTCAACGCGGTCAGGATTGCGAACTGTAGTGCCACCGCCCCATGGTAGAGAGCGCCGCCTGATTCCACGTACCTGCGAGCGAAGGGCACAGCGCGGTCTGGAAGACAGCGCCGCGTAGCACGGCCCCTGGACCCGATGACCTTCACAGTGATGGGCGACACATGTTTATGCAACTTATTGCAGTAAGGCGGTGGCGTCGATAGCTTCGTCGTAGCGCAGCGCCATTCGGCCCGAATCGCCGCGAGACAACCCTTCCGAACTCTCGAAGGACCCCATCATGGCCCTACCCGCCGCTCTCTCCGGTCGCCTGACGCTGCCCGTCGTGGCCTCACCGATGTTCATCTCCTCCGCACCGGAGCTGGTGATCGCTCAGTGCCGGGCGGGGGTCATCGGATCCTTCCCGGCGCTCAACGCCCGTCCGGCGGCACTGCTGGAGGACTGGCTGGCCCGCATCACCGAGGAGAACGCCTCGTATGCGGCAGCCAACCCCGACGCGACCGTCGCGCCGTTCGCCGTCAATCAGATCGTCCACCGGACCAATGACCGCCTCGAACACGACATGGACGTGATCGTGCGGCACCGCGTGCCCATCGTGATCACCTCGCTGGGCGCACGCCCGGAGATCAACGACGCCGTCCACTCCTACGGCGGGATCGTCCTGCACGACGTGATCAGCAACGAATTCGCTCGCAAGGCAGTCGAGAAGGGCGCCGACGGCATCATCGCCGTGGCCGCGGGCGCCGGCGGCCACGCCGGGACCCAGTCGCCGTTCGCGCTCGTTCAGGAAATCCGTGCGTGGTTCGACGGGCCGGTGCTGTTGTCCGGCGCGATCGCCCACGGCCGTTCCATCCTCGCCGCCCAAGCCGCGGGCGCCGACTTCGCCTACGTCGGTTCGGCATTCCTGTCGACCGCCGAGGCGGTCGCGGCGGCGGAGTACAAGCAGATGATCGTCGACTCCAGCGCCAAGGACATCGTGTACAGCAACTTGTTCACCGGGGTCCATGGCAACTATCTGCGCGGCAGCATCGTCGCCGCCGGTCTGGACCCGGACAACCTCCCCCACTCCGATCCGTCGGTCATGAACTTCGGCTCCGGCGGCAATGTGAGCGCCAAAGTATGGCGGGACATCTGGGGTGCCGGGCAGGGCATCGGCGCGATCACAGAAGAACTCACCGTCGCGGATCTGGTGGCCCGTTTGAAAGCGCAGTACGACGAAGCGCGCCAGGATCTGGCCCGCAAGACTCGCATGCCCGCCGCTGCCGTGCAGCCGGCTTGATCCGGGCGAGAGACGCAACCGGCACGTTGTGCCCGACGGCGCACGGCCGTCGGGCAGCGCGAGCCATGATGATGTGATGGTCGTCACGACAAACGGTTGTCGAGAACGCGGCGCCGGCTCCGTCCCAGGGATGCGAGCAGCCATGAGGGCCGCGCGACGAACAAGGAGGACGACCATGAAGTACCTGCTGCTGAAGCACTACCGCGGCGCCCCGGCTTCGGTCAACGACGTGCCGATGGACAAGTGGACGCCGGAGGAGTTCGACGCGCACGTGCAGTACATGCGCGACTTCGTCGCCCGCTTGGTGGAGACGGGAGAGTTCGTCGGCGAGCAGGCACTGACGCCGGAGGGTGCGTGGGTGCGTCACGACGGCGAGGGGCGGCCGCCGGTGACCGACGGCCCGTTCGCCGAGACCAAGGACCTCATCGCCGGGTGGATGATCATCGACGTCGAGTCCTGGGAGCGTGCGGTCGAGCTGGCCGGAGAGCTGTCCGCTGCCCCCGGCGCGGGCGGCAAGCCGATCCACGAGTGGCTGGAGGTGCGGCCGTTTCTCACGGCGACGCCCTTGGCGACCGAGTGAACGAGGCGCTGCTGCGAGAGCTCGTGCCCGCGGTGATCGGTGTCCTCGTCCGGCGTGGCGCGGACTTCGCGTCGGCCGAGGACGCCGTGCAGGAGGCTCTGGTCCGGGCGTTGGAGACCTGGCAGGACGATCCGCCGCGCGATCCGCGGGCGTGGCTGGTCGCGGTGTCGTGGCGGAAGTTCCTCGACGCCGCCCGCGCAGAGGCGGCGCGGCGGGGGCGGGAACTCGCCGCGGACGCCGAGCCGCCCGCCGGTCCGGCGCAGGCCACGGACGACACGCTGCGGCTGTTCTTCCTGTGCGCGCACCCGGCGCTGCCGCGGGCGGCGGCCGTCGCGTTGACGCTGCGTGCGGTCGGTGGGCTGACCACCCGCCAGATCGCCGAGGCCTACCTGGTCCCCGAGGCCACGATGGCGCAGCGGATCAGCCGGGCCAAGCGGCGGATCGCAGGGCTGCCGCTGGACCAGCCGGGTGATCTCGGCACGGTGCTGCGCGTGCTCTACCTCGTCATCAACGAGGGGTACGGCGGGGATGTGGACCTGGCGGCCGAGGCGATCCGCCTGGCCCGCCAGCTCGTCGCTCTTACCGACGAACCCGAGGTCGCCGGCCTGCTGGCGCTGATGCTGCTGCACCATGCGCGGCGCGCGTCACGCACCGGCCCCGGCGGTCGCCTGGTGCCGCTCGCCGAGCAGGACCGCGGTCTGTGGGACACGCGCCTGATCGCCGAGGGCGTGGAGATCCTGCAGGCCGCACTGGCCCGCGACCGGCTGGGTGAATACCAGGCGCAGGCCGCGATCGCCGCCCTGCACGCGGACGCGCGCTGCGCCGCCGAGACGGACTGGGTACAGATCGTCGAGTGGTACGACGAGCTGCTGCGCCGCACCGGCAGCCCGGTCGTGCGGCTCAACCGCGCGGTAGCGGTCGGCGAGGCCGACGGCCCGCGGGCAGGCCTGGCGGCGTTGGCCGGAGTGCGCCCCGACTTGCCCAGGTACGCCGCGGTGACGGCGTACCTGCACGAACGCGCGGGCGATCTGGAGCGCGCCGCCGAGCTGTATGCCGAGGCGTCTCGCGTCGCCACCAGTGTGCCCGAGCGCGACCACCTCACCAGGGAAGCCGCGCGAGTGCGCCAGCTGCTGCGGCCGTGAGTGCACCGCGGGGACCCTACTGCACGCTGATCGTGACGGTCCTCGTCCGCGTCTCGGCGGGCAGCTCGGTGGTGTCGACCATCAGCACCTCGCCCGAGTCCTGCGCGCCGTCGGCCAGGAGCTTGGCTTGGAGCCCGAACGGCGGCCGGTCGCCGGTGGCGGCCTCGATGCCGAAGTCGCTGTCGGCGGCGATGTAGAGGGTCTTGCCGCCGTCACGGGTGGCGACGCCCTCGATCTTGTCGTGGCCGAAGAACTCGCCCGCGGCGTTCAGGCCGTCCAGCAGGCCGCCGAGATCCAGGGCGGACGTCTTGGCGACGGGGGTGATGCCCGCCTTCCGCAGTGTGGCCACGCCGTCGGCGGTCGGCACCGCGCCGACGAGGAGTTCCAGCGGCTTGCCATCGACCAGCAGGCCCAGCTGCGGATCATATTGCGCGCCTTGTACCTTCGCCTGCGGTCCGACATCGGTGGCACCGGCGATGTCGATCGTCCACAGCTTCTTGTTCGCCTTGGGCGGTTTGTCGCCGTCGCGCTCGTCGACCAGGAAGGTGGTGTCGGTCAGCGCCGTGATCTCGGAGACCGCCAGCTTCTGTTTCGGCTCCTCCAGCGGATACACGAATTCCTTGACGTCCCTGGTCTTCAGATCCACGGTGACGATCCGGGTCATGGGCACCTCACGCGCCGAGGCGACACCCGGCTCGCTCAGCGCGCTCTGCACGATGCCGACCAGTGTCCTGCCGTCCGGTGTGATGGTGAGACCCTCCATGCCCTGGTTCGGGGTGCGCAGCGAAAGTTCCTCGGGCAGACCGCGCCCCGGCGCCAGCCGCTCGAGCTCGGTGCCGTCGGCGTCGAAGTGCACGAGGAACGGCCCGTACTCGTCGGACACCCAGAAGGTGCCGTCGGCCAGCGCGGCCAGGCCCTCGCTGTCGATGCCGTGATCGGTGGGAGGAAGGACGGCGCCGTCGAGGCCACGCATGGTCTCCCCCGTGCTCGCGGAGGTGTCGATCAAGCCGTTGAACGGCTGGCCTGTCGAACTCTTCAGGGGAATGGTTCTGTCCAGCACCGCCGTGCTGCCGACCATCTTGAATTTGGCGATGGCGGGCGTGAAAGCCGGTATGGGCGTGATTTTCTCGTTCTTGCCCTTGCCGTCTACGTTCGGACCACGGTCGGTGAGACCGTAGAACTCGTCGGCCGATCCCGGCACCGGCGTGAACGCCGATCCGTAGCCGCTGCCTTGCACGCTCACTCCGCCGAAGTCACCGAGCGGCGGGATGTCGGTGGTGAACAGCTTCACGGCGTCGGTGGTGGTCACCGTGATGCTGTCGGACCCGGTGTATCCGGCCGCCGGTGTGTACACCACCGCGCCATCGGCGCGGCGGCTGATCGTGCCGTGCCGTGGATCGGCGACCGCCACCGCGGCGCTGCCCCCGGTCGCGGCCAGTAGATCATCCAGCGAGATCACCAAGGGTTGATCCTTGGCGGCGGTGAAATCCGCCGGGCTCGACGGCGAGCAAGCCGGCAGCGCGGCGGTCGCGCACACGGCGGCCATGACGAGTGCGCTTCGGGTACTGCGGTGTGTTCTCACCAGCGATGCGTACCGTCCGAGCCCGGCCACCAGGTGGCGTCGAGCTGAACGTGAGCCGTCGTTCCCCACAATCATCCGATCATTCTGCGGTGTTACCAACGCTGACGAGCGTGGATATCGCGACACCGGAGCATGCGCTGAGCCGTCACCGGAGTAGGGCGCTCGGCGCTTCGAAGTGTCGTGTCGTCGCCCGTGGAGACCTACGGTGGAGATATGACCGCCTTGGAGTATCGGCATGTGCTGGTCGCGCGCGACGGCGACACGGTGCGCATCACCATGAACCGGCCGCGGCAGCGCAACGCGCTGTCGGGCGAACATCTGGGCGAGTTGCTCGCCGCGTTCCGGGCCGCAGGCGAGACCGACGCCACGGGGATAGTGCTCGGAGCGAACGGCCCGGTGTTCTCCGCGGGGCACGACTTCGCCGACGTCGCCGCTCGCGACCTGCTCGGCGTCCGGGAACTGCTCGTGCTGTGCACCGAACTCATGTCGGCCATCCAGTCGGTGCCGCAGGTGGTGATCGCCCGGGTGCAAGGCCTGGCCACGGCCGCGGGCTGCCAATTGGTGGCCTCGTGCGATCTGGCCGTCGCCGCCGAATCGGCCGGTTTCGCGCTCCCCGGCGGCAAAGGCGGCTGGTTCTGCCACACGCCCGCGGTGCCGGTGGCCCGCGCCGTCGGCCGCAAACGGCTGATGGAACTCGCCCTCACCGGCGACCCGATCGATGCCCGCACCGCCGAACAGTGGGGCCTGATCAACCGAGCGGTGCCGGACGCCGAACTGGACACCGCCGTCGACGAGTTGCTGGCCCGCGCGACCAGGGGCAGCCGGGCCAGCAAAGCGCTGGGCAAACGCACTCTCTACCGCCAACTCGACCGTCCCGAAGCGGATGCCTACCCCCTCGCTCTCGAAGTCATGGCCGCCGCCGCTCAACTTCCCGCCGCCCGCGAAGGGATGGCGGCCTTCCTGGCGAAGCGTCCACCTGTATGGCGGGATTAGCGCCGTTCCCCGGCCCCGTCAGAGGCGGGCCGTTCAGCGCTTGAAACGTCCGGCGAACCCGCGCAGGGGCAGATCCGCGCTGGTGATGATGCCGGGTCGGGCGGCGACGACGGATTTGATCGCATTGAGGGCGGGCAGGCCGGTGACGGTCATGCCGATCGAGGCGAAGCTCTCGGGGTCGGACAGATCGGTGCCCGCGCGCGGAATGATCATGTGTTTGCTGTAGATGTTCGGATCACCGGTGATCTGAGTGATGTAGCAGCCCTTGATTTTCCAAGCCGGATCGGTGTGCGGCGTCATCTGCCATTCGAGGTGGCTTTCCACGCGCGGTACGCCGTCGACCAATCCTTGGTACTTGATGTAGCTGGCGCCGAGCGAACCCTCGGGCAGGAAGTACCAACCCAGGTCGACATCTTTCGTGCACGCGCCGAGTTCGTAACCGAAGCGCACCTCGTCGAGTTCGAGGTCGAAGGCGTCGGCCATGAGATAGACCGAGTCGGCGAACACCGCGGTGTACTTGTAGAGCGAGTCCGGGACGGTCGGGTCATCGACCTGGCGGCCGTAGCCGACGGCTTTCCACGTGTCGACGGAATGATGGCAGGAGACATCGACCGATTCCGTGACGGTGATGTTCTCGATGTCGGCGACGTCGGCGCTGTGCACGATGCCGAGTATCTGGCACAGGCCGGGATTCATGCCGGTGCCGTAGAAGGTCGAGCCACCGCGCTCGCAGGCGGCTTGGATGACCGCGCTGACCTCACGGCCGGAAGGATGGGGATGGTTGGTGTCGCGGTGGAATCCGGTGATCCAGTCCGCGGTGGTCACGACGTCGATTCCCGCCTCGAGAACCTTCTCGTAGAGGTCCTCGTCCGGGAATACCCCGTGAAAGGTGAGCACGTCCGGTTTCGCGGCGATGATCTGCTCGACCGAGCCCGTGGCGATCACCCCGATCGGTCCGATGCCGACGATCTCGCCCGCGTCGCGGCCGATCTTGTCCGGCGAATAGCAGTGCAGTCCCACGAGTTCGAGATCGGGGTGGTTGCGGATCCGGCCGATCATCTCGGTACCGAGGTTGCCGGTCGCGACCTGGAATACCCGGATCTTGTCGGAGGTGCTCATGACATGGGCCTTTCGGGATAGAACTGCGCCGCCCACTCACGCAACGCCTTGAACCCGGCGAATTCCTTGCGCGACAACGCGGGCGGATCCGAATAGCGCTGGTGCGCCCAGATATCGACGTCGGCCTCGAACTGCTGGATGACGAAGCCTGCCATCGTTTTTCCGTACCGGGTGATCTCGGGGCCGTCGTCCCCGGATTTTCGTCCGATCCACACGGTGAAGCGGACGTCGGAGGTGTATTCGTCCACGGGCGTCACCGCGGGCATCGTGCGGTTGTCGACCATGCCCCAGCTCTTGGTGATCGAGCAGCCCAGTCCCGCGTTGATCGATTCGACCCCGCTGTTGACCTGGTCTGCAGCCACGTTCTCGTCGAAAGCGATGGTGAAGTCGACATACGACACGGGGCCGGAGAAGTCGTGACGGGTGAATTCCGGGATGAACGGTGTCTTGTGCACGAACTTGAAATGCGCGAAATCGACGCCGTTCTCCATGACGTACTGGGGATGCAGTTCCAGACCGGGCCGGTAGAGCGTGGCCGCGGGCACCGGCGGGTAGTAGTCGGCGGCGGTCTTGCCGTCACCGAAGGCCTCGAACACGTCCGGGATTTCGAAATAGGGGTCCCGTCCATCGATGTCGTGCCATATCCACACCGCTTCGTTCCGCTCCACCACCGGATAGCTGCGAATCCGGCGGCCCTTGTTCGGATGGCTCTCGTACGGGATGCAGACGTTGCGCCCTTCCCCGTTCCACTCCCAGCCGTGGAACGGGCACACCAGATGCTCGCCCACCACATGACCGCCGTAGCCGAGGTGAGCGCCGAGGTGCTCGCAATAGGCGTCGAAGACCGCCACCCGGCCGGATGACGAACGCCAGGCGACCATCTCGCGCCCGAAGTACTTCATCTTGTGCACCGCGCCGACCTCGATCTCGCCGCACCAGGCCACTTGGAACCAACCCGTCGGCTGCATCGATAGCGGTGGTTTTGCCATCTCGATCCTCCAAGCTCCCGAGGGCTCGGCTCCTGAGCCTTCCCGCGGCGCCTTGAGCGTAGAACCCTCTGCGAAAGAATTCAAGAGGGTTCTACGAAACTGGAAGGCCCTGATCAGGGCCCGATAGACTCGGTTCTCGTGACGGAAGCGGCGGTAAGCGGGCGACGCGCCAACAAACGCGGGGTTCGTTCCCGGGAAAGCATGCTCGAGGCGGCGATCGCATCGCTGGCCACGGGCGACCCCGCCGCGGTGTCCGGTAACCGGATCGCTCGCGACATCGGCGCGACCTGGAGCGTGGTCAAGTACCAGTTCGGCGACATCGACGGTCTGTGGGCCGCGGTCCTGCGCCACACCGCCGACAAACGCGGCGACCTGCCCGCCGGGATCAAACCGGACGGGACGCTGCGCGAACGGGTGACCGCCATGATCATGGCGATGGCCGTAGGGCTGCGCAAGCCCGAATCGCTTGCCATCGAAACGCTGCGCGCTGCGCTCCCCCGCGAGCACGCCGAACTCGAACGCGACTACCCGCTGACCGCCGCCGAACTGGCGTCCTGGAAACCGCACTGGGACACCGCGTGCGAGAAAGCTTTCGCCGACCTCGAACTCGACCCGGTCAAGGTGCGGCAGGTGGCCGCGCTCATCCCTGCGGCCATGCGCGGCATCACCTCCGAACGCACCCTTGGCACCTACGGCAATCTCGACGACGCGCTCGACGCGCTGATCGGCGGAATCGTCGCCTACCTCGAAGCCTGACCGCCCGGTCGGCCACACGGCTGCTATGGTCGACGGACAGCGATCGGAACGAGGAAGTCGAACATGGCAGGTGAACTCGACATCTCGGGATAGGTCCCGAGTCTGACGGCCACCGGTAGCGCGCTCGCAGCGCCGCCGTCGTGGCCATGTCGTCGTTTTTCACCATCCTTCCTCGCGCGGTATCGATCCCGCGCATCCACCCGACTTCGAGGTAGCCATGTCCGCTGCGTACATCATTTGTTCCGACCTGTCGTTCTCCTGGCCGGATGACACTCCGGTCTTCGATGGACTGTCCTTCGGCGTGCCCGGCGGACGGACCGGGCTGGTGGCCCCGAACGGCGCCGGGAAGAGCACCTTGCTCCGTCTCATCGCCGGTGATCTTCGGCCCAGGGGTGGGGGCGTTTCGGTCCGGGGAGCCCTCGGCTACCTCCCCCAGCATCTCCCGTTGACCGGCGATCTGACCGTTGCCGAAGTCCTGGGGATCGCGCCGATCCTCGCCGCGCTCGACGCCGTGGAGTCCGGCGATACCAGCGAGGAACATTTCGCCACCATCGGTTCCGACTGGGACATCGAGGAGCGCACCCGCGCCCAGTTGGCACGCCTCGGCCTCGGCCACCTGTCCCCCGACCGACGTCTGCACACGCTCAGCGGTGGGCAGGTCGTCTCACTGGGGCTCGCAGCGCAACTGTTGCGACGGCCGGAGGTGCTGTTACTCGACGAACCGACCAACAACCTCGACTCGGAGGCCCGCCACCGGCTCTACGATCTGCTCGCTGACTGGAACGGCTGCCTGCTGCTGGTCAGCCATGATCGCGCGCTGCTCGACCGCATGGACCGCATCGCCGAACTCGATCGCGGCGAGATCCGATTCCACAGTGGCAATTTCACCGAGTACGAAGCCGCTGTGCGCGCCGAGCGCGAGGTCGCCGAGAAGAACATCCGCAACGCCGAGCAGGAGCTCGAGCGCGAGAAGAGGGAGTTGCAGCAGGCGCGGGAGCGGGCCGCGCGTCGCGCGAGCAACGCCACGCGCAACCTGGGCAACGCCGGATTGCCGAAGATCTTCGCGGGAACCATGAAACGCAACGCCCAGGAGTCGGCCGGGAAAGCGAACGAGACGCACCTGGCGCGCGTGGGAGCGGCGAAGAATCGGCTCGACCAGGCCGAACGCGCGCTGCGCGAGGAGCAGCGAATAGTGGTGGAATTGCCCGACACCGAAGTCCCCTCTGGGCGTATGGTTTTCGTCGGCGAGCGCATCGACTTCGAGTACGAGAAGCAGCCCATTCTCACCGGCGTCGATCTGATCATCCGCGGCCCCGAAAGGATCGCGGTGACCGGGCCGAACGGCGTGGGGAAATCGACTCTGCTGCGCGTCATCCACGGTGATCTGGCCGCGCAGCGCGGGCAGATCACCCGCGCCGAGGGCCGCGTCGCATATCTGTCGCAGCGGCTGGACCTGCTCGACCCCGACCGCACCGTCGCGGAGAACCTGGCCGTGTTCGCGAAGAACATGCCCGAGTCGCGGCGCAGGAATCTCCTGGCGCGGTTCCTGTTTCGCGGCTCACGAGTCGATCTGCCGGTCGGGGTGCTCTCCGGTGGCGAACGATTGCGCGCCACCCTGGCGTGCGTCCTGTTCGCCGAACCGGCGCCGCAACTGTTGCTGCTCGACGAACCGACCAACAACCTCGACTTGATCAGCGTCGGCCAGCTCGAGAGCGCGCTGAACGCCTACCGCGGCGCCTTCGTGGTGGTCAGCCACGACGAACGCTTCCTCGCCGAGGTCGGGGTGCGGCGCTGGCTGCGCCTGTCCGAAGGCAGGCTGCACGAGGTCGGCGCACCAGGGCCGGTCGTCTGAACGGGGTAGGGGGAGCAGCCGCCTGTCGGCGCAGGCGGCTGCGAACTCTCCCCCGGCGAAGCGGCGGACGCGGCGAGGATTTTGCCGCGTCAGCTTTTCATCGGATCATGGCCCCAGTTCATCAGCGAATAACGCCATCTACTGTTCTCGATGTCCCCCGAAGGTCGCTGCTCGAGATGGCGATGCGCATATCCGATCACTTTGCGCATGTGCGCGTAATCGTCGCCGGACGGTTCCTTTTTCTCGAGGATGTCCACGATGCGCCGACCGCTGGCGTGCCCGGTCGACTCGCCACCGCCTTCCGGTTTCTGCCCCACCGACTTCGATTCGTCGGTGTCGAGCCACCGGCGCAGCTCCGCCGGCGTCATGTTGACGATCTGGTCGAATTGCGTGCGCGTATCTTCGTCGTCCGTCGTCGTCATGGTGCGGCTCCGAATTCCATGTCAATCGTCGTTCGGACGCAGCGCGCCGGGCTTGTGCACCGCATCACGACCGCTTTTCGCGCTGCGGACTCGATACTGCGGCTGCTCTTCGGAGGCCCGTACGGTCCGTCCGGCCGCCTCGGTATCGGACGTGATCACTTCTTCGACCGTGCCCTCAGCGGTACTGCCGTGGCTGTTCCATTCGACTTCGTCACCTTTGCGGAAAGATTGCTTACCCATGCCGTATCCCTTAACATCCACGTATTCAACGAGGTTGTTGTACCCGGGTTACGGCCGGGGAAACTGATAGCTGGATAGCCCGTCTAGTGCTGGCCCGGATCAGTACCGTTCGACAGCAGGCGGCGTCAACGTCGAGTCGCGCAGCGGTCCGATCGTTTGCTCGAACGCCTTCTGCCAGGAACCGTCGGCGATCATCTGCTCGATCGCGTCATTGAGCTTGGTGCGGGTCTCCTGATCGCCCTTCTTCAGGCCGATGCCGTACTTCTCGGTGGTGAACGTGTTGCCGACCAGCTTCAGTTCGCCGGACGCCTGCCCCGCGAAACCGGCCAGGATGATGTCGTCGGTGGTCACCACGTCGACCGAACCGCGCCGCAACGCTTCGATGCACTGCGAGTAGTTGTCGAGTTCCACCAGCTGAACGTCTTTGGCGTGATGGTCCTTGACGTATTGCGCCGGCGTGGAGCCCTTGACCGAGCAGAGCTTCTTGTTGCCGTTCAGCGACTCGACACCGGTGATATCGGTGGTCTCGTTCTTCACCAGCAGCGCCTGCCCGGCCACGAAGTACGGTCCGGCGAAATCCACTTTCTGCTTGCGCTCGTCGGTGATCGAGTAGGTGGCGACGACGAAGTCCACCTCGCCGTCCATGATCATCTTCTCCCGCTGAGCGGTCGGCGCTTCCTTGAAGGTGATGCCGTCGGGCCGTACACCGAGCTTGCTCGCCACATACTTGGCGATCTCGACGTCATACCCTTGGTAGGAGCCGTCCGCTTCGCGAAACCCGAGGCCCGGCTGATCGAATTTGATGCCGATGGTCAGCTTGCCGTCCCGCACATGATCGGCTGTGGTCGCGGCTTCACTGCCACCACCGCAGGCGGTGGCGACCAAGGCGACGGCGATCGCTCCGATACCGAGGCGAAGTGTACGGTTGATGCTCATCGAATTCGGCTCCTTTCACGGCGAGCTGTCAGGCTGGCACCGACGACACGTCATCTTTCCCGGAAACTCCGAGCGCCCGGCTCCACCGTCCTCCCGCCAGTGGAAAGGGTGTTCCGCCCGTAGGAGAGCCGAATGGCCGCCGGCCTATCGGTCGCGCGCAGCCAGCATCCAGCCGAGGTGAGCGAGGCGCCCTCCTCGACGACCTCCGCAACTCCGGCACTCGTTCGGCCGGCGCCACCGTGCGCCAGGTGCCGTCTCGCGAAGAAGCCCTGCCCCGAGACGCTGCGCGCGGCGGTCGCGCGGGCCCGTGAGCTCACGCGGGTGCGCAGGCAGCGGCCGCGAAGGGCTGACGGGGCGATCGGGGCGAGGAGCGAACCGCTCAGGGGGCGATCGGTGCGAAGGGGCGCGTTTCATCGTGGCCGAGACGCACCACACCAGCCGACGATTCCTCGACTTCGTTCCACGCTCCGGGCAGATCGCGCAGCGGCTCGGAGACCACGAATCGGGCGTCCGCCCCCAGCGTGCGGAGCGCTTGCACTTCCGGGTGCAAGGCACGCACTTTCGCCACATCGTTGGAATAGAACAGCGATCGCGACCGCCGTTCGGTGGAATACCGGAAGAACCACATGGACTCGCCGTCGGTGGTCGCGACGGTCATCTGCACCGGAGCCTCGACCTCGTGTGCGCGGCCGACGTCCTCGATGAAGCCGACCGCACGGGCGACCGCGCCGAACGGATCGTCGACGAGCCCGAAGGTCAGGGCCAGGAAGAAGAACAACTCCGAATCCGTGGAGCCCTCGATGTCGGCGAACAACAAGGGATCGACCGCCGTCGCCAAATCGCGCTTGCACTGCCGGAACCCGCGCAGCGCTCCGTTGTGCATCCACAACCAGTGCCCGTGCCGGAACGGATGACAGTTGCTGCGCTGCACCTCGCTGCCGGTCGACGCCCGCACGTGCGCGAAGAACAGCGACGTCTGCACCTCCGCCGCGATCTCCCGCAGGTTACGGTCGTTCCAGGCCGGTTCGACGCTCTTGAACACCGCCGGACGCGGGCCCGCGCCATACCAGCCGATCCCGAAGCCGTCACCGTTCGTGGTCGTCGCACCGAGCTGAGAGTGCAAGCTCTGGTCGATCAACGAATGCACCGGCCGGAACAAGAGGTCCTCGGCCCAGATCGGCTCACCCGAATAAGCCATCCACCTGCACATCCCTCGATTGAAGCAGACCGGGCGGTATTCAGCTACCGCATCGCCGCAGCCGGTGCGTCACGCCGGGTACGAACGGGTTTCCGTCGCCTTCACCGCGGCCCACAGCCGCTGACCCGGACGCAGGCGCAACTCGGCGACGGTGGCCGGGGTGATGTCGGCGAGCACGGGTGGGACCCCGTCCAGACGGATCCGGGTGACGTGCGCGTGTTGCTCGATGCCGGTGATCGTGACCGGCCAGCTGTTGCGGGGGCTGCCGACGGGTTGTTCGGGATGCAGGCCCACCGCGTTCGGGCTGAAGGCCACATGCACCCGTCCGTGCGCGGGTTCGGCGATGGTGATGACGCCGCCGCCGTCCAGGTCGACAGTCGTGCCGCGCGCGGTGCCACGGTAGAGATTGAGGCCCATCAGAGTGGCCACGTAGTCGGAGCGCGGGCGTGCGGCGACCTGCGCGGGCGATCCTTGCTGGACGATCGCGCCGTCCTCGAGGATGACCAGCCGGTCGGCGAGGACCATCGCGTCGAGGGGGTCGTGGGTGACCAGGACGGTGTGGCCGGGGTAGTCGCGCAGGTGGTGGGCGAGGTCCGAGCGCACTTGGAGCTTGGTGCCCGCGTCCAGCGCCGCGAGCGGCTCGTCGAGCAGCAGCAGCTGTGGTTCGGTGGCCAGCGCGCGGGCCAGGGCCACCCGTTGCGCCTGCCCGCCCGACAGCGCCCGGGGTTTGCGATGCGCGTAATCGGCCAGTCCGACCCGTTCGAGCCATTCGCCGGCCCGCGCCCGCGCGGCGGTGCGCCCGCAGCCGCGGGCGCGCAGCCCGAAGGCCACGTTCTCCAGCGCCGACAGGTGCCCGAACAGCAGATAGTCCTGGAACACGACGCCCACCCGGCGGCGTTCGGCGGGCACGAACGCCGCCGGCGGCGCATCCCACGTGGTTCCGTCCAGCCGGATGTGCCCGCCGGTGAGCGCGATCAGCCCCGCCAATGCTCGCAGAGCGGTGGTCTTGCCCGCCCCGTTCGGCCCGAGCAGAGCGATCACTTCGCCCGGCGCGGCGACAAGGGGTAGCTCGAGCGCGAATTGCCCGCGAACGATCCGCAGGTCGGCCGCCAAGCTCATACCGTCCCCTTGATCCATCGTTCGCGCAACGCCACGAGGACGGCGACCGAGACGGCCAGCAGCACGAGGCTGAGCACGATCGCCGCGTCCGGATCGGTCTCCAGCGCGAGATAGACCGCCAGCGGCATGGTGGTGGTGCGGCCGGGGAAGTTGCCGGCGAAGGTGATGGTGGCGCCGAACTCACCGAGCGCGCGGGCCCAGCACAGCACCGCGCCCGCGACCACTCCCGGCAGCACCGACGGCAGCGTGACCCGGCGAAAGGCGTACCAGCGAGTGGCGCCGAGCGTGGCGGCCGCCTCCTCGAAACGCGGATCGGCCGCCCGCAGGGCTCCTTCGACGGAGATCACCAGGAAAGGCATGGCCACGAAGGCTTCGGCCACGATCACCCCGGCGGTGGTGAACGGCAGGGAGACGCCGAACCATTCGTAGAGATACCGCCCGAGCAGGCCGCGCCGTCCCAGCACCAGCAGCAGTGCGACACCGCCCACCACGGGCGGCAACACCAGCGGCACCGTGACCAAGGCCCGGATCAGCCCGCGCCCTGGCAGTTCGGCGCGCGCGAGCACCCAGGCCAGCGGGATGCCCAAGACCACGCAGATCACCGTGGCCGCGCTCGCACACCACAGCGAGAGCCGCAGCGCCTGGCCGACTTCGACGCTGAACAACCGAGCCGGCATGGCCGACCACGGCGCGCGCGCCAGCAGCCCGATGAGCGGTACGACCAGGAATGCCAGGCCGCAGGCCGCGGGCAGCATCAGCGCGACCGGCCGCCGCCCCAGCACCGCACGCCGCCGCGAAGGCGCCATCACGGGGTGTCGAATCCCGCCGCGGCGAAGACCGGCCTGGCCTGCTCCGATGTCACGAAGTCGACGAACGCCGCGGCGGCCGCCGCGTTCGGCGCGTGCGCCAGCGGCGCGATCGGGTAGTCGTTGACCGCCTTGCCGGACTCGGGGAAGTCGATGCCATCGACCTTGCCGCCCGCGGCCTCGACGTCGGTGCGGTAGACCAGCGCCGCGTCGACTTCACCGAGCGTGACCTTGGTCAGCACCGCTTTCACGTCCTGCTCGCGGGTATCGGGTCGCGGTGTGATGCCCGCGGTCTCCAACACCGTCTGCGCTGCCGCGCCGCAGGGCACCTGCTCCGCGCACAGTGCGAGCTTCGGCTCGGTCCTGCCGAAATCGGCCAGGCCGGTGATGTGGCCCGGATTGCCCTTCGGCACCGCGATCTCGAGCCGGTTACGCGCGAAGGTGACCGGCGCGGCGGTGACCTCACCCTTGTCCTGGACCTGCTGCATGTTCTTCGGCGCGGCGGAGGCGAACACGTCGGCCGGTGCGCCCTGATTGATCTGCTCGGCGAGCGCGGAACTCGCGCCGAAGCTGTAGATCACCTCGACGCCCGGGTGCGCGGCCTCGAACTGTTTGCCGAGTTCGGTGAATGTCTCGGTCAGCGACGCGGCGGCGAACACGGTCACCCTGCCCGAGACGTGCCCCGCGCCGGTGTGTTCGGTCGCGTCGTCCGAACCACAGCCGGTCGCGCTCACGACAGCCAGCACGGCCGTGGTGGCGACACCCAGATTGCGAATCATCCTCGACCTCGTCAACTTTCCGGTATTTCCACGACGACGTGCGTGGACTTCACCGACGCGACAGCGACGCTGCCGACCTCCAAACCGAGCTCGTCCACCGATTCCCGGCTCAGCAGCGACACCAGCCGGAACGGTCCGGCCTGCATCTCCACCTGCGCCATCACGGTGTCCTTCACCACCCGGGTCACGATTCCGCGCATCCGGTTGCGGGCCGACGCCGCGACCGTCACACCGGGCTCCGGCGCCTCGGCGTTGGCCCGCAGGAACTCGGCGAGCTCACGGCCGCTGACGCCCTTGCGGCCGTTGTCCAGCTGAATCGCGGTCAGACGGCGTTGGTCGATCCATCGACGCACCGTGTCGTCGCTGACGCCCAGCAACGCGGCGGCTTCACTGATCCGTAGATTCGACACGAGTGACAGTTTATTGCCGCATACGCGGTATAGATAATCGATCCAGTCCGCGATGTCGACTACTCCGGCGCCCGACCCTCGCCTCGGCACGGGGTCGCCGTCATGACCGGACGGCGTGGTCAATGTACGGCTTCGCGGTGCGACGGCGTCCGCCGTGTAGATGGCCGACCGAGCGTCGCCGCCGGTGCGGCATTCCGCTGGCTATACCGTCGTGGTACGCCACCGCTCGCGAAGTCGTGGCGCAACGGCCGACCAGAAGGACCCCGAGCGACATGCCGACATCGAAGAAGGCGACTCCGGACGCCTGCACGCGGGCGCTGGTGGCCGCCTGCCGCGCGGAGATCCCGGCCCTGACCGATCGGCTGATCGCGGAGATCTTCACCGACAACCCCGAATGGACCGACTACTCGCGGGTCGCCCGCGCGGATCTGGTCGATGGCTGCCGCCGATACGTGACCCGGATCCTCGACCTGCTGGGCGCTCCGACGACCGCGCTCGACGACGACGTCGCCGCGTCGATCGGCCGCCGCCGCGCCGAACAGGGTGTGCCGCTGGAGGCCATGCTGCGCACCTTCCGGCTCGGCGGACGGATCGTGTGGGAAGCCCTGCTCGACCAGGCGGACGACCTCGCTCCCGGCGAGATCCGCGCGGCGGGCACCGCGTTGTGGGCCGTGATCGATGGGCTGTCCACGGCGCTGGTGACCTCATACCGCAATACCGAACTGGAGCAGTTGCGCAGCGACGAGCGCCGTCGGCACGCCCTGATCGAGGACCTGCTCGCGGGCCGGGCGAACGACACCACCTTCGCCGCGCGCGCCGCCCGGGAGCTGAACCTTCCTGCCGGTAGTGACTATCTCGTCGTCGTCGCCTGCGACGCGGGCGAGGCGATGCACACCGGCACGGAAGCCGCTTTGGCCGCGGTCGGCATTCGATCGGTGTGGCACGATCGCGTCGACTCGACGGTGGGGTTGATAGCGGTCGAGCGCCACGACGTCGCCGCGGTGTTGCGCCGGATCGAACCGCACGTGCGCGGCCGAGCGGGCGCCTCACCCGCGGTCGGCGGCTTGGCGCGGATCGGCGTCGCGCACGGCTGGGCGCTGCTCACCCTGCAGACCTTGCCCGACGACGCGACGGGGCTCGTGCCGCTGCACGAGCGCTTCCGACACGCGCTGCTGATGCGTTCGACCGATTTGACCGACATGCTCGTCGCGCACACCCTCGGTCCGGTGCTCGCCCTGCCCGCCGCCGAGCGCGTGACGTTGCTGGACACGCTCGCGGCATGGTTGGCGCACGACTGCTCGGCGGCCCACGCCGCGAGCCGGTTGCACTGCCACCGCAATACCGTCATCAATCGCCTGCACCGGGTCTCGACCCTGCTCGGGCGTCCGCTCGAAGGCCAGCGCAGCTATGTGGAACTGTCGCTGGCCCTGACCGCCCTCGACCTCGTCCGGATACCGGAGAGAGCCTGAGCAGGTTGGGCGCTGCGCCCAATTAGGCGAGTGCACTACTGGGCTTCGTGGTGATTGTTTGTGCACTCCGCCACGGCAACACTCGATAGCGATGATCCGCCCCACAACCGGAGGCGGATCGAATCATCGAGGACGAGGAGCACCACGAGTGCCGGATTTCGATCTACTGGTGGTCGGCGGCGGCCCCGGCGGGTACGTCGCCGCCATCCGCGCGGCCCAGCGCGGCTTGCGCGTCGGCTTGGTGGAGAAGGAGCGCCCCGGCGGCGTGTGCCTCAATTGGGGCTGCATTCCGACCAAGGCGATGCTGCGGTCCGCCGAGATCTTCCAGATTGTCGCGGCCGCAGCCGATTTCGGCGTCTACGCCGACAACGTGCGCTATGACTTCGGCGCGGTGCGTGAGCGCAAGGACGGCATCGTCAAGCAACTCACCGACGGTGTGGCGAGCCTGCTCGCCGCGAACGGTGTGACGGTGATCGAGGGACACGCCCGTTTCACCGGACCGACCAGCGTCGAGGTCTTCGAGGCGGGACAGTCGCCGATCTTCCCCGGCGGCCCCCGCTACGCCGCCGCTCCCACAGCCACCGCCACCCGGACCATCACCGCGAGCGATGTGATCATCGCGACCGGATCGGTGCCGGCGCGGCTGGCGATTCCGGGCGCGGACCTGCCGGGCGTCATCACCTCCGACGGCGCGTTCGGGCTGACCGAGGTGCCCGAACGCCTGGTCGTCATCGGCGGCAGCGCGGTCGGCGCGGAATGGGCCAGCCTGTTCGCGAGTTTCGGCAGCCGGGTGACCATCGTCGAACTACAGGACACCCTGGTGCCGCTGGAGGACGCCGACGTCGGCGCCGCCCTGCAACGGTCGTTCACCAAGCGCGGCATCACCGTGCTCACCGGCTGCACCGTCGAGGCCATCGCGCGGACCGACGCGCTGCGGGTCACCGTCGCTGGCGAACACGCCGGTGACCTCGACGCGGACGTGGTGCTGGTCGGCGTCGGGCGCCGTCCCAACACCGCCGACCTGGGCTTGGACCGCGTGGGCATCGACACCGACCCCCGCGGCTTCATCCCCGTCGACCAGCAGCTGCGCACCGGCGTAGAACACGTCTACGCCATCGGTGATGTCACCGGGCGCGCCCTGCTCGCGCACGTCGCCTCCCATCAGGGACTCACCGCCGCGGACGTGATCGCCGGTCACTCGGCGCACCTGGACTACTCCGCGATCCCGGCCGCCACCTTCACCCACCCGGAGATCGCCAGCGTCGGGCTCACCGAGGCGAAGGCACGCGCCGCGGGCCACGAGGTCGTCACCGCGCGGTTCCCGTTCGCGGCGCTGGGCCGGGCCAAGACCTTCGGCGAAACCGAGGGCTTCGTGAAGGTCGTCGCCGGACAGCGTCATCGCGAAGTGCTCGGGGTGCACATCATCGGCCCGTCGGCCAGCGACCTGATCACCGAAGGCGCGTTGGCCATCTCCCTGGAGGCGACCCTCGACGAACTCGCCGACACCATCCACGCCCACCCCACCCTCGGCGAGATCGGCATGGAGGCGGCCATGGCCGGACTCGGCCTGCCCGTGCACATCCCGCCCCGGAAGCGTTGAGGAGCCTGCCGTGACCACCAGCACCGCCTCCCGTAAACCGAGCCGCAAGACGGCCGCACGCGCCTCCGCCCCGGTCGCCGGCGACCACGCCGTACCCGCGCGGACGCGGAACGACGCCGCTCCGGTGGACGCGCGCATCGCCGCGGAGGATTCGGACAGCCTGCGCGGGCTGTTCCGCGACATGCTGTTCATACGCCGATTCGAGGAGCGCACCGCGCAGAGCTACCAGCAGGCGAAGATCGGCGGCTACTGCCATCTCAACCTGGGTGAGGAAGCCACCGTGGTCGGGCTCGGCGCGGCCATGCGCCCGACCGACTATCTGTTCACCAACTACCGCGAGCACGGTTACGCGCTGGCCAAGGGCATCGAGCCCGGCCGGGTCATGGCGGAGCTGTACGGCCGCGCCACCGGAACGTCCAAGGGCTGGGGCGGTTCCATGCACATGTACGACACCGCGACCCGCATGCTGGGCGGTTACGCCATTGTCGGCGGCCAGGTTCCGCTGGCCGTCGGCGCGGCGCTGGCCATCGACTACCGCGGCGAGGACGACGTGGTGGTGTGCCAGATGGGTGAGGGCACGACCAACATCGGCGCGTTCCACGAGGCGCTGAACATCGCGGCGCTGTGGGATCTGCCGGTGGTGTTCCTGGTGATCAACAACCAGACCGGGATGGGCACCACGGTCGAACGCTCCTGCGCCGAACCGGATCTGTGGAAGCGCGCCGCCGCCTATCGCATGCGCGGGGAGCGTGTCGACGGCACCGATGTGCTCGCCGTCCGCGATGTGGCCGGTGAGCTGATCGAAACGGCCCGGCGCGAGAAGAAGCCCGCGCTGCTGGAAGCGGTCAGTCACCGCCTCAAAGGCCACTCCGTGGTCGACCCGGCGAAATACCGCACCGAAGACGCCGTCGCGATCGCCAGGAGCAACGATCCCATCGTGCGCTGGCGCGACGCACTGCTCGCCGCCGGTGTGCTGGACGATCGGTCCGTGGCCGAACTCGAAGCGGACGTGACGGCCGCGGTCGCCGCGGCGGTCGAATTCGCCGACGCGAGTCCCCATCCGGAGCCGTCGAGCCTGTTCGACTACAACTACGCGACACCCGTGGCGGGCGATTCGCGCCGCCTGCCCGCCGACCCGCTGTTCACCACCTAAGGACATCACCGTGGCTGTCATGACCTATCGCGAAGCGCTGCGCGAGACCCTCCGGGAGGAGATGCGGCGCGACGACGACGTCTTCCTCATCGGGGAGGAGATCGGCGTCTTCGAAGGCTCCTACAAGATCACCGCGGGACTGCTGGCCGAATTCGGCGAGAAGCGGGTGCGCGACACTCCGATCGCCGAGGAGGGTTTCGTCGGCGCGGCCATCGGCGCCGCCATGCTCGGACTGCGCCCGGTCGTCGAGATCATGACGATCAACTTCTCGCTGCTGGCGCTGGACCAGATCGTCAATCACGCCGCGAAGATCTACGGCATGTTCGGCGGGCAGACCAGCGTGCCCATGGTCATCCGCACTCCGGGCGGCGGCGGGCAGCAACTGGGGGCGACGCATTCGCAGAACGTGGAGTTGTACTACGCGTTCGTGCCGGGCTTGAAGGTGGTCGCGCCGAGCACTCCGGCCGACGCGCGGGCGCTGCTGAAAGCCGCCATCGAGGATGACGATCCGGTGCTGTTCCTGGAGAACCTGTCGCTGTACAACACCAAAGGCGAAGTGCCGGAAAACCTTCCGAGCGCCGAGATCGGCAAGGCCGCGGTCACCAGAACCGGCTCCGACATCACGCTCATCGGCTACTCCCGCATGGCCACGATCTGCACCGAGGTCGCCGAACGACTCGCCGCCGACGGATTCTCGGCCGAGGTCATCGACCTGCGCAGCCTTCGTCCGCTCGACCGCGCCACCCTCGTCGCGTCCGTCCGCAAGACCGGCTGCGCCGTGATCGGCGAGGACGACTGGCTCACCTACGGCATCGGCGCCGAGGTCGCGGCCTCCATCTCCGACGGCGCCTTCGACTACCTGGACGCCCCGGTGCGCCGGGTGGCCATGGCCGAGGTGCCACTCCCCTACGCCAAGCCGCTCGAACGGCTCGCCCTGCCGTCGGCCGACTCGCTGTACACCGCCGCGCTGGAAACCCTCGCGGCGGTCGGCAAGCGACGCTGAGACACCAGAGGACGCATCCATGCCCGAAATCACCATGCCCCGCCTCTCCGACACCATGGAGGAAGGCGTCGTCGTCTCCTGGCTCAAGCAGGTGGGCGATCCGGTCGAGCGAGGCGAAATCCTCGCCGAAATCGAAACAGACAAAGCCCTGATGGAGCTCGAGGCCTACGACAGCGGCGTCCTCGAGCAGATCCTCGCCGCGGAGGGCGCGCGGGTGCCGATCGGCACGCCGATCGGCCTCATCGGCGACGGCAGCGGCACCACCGCGAGCGGCTCCGGCGGTAGCGCACCCGCGCCGGCCGCGACCGCCTCCGGCGAGCAAGCTGCTGCGGAGAAGGGCTCCGAGCCGGCCTCGAACCGCGTGGTGCCCGAATCCACCGCCGACGCTCCGGCAACGGCGGAGCGAAAGAAGGCGTCGCCGCTGGCGCGCAAGATCGCCGATGAACTCGGCGTGGACATCACCACCGTCACAGGCACCGGCCCGGGTGGGCGAGTCATCCGGCAGGATGTCGAATCCGCCCATCGCACAGGCGAACTCGAACAGCCGGGGAAAGCCGCCGCCTCGCCCGAGCCCCCGGCTCCGGCCCCAGGCGACTACGAAGAACTTCCGCTGACCACCATTCAGCGGGTCTCGGCCACGCGGCTCACCGAGAGCAAACAGCAGGCGCCGCACATCTATCTCACCACCGCGATCGATGTGACCGAACTGTTCGGCTTCCGCGCACAGGTCAACGCCACGCTCGCGCAGGCAGGCGGGAAGGTCAGCGTGAACGACCTGCTGTTGAAGGCCGTCGCGGTGACGCTGCGGAGCAACCCTTCGGTCAATGTCTCCTTCGCGGGTGACAAACTGTTGCGCCACCGCGGAATCCATCTCGGCATGGCGGTCGCGACACCGGCAGGCCTTCTCGTCCCCGTGCTGCGCGACGCCGATCGCAAGAGCGTGTCGGAGATCGCCGCAGACAGTCGCGACAAAGCTGAACGCGCCCGCGAGCGCAAACTGCGCAGCGACGAGATGAGCGGCGGCACTTTCACCATCTCCAACCTGGGCATGTTCGGCATCGAGCACTTCACCGCCGTCATCAATCCGCCGGAGGCCGCCATCCTCGCCGTCGGCGCGGCCACCGACGAGCTGCGGCTGGACGACGGCCAGGTGGTGACCCGCAAGATACTGCGGGTCACCATGTCCGCCGACCACCGCGCCATCGACGGAGCCGTGGCCGCACGGTTCCTGCAAGAGCTGAAAGACCTGCTGGAACATCCGCTTCGGATCGTGACCTGAGGGCGCTCAGCCCACCGCCTTGCGCACCAGTTCACCGATCCTCGCCTCCTCGACGGCGGTCACCTTCGTGAGCGCGAAGTACGTCGGCCACATGGCGCCGTCGTCGAGGTCGGCGAGGTCGTTGAAACCGAAGGTCGCGTACCGCGACTTGAACTTCTCCGCGCTTTGGAAGAAGCACACGACCTTGCCGTCCTTGGCGTAGGCCGGCATGCCGTACCACAGCTTGGGCGACAGTTCCGGAGCGCTGGCTCGGACGACGGCGTGCAACCGCTCGGCCATGACGCGATCGGATTCGGCCATCCCGGCGATCTTGGCGAGCACGTCCTGCTCCCCGTCCGCCTTCGTCGCGCGCGAACCCCGGCGCGCGGCCGTCTTCAGCTCCTGGGCGTGCTCTTTCATCGCGGCGCGTTCCTCGTCGGTGAACTTCACCGCGGTCTTCGTCTCGGCGCCGGTGCGGGTGGCGGACTTCCGCGTAGTCATGAGTCTGGTCTCTTTCGTTTCGGAGGGGGTGGATTGGATGCTGGTCACGCTGCTCATCGGTCCTGGATCAACCCGAGGACGTGGCCGTCGGTGTCGGTGACGGTGGCCACCAGGCGGCCGCCGCCGACGTCGTGCGCCGACTCGGCCACGGTGGCGCCCGCGGCGGTCAGTTCCGCCAGCTTCGCCTCGATGTCCGGCACGTGCCAGTACGCCACCGGCGCGGTCATGCCCTGCGGTCCGCCGTTCGGCACCAGCCCGATGTGCTGCCCCTCGGCCTCGAAACCGACGTAGTAGGGCGAGTCGGTCTGCGGCTCGGTGCCGAGCAGGGCGGTGAACAGCGCCTTGGCCGCCGCCAGATCGGACACCGGATGCAGCACGGTCTTGATGCCCTGGGTGGAAGAGCTGGTCATGATCACTCCTGAATTCGTCGGTCTGGTCGTCCTCGTGGTGCCCGTTCTGTCGGGCGAACCGGACGTGTTCACAGCTTCTCTCCCGGCACAGGCAACCCACATCCGTGGCGACCACGGAACCGTCCACTGATCGCGCACGGACCGCCCACGGCCGCGGCACCCACCACCACGGAAACAGACCGCAGAGTTCGAAGATGACGCGATAGGGCAGAATTGCCGCCATGGCGGCGACAGTGGAGATCTCGGCTCGGGAAGCCGAGGTGCTGGCGCTGGTAGGGGACCATCTCAGCAACGCGGAAATCGGGGCGCGACTGTTCATCTCCGTGCGCACCGTGGAAAGCCATGTCTCCTCGCTGCTGCGCAAGCTGGACGTGCCCGATCGCCGCGCGCTGGCCCAGCGCGCGTCCGATTCCGCTCCCGCCGACCGGCCGCACCCGGCGCCGGTGCTGCCGACGCCGCTGACCTCCTTCATCGGCCGTGGCCGGGAGCGCGCCGAGCTGACCGAGATGATCCGCGCACACCGGCAGGTGACCGCGGTCGGCCCCGGCGGAGTCGGCAAGACCCGGCTCGCGCTGGCCGTCGCCGCGGACATGGCCGCCGAATACTCCGACGGGGTCTGGTTCGTCGACCTGGTACCGGTCGCGGCCGCGGATACCCGCGTGGTCGCCGGTACGGTCGCCCTCGCCCTCGGCCTCGGCGAACAGCCCGGCCGCGGCATGGACGAGTCGGTGCCCGCCGCGCTGGCCGACCGGCACGTCCTGCTGGTGCTGGACAACTGCGAGCACGTGCGGGACGGGGTGGCCCCGTTCATCGAGCGGCTGCTCGCGACGTGCCCGCGATTGACGGTGCTGGCGACCAGCCGGGCCCGGCTGATGGTGCCGTTCGAACGGGTCTACACGGTCGCTCCGATGTCGTTGGCGGGCGACGGCGACTCCGACGCGGTCGCGTTGTTCATGGACCGCGCCGCGGCCGGCGGCTGGCCGCCGAATCACGCGCTTCGCGACCAGGTCGCCGCCTTCTGCGCGCGACTCGACGGCGTGGCGCTGGCGATCGAGCTGGCCGCCGCCCGCTGGACCACGCTCGGGTTGGATGGTCTCGAAGCCGGGCTCTCCGATCAGCTGCGCATGCTGGCCGGGGGCCCGCGCGCCGAGGACCGGCACCGATCGGTGCGCGCGGCGCTGGACTGGAGTCACGCCCTGCTGGAGCCGGAGGATCGAGTACTCCTGCGCCGGGTGTCGGTGTTCATGGGTTCGTTCACCGTCGAGGCGGCGGCGCAGGTCGCGGCGTCGGAGAAAGCCGTCGTCGCGGACGGATTGGCCCGGCTCGCCGAGCAGAGTCTGCTGGCGGTGACGCCCCGTCCGGGCGGGACCGGTTACCGGGCCCTGGAAACCATCCGTCAGTACGGCATGGAGCAGTTGGCGCAGGCCGGGGAGCTGGCCGACATCCGGGCCGGGCACCTGCGCTGGTGCCTGGCCGAGGCCGCCGAACTGTCGGTGGTGGGAGCGGATTGGCGGGCACGGTTCGACGCGATGGCCGATGATCTCCGCGCCGCGCTGGCATGGGCGGCCGACCAGCCCGCCCAGCGCGTGGAAGCCTTCCGCTCGGCGCAGCACCTGGCGCAATTGTGCTTCACCCGCAATCTGATCGGCGAATCCCAGATGCGCTACGAACAGGCGGCCGCACTCGCGGAGGACTCGGCCGCCGCCGCTTCGATGCTGCGCCACGCCGCCGCGGCGGCCGGATGCCAGATGCGAGGGGACGATATGCACCGCCTGACCCGCGCGGCCGCCGACGCCGCGCTGGAGTCCGGCGACTCCGCCTGCGCCGCCCGCGATCTGGCGACCGCCGCCGCCAACGCGTACCGGTTCGCGAGCAAGTTCGTCCGTCCTCTGTCGCCGGAGGAGGCGAGCACGCTCATCACCGAGGCACGGCGGCTCGCCGATGATGATCCGGCCGCCCAGGCCGCCGTGGCGCTGGCCGACGCCGGACGAGCGCTCACCGATGCGCTCACCGCCCAGTCGTCATCCGGCAACGTCGTACCGGAGACCATCGCGTGCGCTCAACGCGCGGTCGAACTCGCCGAACGCACAGGTGACCCGCTGGCCCGATCCGCGGCGCTCGACACGCTCGCGGGCGCGCACAGCTTGGCCGGTGACACTTTCGCCGCGGCCGCCGTCGCGCGCGGCCGCATGGCGCTGCTGAGGTCCACCCCGCATTCTCCGGACGGCGCCCATGAACTGATCGACGCGCTCGGCGAGGCCGCCGAAGCCGAACTCGGCGCGGGTGATCTGCGGGGCGCTCGGCGTTGGGCGCAGCGACTCGCTGACCATCCGCTGCTCGCCGAGGTCGGGCATCGTGCGACGAGCTGGCTGCTGGTGACCGACGCGCTGGCTGGCAATGTCGAGGAGATACGCGCCAACAGCATCCGGTTCCTCGAGTCGTGGCATCGGGCCGGCAGCCCCGTCCAGTCGCTTCTCGGCCCGGCGGTCGCGGGTGTGGCGATGATCCACGACTTACGCGGCGACCACGACGCTCGGGCCGAATGGGACGCTGTCATAACCAGGCTCGGCACGCCGCCGGGGCATACGCACGGCTACGGCGCGGTCTTCGACGCACTCGCCATGATCCACCACGGGCAGGTGCGCGAGGCGCTGGATCGGATGTCCTCCGATCCGGGCGAGGTGTGGAGATGGGTCACGTGGATCTGGCTGCACTGGTACGTGGCGTTGCGGGCCGAAGCCGCCGTGCTCGCCGGGGCGCCCGATGCGGGCGACCGCGTAGCCGAGGCCAGGACCATCGTCGCCGGCAACCCCATCGCGGGCGCCATCGTGGAACGAGCCGCGGCACTGCACGCCGGTGACCGAACGCGGCTGCTCGCCACGGCGGCCGCGTTCGACGCCGCCGGATGCCGTTACCAGTCCGCGCGGACCGCCGTGCTGGCCGGTGGCGAGCACGCTGCCCGCGGCGCGGCCGCCCTCGCCGAACTCGGCCTCACACCGATGGCCCCGATCAGCTGGTGAACCGCCGGGCACGGGCCTCGCTTACTTCTCCCGTCGTGACCAGCGAAGGAACAATCGCCGGACACGCTCGCCGAGACCCGGCACAGGTTGCGGCCGCGCATCGCCGGTTTCGTCGACCGCCGATGCCGCCTCGGCGAATCGGGCATGCAGTTGTTCGCGTACCTGGTCGGGGGTGTAGGCACGGCGGCGGCGCTCGGCGCGCACCACCACGACACCGGTCGCAACCACACCGGCCACACCCGCCAATCCCACTGCCTTCCACCACCTCATACCGCATAGGCTACGACCATGACGGGGACGGGCATCGATCTCGACCGGGCGGTCGAGATCACCAGGACGGGTGACATCTGGCTTTTCCGTGGCCATTCCACGGCCGACCGGGTGATCCGCATGACGACGAACAGTCCGGTGAACCATGTCGGCATGTCCGTCGTGATCGATGACCTGCCCGCGCTGATCTGGCACGCGGAGCTGGGACGCTCCCTGCCCGATATGTGGTCGGGCACCGCGCACCGCGGCGCCCAGTTGCACAACCTGCGCGATGCCGTGCTGGTGTGGGCGCACCGCTACGGTCAGCAGGCGTGGTTGCGCCAGTTGAACCCGCCCGCGACCCGGGAGATGGAGGACGGCGCGCTGCGCGCCATCGCACGGCTCGACGGCACTCCGTTTCCCTCCACCGCGGGCTTGGCACGGCGCTGGCTGCGTGGGCGTGCCCGACTCCCCCGCCGGAAGGCGAATCGATCGACCACCCGTGAGCTGGAGAACGCGTACTGCGCCGAAATCGTCGCCGCGACCTACCAGGCGATGGGACTGTTGCCGCAGCACCGCAGCCCCGACTGGTACGACCCGGGCCGCTTCTGGAGCGGAGACGGGCTGCGACTGTCCGGCGACTACGCGCTGAGTGGCGAAATCGCCGTCCGCACACCGGATCCCGCGGATTCCTGAGCACGGGATCGGACCGCACCAGGCTGGCTCCAATGGCCGACCCGCTGCACTTCGAAACGCACGCCGAGATCTACGACCGCGCCGGACCGCCTTACCCGGACGCGCTGTGGTCGCGGTCGACCGAGCGCGGATTGCTGCGTCGGGGCGTGCGGGTGCTGGAACTCGGCGCAGGAACCGGACTGGCGACCGAACCGATGCTGCGGGCAGGAGCCTCGGTCACGGCCGTGGAACCCGGCCGCTCGCCGGCCGAGCGCCTGCGCCTGCGGTGCCCGGATGCCGATGCGCGCGTCGCGGGAGCGGAGGCGGTGCCGTTGCCGACGGCGGCCTTCGACCTCGCCGTCGCCGCGACGGCGGTGCCGGGTTACTTCGGAGCCTGCGAGTTGTACTTGTTGGTGTAGAACTTCGACGGCTCGAACGAACCGGTGATCGCGCCGGTATCGCGCAGCCAATCCTCCCAGCGCAGGAAGTCGGCGTCGACGATCGCGCCGTTGACGGCGGGAACCCCGACCGAAAGCCAGTACTTCACCGACGCAGCGTCCTCGCCCGAACGCTTCCGCTTCTGGATGATTTCGGTGAACTTCGCGACGACCTGGTCACGAGGGGTGGTCTTCTGCCACTCGATGGCCTTGGCGACCCCGTCGACGAATGCCCGGACACTGTCGGGATTCTTGGCGATGAAGTCGTTGCGGAATACATACTGGCCGCCGTTGAACGGGCCGAATTCTTCGTAGTCGGTGAATACCGGACGCAGGCCGCCGTTGGCGATCGCACGCTGCTGGAACTGTCCGCTCAGCGCTGCGACGTCGACCTGGCCGCGCCGCACGGCGTCCTCGGTGTTCGGCGGGGGCAGCACGACCAGCTGCACCGACTTGATCTGCTGTTCGGTGAATCCGGCCTTCTTCAGCGCGGTGTGGATATCCGCCTCGGACTGACCACCCAGCGTATTCACGCCGATCTTCTTGTCCAGCAGATCTTTCGGAGTCCTGATCGGACTGTTGTCGGGCACATAGAATCCGGTGAACGTCTTCTCATCGGAGCCGTAGTAATTCACCACCGCGGTGATCGGCGCGCCGCCCTGCGCTAGTTTGGCGACCGCGCCCCCGAACGCGCCACCGAAGTCGACCTGCCCGGTCGCCGCCGATTGGATGTCCTGCGGGCCGCTGATGGTATTGCCCTGCCATTCGAGCTTCACTTTGCCGTCGAAGAAGCCGAGATCCTCCGCGAGCTCGGGAATGACGACTTGCGAAGCCCAGCCTTGATACCGCAAGACCGGCACGCCGCCGGAAGTGCGGACTTCACCACCACCGCACGCGGTCGAAAGCATTGCCACAGTTGTGGCGACTATCGCGCCTATCAGAAATCTGCCGCGCGCTATCACGCTCATACTCTCCCTCGATACATCCGCCGACGCGCCATCGCGTCGCAGTGCAGCGATCGTTGAGCATTCGCTATTTCATGTCCATAGTTGTCTTCGGGGAGATTCCAAAAGGACGCCGACCGGGAAACCGCGGCGGGCACCTCGTCGTGCCCGCCGCGGTGCGGCGCACAGCGGCGCTCAGGCGCTGCGCGTGCCTTCCAGCGGCCGTGTGACGGCGGACTTCTCGGCACGGCTGAAGGTCAGCACCCCGTCTTCGAGCGCGCCCTTGCGCAGCAGCTTGCGGTCGCGGAAGTAGTTGTTGATCACCTGCCACGGGCCGTTGGTGCCCTGGCGCGGCATCACCGCGTCACCGCGCTGGATATAGCCGGAGGTCAGCGCCCCGCCCATCACCGAGTCGGCGCCCCGGTCGCGGTCGGTGGCGACTGCCTCGACCCGGGTGAAACCGTTCCTCTTCATGTGGTTGAGCACCCGGCAGAAGTATTCGGCCGCCAGGTCGGCTTTCAGCGTCCAAGACGCGTTGGTGTAGCCGAGCACCATCATCGCGTTCGGCACGCCGTCGAGCATGGCGCCCTTGTAGACCACTCGCTCGCGGGTGACCACCGGTTCGCCGTCGATCTCCAGTGTCATGCCGCCGAGCATCTGCACACTCAGACCGGTGGCGCTGATGACCAGGTCGGCGGGCAGTTCCTCACCCGAGACCAGGCGGATGCCGTTCTGGGTGAAGGTCTCGATGCGGTCGGTGACGATCGAGGCTTTGCCGCTGCGCAGCACTTTGAACAGGTCACCGTTGGGCACCACGCACAGCCGCTGGTCCCACGGGTTGTAGTTCGGCGTGAAATGCCGCATGTCGATGCCGGGGCCGACCTGCATTCGCACGGCGGCCAGCAGCAGTTTCTTGGCCGCCTCCGGGTTGGTGCGCGACAGTTGGAAGCTCGCGCGCTGCAGAGCGATGTTGCGCGCCCGGCCGATTCGGTAGGCGAGCTTCTCGGGCACCTTGGCGGCTTTCATCCCCACCGCCACCGGGTCGTCGGCGGGCAGCGCGGTGATGTAGGTCGGCGAGCGTTGCAGCATGGTGACGTGCGCCGCCGCGTCGCTCATGGCCGGGATCAACGTGATCGCGGTGGCGCCGGAGCCGATCACCACCACACGCTTGCCGGAGTAGTCGAGGTCTTCGGGCCAGTGCTGAGGGTGCACGATCTGGCCCCCGAAGTCCTCCTCACCGGGGAACTCGGGCCGGTAGCCGTTGTCGTAGTCGTAGTAGCCGGTGCAGCCGACGAGGAAGTCGCTGGTGTAGATCTCGGTCTCGCCGGTCCGCTCGTCGAGCGCCTCCACCGTCCAGGTGGCCTTTTCGCTGGACCAGCGGGCCGTGGTGACCTTCCGGCCGAAGCGGATGTGCTCGGTGACGCCGTACTCGGCCGCCGTCTCCTCGATGTACTGGCGGATGTGCGGGCCGTCGGCGAGGACCTTGGTGCCGTTCCACGGCCGGAAGCCGTAACCGAAGGTGTACATGTCGGAATCGGAGCGGATGCCGGGGTAACGGAACAGGTCCCAGGTGCCGCCGATGGCGCTTCTGCGTTCCAGGATCGCGTAACTGCGTCCGGTCCGCTCTTTGGTGAGATGGCAGGCCATGCCGATTCCGGACAGCCCAGCGCCGATGATCACTACGTCGACATGCCGCGTCATTGAGGTACTCGTTTCGTCCGGTCCGCCTCGCACACCTGAGGGTGCGTGCTGAGGCCAGATTACGTGTTATTCGTGGTTACGTCTAGTCCGAATGGTGACACGGATCGGCACCGGAATAAAAACCGGCCTGGTTCCAAATCGTGACCTCGGCCGGTCCAGCGCCCAGCATGGATCACTGCGGCGCGCCCACAAGGCGCACCGCCCGATCTGTCCCGCTACCCGAGGCGCCGCGGGCCCGTGATGGCTACGGCGCCGGTTCGGGTGGCTTCGCGTGCGCGCTGGTCACCACGGTGGCTCGGGCGCGGTCCCCGGAAGGGAGTTGGCTCGTATGAGTCTGTCGTTCCACTGGTTTCTCCCCACCTACGGCGATTCCCGCGGCCTGATCGCGGGCGGGCACGGCACCTTCATGTCCGGCGACCGACCGGCCAGCCTGCGGTACCTGAACCAGATCGGCGCCGCCGCCGAGGACAACGGTTTCGAGGCCGTACTCACCCCCACCGGCGCGTGGTGCGAGGACGCGTGGCTGACCACCGCGATGATGGTGGAGACCACCGAGACGCTGAAGTTCCTGGTGGCCTTCCGTCCCGGCCTGATCAGCCCGACGCTCGCCGCGCAGATGGCGGCCACTTTCCAGCGGCACTCCAAGGGCAGGTTGCTGCTCAACGTGGTGACCGGGGGCGAGCCGCACGAGCAGCAGGCCTACGGCGACTTCCTGGACAAGACCCAGCGCTACGCACGCACCGGCGAATTCCTGCACGTGGTGCGCGAACTGTGGAACTCCACCGAGCCGGTGACCTTCGAGGGCGAACACATCCGGGTCGATCGGGCTCTGCTGAGCAACCGGCCGGACCCGGCGCCGCCGGTGTTCTTCGGCGGTTCCTCCGAACCGGCGGGCCCGGTCGCGGCCCGCTACAGCGACACCTACCTGACCTGGGGCGAGCCGCTGCTGGCGGTGAGCAGGAAGCTGGAATGGATCCGGCGTCTGGCGGTGGACCACGGCCGCGTCCTCGACTACGGCCTGCGCGTTCACGTGATCAGCCGCGACACCTCCGAGCAGGCCTGGGCCGAGGCCGACCGCCTGCTGGCCGGCATCGATCCCGCCGACATCGAACGGGTGCAGGCCAATCTGGCGCGCAGCGAATCCGAAGGCCAGCGGCGCATGCTGGAACTACACGGCGGCAGCACCGATCGGCTGGAGATCGCGCCGAACCTCTGGGCGGGCGTGGGCCTGGTCCGCGGCGGCGCGGGCACCGCGCTGGTCGGCTCGCACGCCGAAGTCGCCGAACGGCTGGCCGAATACGCGCGCCTCGGCATCACCCACTTCATCCTCTCCGGCTATCCGCACCTGGAAGAGGCGTACTGGTTCGGCGAGGGCGTGCTGCCGATCCTGGAGCGCAAGGGCCTGTGGCGCCATCCCAACCGCACCACCCGCGTGGCCGCCTCGACGCCCTTCGCGACGTCATCCAGCAGCTGAGAGCAACACCCCAGTTATTCCCACGCGCTGCGACGCGGCGAGAATGGTCTATCGGTCCGGCACACCGGCCGCGACCGATGGACCATTCCGAGGGAGTCATGACCACCGCTTCAGCCCGGCGCTGGCGCCGCCGCCTGCCCGACACCGCGACCGAGGCGGGCGCGCCCACGCTGGCGCGCAGACTCGGCAGGCTCGATCTCACCGCCATGGGCGTCGGCACCATCGTCGGCGCGGGAATCTTCGTCATCACCGGTGTTGCGGCCGCGGAGAAGGCCGGGCCCTCCATCGTGCTGTCGTTCGCCCTGGCCGGAACGGTGTGCGTGCTGGTGGCGTTGTGCTACAGCGAACTCGCGGCGATGGTCCCGGTCTCCGGCAGCGCCTACACCTACACCTACGCGACCCTCGGCGAAGCGCCGGCGTTCCTGGTGGGCTGGAACCTGCTGCTGGAATTCGTCATCGCCGGCGCCGCGGTGGCGATCGGCTGGTCCGCGACCACTGTGTCCGCACTCGACTCGCTCTTGGGCATCACCATCCCGCATGCCCTCGTCGCGGGACCCGCCGAAGGCGGCGTGGTGAACCTGCCCGCCTTGCTGATCGTCGCCGCCGTCGTCGCGGTGCTGGTCGGGGAGGTGTCGTTCACCGCGCGCATCACCAAGGCGCTGGTCGCGGTGACCATCGGCGTTCTGGTGCTGGTGATCGCCGTCGGCGCCCCGCACGTGAGCGTGGACAACTGGACACCGTTCGCGCCGTTCGGGGTCGGCGGGATCATCGGCGGCGCCGCCATCGCGTTCTTCGCCTTCCTCGGTTTCGACGTGGTCGCCGCCTCGGCGGAGGAGGCCCGCAACCCGCGCCGCGACGTGCCGTTCGCCATCATCGGCACGGTGCTCATCGCCACCGTGCTCTACGCGCTGGTCAGCGCCGTGCTCACCGGCATGGTGCCGTTCGCCACACTGAACAACAGCGCGCCGATCGCCACCGCGTTCGGGGCGGTGCGCATCGGCTGGATCGGCGACGTCATCGTGATCGCCTCGATCATCGCGCTGACGAAGGGCCTGCTGCTGATCGTGTACGCGCAGGTGCGGTTGATGTTCGCGATGTGCCGCGACCGGCTGCTGCCCTACTCCCTCGCGACCACGGGCAAACGGTCGACCCCGGTGCGCCTGACGCTGCTGCTGGGAGCGCTCGGCGCGGCGATCGCGGGCCTGCTGCCGATCGACATCGTGGTCGAACTGGTGAACATCGGCGCGCTGTCGGCGTTCGCAGTGGTGTGCGTGGGCGTGCTGGTGCTGCGCAGGGTCGAACCCGAGCGCGAACGCCCGTTCCGCACCCCGCTGGTGCCCGTGGTTCCGCTGCTGGCGCTGATCGGCTGCGTGCTGCTCGCGACCACGCTGGATGCCCTGACCTGGGTGCGATTCGGTGTGTGGGTCCTGGTCGGCATCGCGGTCTACCTCGGATACGGACGCAAGCGCTCCACCCTCGCCGAGACCGCGCCCAGCGCTCCGCCGACCGGCCCCTGACTCACCCCGCGACGAAGAACAGTCCGGCGCCGTAGGCGTCGCGCGCGGAGACGTGGAAACCCTCGTCCGTCTCACGAACCGGCACATTCGCGTTCCGGATGACCTCGCGGGCGACGGCGAGATCGCGCACGGCGATGGTCATGGCGGCCAGGTACGACGGTGCGGGTGCCGGTTCGCCCGGCAACACAGCGGCGACCTGCGACGCGCGCACCAGTTCCAGCCGGCCCGAGCCCATCTCCAGCACGGTCAGCGGTGCCTTGTGCACGGCGGCGACGTCGAGAATGCGGGAGTAGCGTTCGACGACCGCGTCGAAGTCGGCATCGGCCACGACGATCAGCACGGCGGCGATGGCAACGGCGCCGTTCGGGTGCGACAGGTAGCGCGGCTGGTGCACGTAGCCGCGGGTGAGATGCTGGGCGACGCCGAGCAGCGCCTCCGGTGTCGAACTCGGGTCCACGTGCACCGCCCGCGCGCGGACCGTGCGCACGCCGTCCTCGGTCTCGACGTCGCGCTCCAGGTCGAGCACACCGGTGGCGCGCAGGCCCGCGGCCAGGAGTTGCCGCCGCGCCGACTCGGCGTCACCGGTCTCGAGGTTGAGCAGACGAAAACCTTCGTATTCGTCGGCCATCGCCTTGGTATGCCAGGGGTCCGGTGCGGACTCGTCCACTATGCCGAGCAGCTCGAGGTAGGAGCCGCCGAACAGCGCGCACCGGTTGGCCGTGCATCCCGGCGTCGGCGGTTCACCGGGTCGCGCGCTCAGCAGATGCCGCGAGCGGGGACTCAGCGTGAATCCGAGGTCGAGGTAGCGGCGTTCCAAGCCGTCCAGATCGCGGGTCAGGATTCCGGTGTGGTGGATGGCGTCGATCGGTTTCTGCATGCCGACGATGCTCGTGCGGCACCCGCCGCGCCGCCCGTCAGCACGGACGATTCGCCGGATTCCGGCACTGACCTACGCTGACGTGGTGGATTCGGTCACTTTGGACGGCGTCGACCGAGGCCTGCTGCACGCGTTGCAGCTCGACGGCCGTGCGCCGTTCAGCAGGCTCGCCCCGGTGCTGGACGTCTCGGAGCGCACGCTGGCCCGCCGCTACCGGCGGCTGCTGGACACGGGCGGTTTGCGGGTGACCGGGGTCGCCGACACCGGCCGGGTGGGCCACAGCGAGTGGCTGGTCCGTCTTCGCGTCCGACCGGATGCCACCGCGGCCATGGCCCGCGCGCTGGCGCGCCGCGCCGATACCGCCTGGGTGACCGTCATCGGCGGCGGCACCGAGCTGACGTGCCTGTTCCGCGTGCCCGGCGACGCTCCCCTGCCCGAACTGGCCCGCCATCCGGCAGTCGGCGCGGTGGACGCCCAGCGTGTGCTGCGGCACGTCATGCGACGACGCTGGCGGGGACGGATGTCGGCGCTGTCCGCCGAACAGAGCGCGGCGCTCGGCACACCCCACACCGGTCCGGCCGCGACCGTGGCGCCGAGCGAACTGGATCGGCGGTTGCTTCTCGCGCTTGCCGCCGATGGACGGGCAGCGTATCCACGGCTGGCGCGAGCTGTCGGTCGGTCGGAATCCGCCGTGCGGCGGCGAGTGGAGGAACTGCGCCACGCCCGGGTGCTCGGTTTCGACGTCGAGATCGATCCCGCGCTGTTCGGGTTCACCGTGCAGAGCCTGCTGTGGCTCACGGTTTCCCCCGCCCACCTGCTCGCCGTCGCGACCACGCTGGCGGCCGATCCGGAGGCGGCGTTCGTCGGCGTCATCACCGGACCGCACAATCTGCTGGTGTGCGTCGTCTGTCGTGATGCCGACGACCTGTTCCGCTACACCACGGAGCGGATCGGGGCGCTGAGCGGGATCGACCGGATGGAGATCAGCCCGGTCAGCGGATACGCCAAGCGCGCCGCGCCGCCGCGATACACCTGACGCCGGCTTGCATTCGCTGCTGAATTTCCCAGCGGCACAGTCTCTTACCCGGCACCGAGTGCATCGGCGGTTCCACGTGGATCACGACGGCCACACCCACAGTTCGGACGATCCCGCCACTCGCGCGGCGGAGTTGTGAATCACAACAGCCGCACCGGCACGCCGCGGCACGGGCGGTTAGGGTCGGTCAGGTGACCTGGACCGCGGGCTTCGACTTGGACATGACGCTGATCGACTCGCGGCCGGGCGTCGCGCGCGCCATCGACCTGCTCGGCGTCGAATTCGATCTGCCGCTGTGCGGGACGACCTTCGCCGATCGGCTCGGCCCGCCGCTGGCCACCCTGCTCGTCGAGGCGGGCGCGCCGGAGGATCTCGTTCCGGCGCTGGTGACTCGCTATCGCGCGCTGTATCCGACGATTGTCTCGAGCATCCCCCCGATGCCGGGCGCACAGGCCGCGCTGGCGGCCGTCGAGGCCCGCAACGGCCGAGTGCTCGTGGTCACCGGCAAGCACGCCCCGCTCGCGCAGCTGCACATCGCCGAACTCGGTTGGCGCGTCGATCATCTCGCGGGTGACCTGTGGTCGGCGGGCAAGGCGGCGACGCTGCGCGAACAGGGCGCGAGTTTGTTCGTCGGCGATCACGTCGGCGACATGAACGGCGCACGCGCCGCGGACGTCTTCGCGGTCGGCGTCAGCACCGGGCCGTGCACGGCGGACGAACTGCGCGCGGCGGGCGCGGACGTGGTGCTGGCCGATCTCACCGAATTCCCCGCCTGGCTGGCGACAGAGTTCGGCGCGGTCACCGCTTAGGCCGCTCCGGTCGCGACGTCGGCTTGTCGGGACCGCCCCCGGCCGGTGCCGAACTCCCATTCTCGAAACAACCTCGCCCGGCGCACCGACAAGTCCACCTCAGTGGTGCCGCGGTGGATCGCCGCTTCGTGCCAAAAACTTGCACCGTTAGTTTACCGGTCGCTAGCCTACTGCGCATGAACCTCGAACTGTCCGGCGAGCAGACGGCGGCACGGCGGCTCGCTTCCGATTTCGTCGACCGGGAGATCGCGCCGCACGCCGCGCGATGGGATCGCGACGAACAGGTGGACCGTTCGATCGTCGCCCGGCTCGGTGAACTGGGCTTCCTCGGGCTCACCATCCCCGAGCAGTACGGCGGCAGCGCGGGCGACCACCTCACCTATTGCCTGGTCCTGGAGGAACTGGGACGGGGCGATTCCTCCGTGCGCGGCATCGTCTCGGTCTCGCTCGGCTTGGTCGCCAAGTCGATCCACCATTTCGGCACCGAGGAGCAGAAGCAGACCTGGCTCACGCGGCTGGTCACGGGGGAGGCGCTCGGCTGTTTCGGGCTCACCGAGCCCGGCACCGGATCCGATGCCGCCCAGTTGCGCACCCGCGCGACGCGCGACGGCGCGGACTGGGTGCTGTCGGGCACGAAGATGTTCATCACCAACGGCACCTGGGCCGATGTGGCGCTGGTGTTCGCGCGTACCGGCGGCGAAGGACACCGGGGCATCAGCGCGTTCCTCGTCCCCACCGACTCCCCCGGCTTCGCGGCGCGCGAGATCCACGGCAAGCTCGGGCTGCGTGGCCAGGCCACCGCCGAACTCGTCCTCGACGGGGTGCGCGTACCCGACAGCGCCCGCCTGCACGACGAAGGCAAAGGCTTCACCGTGGCGATGGCAGCGCTGGCCAAAGGCCGCATGTCGGTCGCGGCGGGGTGTGTCGGGCTGGCCCAGGCGTGTTTGGACGCCGCCGTCGGCTACGCCACCCAGCGGGAACAGTTCGGCAAGCCGATCGCGGCCCACCAGCTGGTGCAGGAACTGCTCGCCGACATCGCGCTGGACGTCGACGCGGCGCGGCTGCTGGTATGGCGGGTCGCCGATCTCATCGACCGCGGCGAAGAATTCGCGCTGGCGTCGTCGAAGGCGAAGCTGTTCGCTTCCGAGGCCGCGGTCCGTGCGGCCGATCGCGCGGTGCAGGTGTTCGGCGGTTACGGCTACATCGACGAGTTCCCCGTGGGCAAGTATCTGCGCGATGCCAAGGTGATGACCCTCTACGAGGGCACGAGCCAGATCCAGAAACTGCTCATCGGCCGCGCCCTGACCGGCGTCGCCGCGTTCTGACAGGAGAACTTCCGATGCACCGCTTCACCGACCGCGTCGCGGTCGTCACCGGCGCGGCTCAGGGCATCGGCGCGGCCACCGCGCTGCGCCTCGCCGCCGAGGGCGCGGCCGTGGCCGTCCTGGACCGCAACGAGCCCGACGAGACCGCCGCGCGGATCACCGCCGCGGGCGGCGTGGCGCGCGGTTATGTCTGCGACGTCACCGACCGCGGCTCGGTGGGGCAGGTTTTCGATCGCGTGGCCACCGATCTGGGCAGCCCGCAGATTCTGGTGAACAACGCGGGGATCACGCGCGACGACCTGTTCTTCCGCCTGTCCGAGGAGGACTGGAACGCGGTGCTCGCGGTCAATCTGACCGGCGCCTACCACTGTGCGCAGGTGGCGCAGACGTTCATGGTGGCCCAGCGGTACGGCAGGATCGTCTCGCTGTCGAGCCGGTCGGCGCTCGGCAATCGCGGGCAGGCCAACTACGCGGCCGCCAAGGCGGGCATCCAGGGGCTGACCGCCACGCTCGCGCTCGAACTCGGGCCCTACGGCATCACGGTGAACGCGGTGGCGCCCGGCTATATCGCCACCGCCATGACCGCCGCCACCGCACACCGGGTCGGCCTGACGGCCGAAGACCACCAGAAGGCCGCCGCGGACCGGACGCCGCTGGGCCGGGTGGGACAGCCCGAAGAGGTCGCGGCGGTCATCGCGTTCCTCGCCAGCGACGAGGCGAGCTACGTCAGCGGCCAGACGCTGTATGTCAACGGCGGCGCGCGCTGACCAGAGCGGCTCCACCGTGACCGCACGTGGCATCGCTCGATGCGCACGCGCCCCAGCGACCCGGCCGCCGGTCCCGTCGGCGGCTCACCACGGGACCGGCCCGACGCGGTCGAAGAAGCCGCCGGTCGGCCCGTCCTGCGGAAGCGTGGCCAGCCGCACGATCGCGTCGGTCCCCTCGGTGACGGTCTGGAAGCCGGAGTGCCCGTTCAGGTCCGTGGCGGTGTAGCCGGGGTCGGCGGCGTTGACCTGGAAGCCGGGCAGTGCCCGAGAGTACTGCGAGGTGATCATGTTCAGCGCCGTCTTCGACGCCGGATACGGCAGGCCGAGCAACGTGGATTCGATCCGGCTCGGGTCGGAGGTCCGCGCCAGCGAGCCGATACCGCTGGAGACCATCACGATCCGCGGCTGAGCCGCGGCCCGCAACAGCGGCAGGAACGCGTTCGTCACCTGCACCGGACCGAAGACGTTGGTCTCGAACACCGCGCGCATGTCCGCGGCATCGACGAGATCCGGCGTCTTCCTGGTGCCCCCGATACCCGCGTTGTTGACCAGCACGTCCAGCCGCGCGGTGCGCTGGCGGACGTATTCGGCCGCAGCCGCGATCGATGCGGCGGAGGTGACGTCGAGCGGGACGAACTCGACCGACACCCCCGTCGCGGTCAACTCCGCCGCGGCCGCCTCGCCCAGCTTCTCATCGCGAGCGGCCAGGAACACCCGCCAGTCCAAATCCGCCAGCCTGCGGACAGTTTCGCGTCCCAAGCCCTTGTTCGCCCCGGTCACCAGGGCCGTAGTCGTGTCGTTCACGGAGCCAGCGTCACGGTTCCGGCAACCCCGCGCCAGGGATGCCATCTCCTGGGAGCAGCGATCCCACCCCCGCACCGAACCGCTGCGGCATGATCGGGATGTGGATCGAACCGAGCTGGCCGCCCTGCTGCGGCAGGCGCGTGACCGGGTGCGTCCGGTGGATGTCGGGCTGCCCGCGGGCGCGCGCAGGCAGGTGCCGGGATTACGACGCGAGGAGGTCGCGCAGCTCGCGGGGGTCAGCGTGGACTACGTGGTGCGGCTGGAGCAGGGGCGCGGCCCCCGGCCGTCCAGCTCGGTGCTGGCCGCGCTCGCCCGCGCGCTGCGGCTCAACGACGAGGACCGCGCACTGCTGTTCCAGCTCGCGGGCGCGGCGCTTCCGCAGGCAGGCCGGATCGACATGGTGGTGCGGCCCAGCGTCTTGCGTCTGCTGGACCGGATGGCGGATCTGCCCGCGCTGGTGTTGTCGGCGAAAGCCGATCTGCTGGCCTGGAATCCGATGGCGACCGCGCTGCTCGGCGATTTCTCCGCGTGGCCGCCCGCCCAGCGCAACATCATCTGGCAGCGCTTCCTCGGCACCGAGCCCGGACGGGTGATGATGACACCCGCCGAGGCGGACAATGCCGCCGCTTTCTCGGTCGCCAGTCTGCGCAGCGCCCGCGCCCGCTACCCCGACGATCCCGGACTGCTGCGATTGGTTTCCGAATTGCGCTCGCGCAGTCCACGCTTCGAGCAGCTGTGGAACGCGCGACGATCCGGTCAGTGGCGTAGCGCGACCAAGACGATCGATCATCCGGAGCTGGGCTGCTTGCGGTTGGACTGCGACACCCTGCTCGTCCCGGACACCGACCAAGCCGTCGTCGTCTATTCGGCGGCGCCCGGCAGCAAGGAAGCGTCGGCCCTGGAACTGCTCCGAGTGACCGGCGTTCAGCGGTTCACGGTCACGGAGCCCTCCGGCTGACCACCGCACTACAGTGACAGCGTGCGCGATGATCCCTACTGGAATCACAACACTCACTACCACCCTTGGTTGTTGAAGCAGGTGCCACGCTCGGCGCGCACCGCCCTCGACATCGGCTGCGGGGACGGCTTGCTGGCGGGCAAGCTGGCCGGACGCGGGCTGACGGTCACCGGAATCGACGTCGACCCCGCCATCATCGCCCGAGCGCCCGCCGTGGCGGGGGTGTCCCTCGAACAGGCCGACTTCCTCGACTACGGGGGCTCGTTCGATGTCGTCACCACCGTGGCCACGCTGCACCACGTTCCCCTGCGGGCGGGGCTCACGGCGCTGCGCCGTCTGGTCGCACCTGGTGGCGTGCTCGCCGTGGTCGGCTTGTGGAAGATGTCGCCGCGCACGGACTTCCACTACTTCCCGCTGTTCCCGCTCATCTGGGCGATCCACCTTTCCCACCGTGTCGGCGGGCCGAACGCGCGAACGCGCGACCCCATCGACGGATTCACCGAAATCCGTTCCACCGCAGCCGAACTCCTGCCCGGCGCGCGCGTACGGCGGCGGCTCATGTGGCGCTACACACTGTTGTGGCACAAGCCCGCGTGATCCTCGGTCCCGAGGACGCACCCGGCTAGAGTCGTGGCATGCCGCCGCTTCGGGAGCACAGACCGCGAAAGGCCATCCGCACGCTGCCCGGCCACGCCGTGCCGATGCCCCCGCTACTATCCGGGGAGGAGGTGCGCGCACGGCTCGCCGGCGCGGCGTGACCTCCCGGGCCCTCGGCGGTGTCGTCTTCGACGCCGCGGCGGTCGTCGCGTTCGCCAACCGCGCCAACTACGCCCAGGCGGTCGTCTGGGCGACGGTCGAGGCGGGAAGCACCATCGTCGTTCCGAGCACCGTGCTCGCGGCGGCGCGCACGCACATCCCGGCCGACCGGCTCGATATCCTGGCCGTGCTGGTCGGCTTGCCGCACACCGTCGTCCCGACGTTCGACCGCACCGGCCCGCCGCTGCCGGCATTCGGCGATGACATCCTGGCGGCCGCGGGGCATGTCACCCGCGAAGCGGTCGCCCGCACCTGGCCCTGCCTGACCAGCCGTCCGAGACGGCTCCGGCAGATCGATCCGCGCGTCATCATCGATCCGCTGCCCTGACCCGCACCCGGCGGCTCAGCGCAGCAACTCGATGACCGGGGCGAGTTTCTCCATGCTGTCCTCGAGGACGGTGACGTAGCTGATGCCGTAGCGATCGCGCCGGTCGCGCAGGCGGTCGGCCATCTCCTCGGGTGTGCCCATCAGCAGGAGCGGGTGCTCCTCCGGGGAGTCGGCGACGTCCGGCGGCAGCGCCGGACCGAAGAGTTCCAGCACGCTCGCGCGTTCGCGCGGCGGCACCACCCGCTGCACGAGGATGTTGAACTCGACCTTGTCCAGCCGTGGACCGAGCAGTTGCCCCACATAGGCGACGCGCTCCTCGATCTCGGCGAGCCCGGCCATCTGCAGCGGCCCGCCGTTGCGCGCGGCCGCCGCGCCGGTGAAGGCGATGATGTCGGCGTGCCGCGCGGCGACGCCGAGCAGACGATCACCCCATCCGCCGATGAGGACAGGCGGCCCCGACGGCTGCGCGGGCTGCGGCTGATACTCCGGATCGGCGAACAGCCTGCGCAGGGTGATCACCGTCTGCTCCAAGTGCTCGACGCGCTTGCTCCCGCTCTCGAACGGGATGCCCGCGGCCTCGAACTCGGCCTGCACATAGCCCGCACCGAGCCCGAGTTCCACCCGCCCGTCGGTGAACTGATCGGCGCCGGCCACGTCGCGGGCCAGCAACACCGGGTTGTAGAACGCGGTGTTGAGCACGAAGGTGTTCAACCGCACCCGCTCGGTCGCCTCGGCGGCCAAAATCAACGCGGGGAACGGCGCGGGCAGGCCGAGATGATCGGCGACACCCACCACGTCGAAGCCGAGTTCTTCTGCCCGACGGCACTTTTCGATCCAACCCGAACGTGATTCGGGGACCACCATGTTGACACCGAACCGGAAAGGGTGCTGTGCAGTCACGTGTCCTGTCTAGCGAACCGGGCCGGGCCGCCGTACTCCGGGGCCGGGTCAGCACTGGGCGAGCGCACCCGCGGCAACTACGACGCCCAGCAGTGCGACGACCGTGGCGGCCGCCGGCACCGGCCGTCGCAGCGCTCGCCCGACCGGGCCGGGAGCGGTGTGCCCGGCGGGGTTCACGCGCGGGGATCGACGGGCGGACCGGCGCCGGATCATGGCGACCGTGGTGATGATCAGCGTCGCGATCAGCATGTCCGCACCCTCAGACCCACACGGCGTGCGGCGCGGTGGCGCGGGGGGGCGGACTTGCCGCGCGGCGGCGCGACTATCCGGTGGTGCAGCAGACTTTCGGCGGTGTCCAAGACGGTTTCGCGCACCGGCCGCATGGTCCAGCCCAGTTCGCGCCGGGCTTTGTCGGCGCTGAGCGACTCGGTGCGCCCCAGGGTCGGCACGGTCAGCCGGAGACTCTTGTCGAAGATCGCGACGCAGCGTACGAGCCAGTTCGGCAGCTGCCTGGTCGGCACCCGGAATCCGCGCGGCCCGTATTCCTCGGCGAGAATGCGCGCCATCTCCCCCATCCACAGGTGCTCGCCCGCGCAGATGTATCGGTTGCCCGCGGCTTCCGGCGTCTCCAGCGCCAACCGGTGGGCCACGGCGAGATCGCGCACGTCCACCGGCGCCCAGCCGACGCGTGGCATGCCGGGCGCGTCCGCGGCGAGCAATCTGCGCACCGGTTCATGCGAGGTGCTCGTCGCGGCGGACAGCAGCGGCCCCAGCACCATGCCCGGATTGACGACGACCAGTTCGAAGCGCTGGCCCGCCGGAAGCCCCGCGACGAAATCCCAGGCCGCCCGCTCGGCCAGCGTCTTGCTCTTCTGGTAGGCCGGACTGCGCTCGACCACCGTCCAGTCGGCCTCGGTGCGGAGGCCCTCATCGGTGTGACCGGCGACGATCGCCGCGATCGACGAGGTGAGCACCACCCGGCGGACGGTGCCCGCGGCGGCGCAGGCGCGCAGCACGCGCAGCGTTCCCTCGACCGCGGTATCGATGAGTTCTCGCTCGTCGTCGGGCGGCGTGGTGGGGAACGGGGAGGCGACGTGCAGCACCGCCGCGCTGCCCGCGACGGCGGCCGCCCAGCCGTCGTCGCCGTTGAGGTCGGCTTGCGCGAACTCCAGTTCGCCCCCGGTTCGCCGGGCCAGCTCGACAAGGTGTGCCCGTTTGCCGGTGGCGGCGAGGTCACGAACCGTCGCGCGCACGGCGTAGCCGTGTTCCAGCAATTCGGCGATGACGTGACCGGCGACGAATCCCGTTGCGCCGGTGACCGATACCCGTGTGCTCATTAGTTCATCCGTCTCGTGGATTGGCTGAGGCGGCAGTCATCTGAGCGCCGCTCAGATAATCTAAGCATCGCATAGTTAGGTTGTCCAGGAGGCGTCGCATACGCTCGGACGGTGACGCGGACCAGTTACCACCACGGCGCCCTGCGCGACGCGCTGCTGGCCGCCTGCCTGCGTTTGATCGAAACCGAAGGGCTCGCGGCGGTCAGCCTGCGCCGGGTGGCCCGCGAGGCGGGCGTGAGCACCGCGGCGCCGTACCATCACTTCCCCGACCGAGCCGCCCTGCTGGCGACGCTGTCCACCCAGGGATTCCAGATGCTCGGAACGCGACTGGCGGCCGCCCGCGCCGGAGCGGAGACGCCCATGGCCGCCCTCACCGCGCTGGCGCACACCTACGTGCGGTTCTCCCGCGAGCAACCGGCCTACTTCCGCTTGATGTTCCGGCCCGAACTCTCCCAGCCCGACAAGCATCCCGACACCATGGCCGCGGGCGACGCCGCTTTCGCGGTGCTGGCCGACGCGATCGCGGAGTGCGTGCGCGCGGGCGCGCTGCCCGCCGACAAAGCCGACACACTGGCCGTCATGTTCTGGGGACTCGGCCACGGCCTTGCCTCGCTGTGGCTGGACGGACAGCTGGAGAAGCGCGCCGAACAGTTCGGCTCCACCGCCACTGCGCTGGTGGACGATGTGATGCGGACCTTCGCGACATTGATCGAACCCGGCGAGCCACCGCTGCCCTAGAGTAAACGCCAGACGTTTGCTCCTCCGATGCTTCCCACACCGATCCGAGAGGACGACACGGATGACCGCGCAGCTGGATCCGACGGTGCAGGAGTTCGTCGACGCTCTCAACGCCAATGATCAAGACCGCTTCTACGCGGTTCTCACCGACGACGCCACCATGTCCGACGACGGCGTGGAGCGCAACCTCGCCCAGTGGACCGAAGCGGAGATCTTCGACAGCAACGGCCGCATGCGCGTCGAGTCGGTCGGCGACAACGGCACCGAACTGGTCGCCGACTACACCAATTCGCGCTGGGGCTCGATGCGAACCACCTGGCGGTTCGTCCTGCGGGAAGGCAAAGTGAGCCGTTTCGAGACCGGACAGGCGTGAAAGCCCTTGCCAGCTCGCCGCCCGCGTTGACATCCTGACCCTCGTGTTCGTCGCGCCGCGCTACGGTACCGGTTCTCTCGCCGACCTGCTGCCCTCCGTCCTCGCCGGTCTCGGCGTGCCCGGCGAGGCCGACCGCCTCGGGCTCGGGCTCGACGCCGACCGGGTCTGCGTGCTGCTGGTCGACGGGCTGGGCTACCACGATCTGATCGCCAATCCCGCTGCTGCGCCCTTCCTGTCCGGTCTCGCTCCGATCTCGCTCACGGCCGGCTTCCCGACCACGACGGCCACCAGCCTCGCCTCGCTCGGAGTGGGCGTTCCCCCTGGCGAGCACGGCATCGTCGGCTATCTGTTCCACGTGCCCGGATACGACCCGCTGTTCACGCCGCTGTCCTGGCGGCTGCACGGCGTGCCGAAATCCGATCTGCGCAAGGAACTCGTTCCGACGGAATTCCAGCCCCGGACAACGGTTTTCCAGCGGGCCGTCGCCGACGGCATCGCCGTGGCACAGGTATCGCCGCGCGATCAGGCGGGATCGGGATTGACCGAGGCGGTGCTGCGCGGTTGCGAGTTCCGCCCCCAGTTCTCGTTCGGCGATCTCGTCGCCAATGTGAGCGACGCGCTGCGCGCCGGTCCGCGTTCCTTGGTCTACACCTATCACGGCGATCTGGACCTCACCGGGCACGTGCGCGGGCCCGCATCCCGTTCTTGGGAGCTGGAACTGGCGAACACCGACCGGCTCGCCGCCGCGCTCGCCGAGGAGTTGCCCGCCGGAGCGGCGCTGCTGGTGACCGCCGACCACGGCATGGTGCACTTGGACGACCGTATCGACTTCGACACCACCCCCGTGCTGCAAGAGGGCGTTCGAGCGCTCGGCGGCGAGGCCCGCGCCAGGCACATCTACACCGAGCCGGACGCCGAATCCGACGTCGCCGCGGCGTGGGAGGCCACGCTCGGCGCGGACTTCGAGGTGCTGACCAGGGCGGAGACCATGGGACGCGGCTGGTTCGGCCCCACCGTCGACCCCGCGGTCGCCCAGCGCATCGGCGATCTGGTCGTCGTCGCGCGCGGGCGGCGCGGCGTCATCCGGACCGGCGCCGAACCGCTGCAGTCGCGGTTGGTCGGTCACCACGGTTCGCTGACCCCGGCGGAGATCGACGTCCCGCTGTGCGTCTTCCGCGCCTGATCGAGTGCCGCGAGCCTGCCGAATCCGTCGGCTCCGTAGCCGGCGGCGATCGCTCGCTGCACCTCGGCCCGGGCGGTACCGAGTGCGCCGTCGGCGAGGCCCTTCGCCCGGACGGCGCTCAGGATACGATCCAAGATCGCCGCGGTGGCGGTGATCGTTTGGATGCAGTACCGGCGGACCCACCGCGGTGGTCGGGCAGTTGGCGCCACTATGTGGTGGCCGACTCCGCGAGGTTGTACCGGGCCGGAGGTTTGGCGGTGGCGAGCAAGTCGTCCAGCAGCGACCGAGTGTGGATCAGTTGGTCGATGTCGCCGGTGATCCGGCGGCGTTCTGTTTCGAGACGTTCGCGGCAGCTGTCCAGTAACAAGGATTCGCCGGACAGGCAGGCCAGGATCTGGCCGATGAGGTCCATGCCGAGACCCGCCGCGAGGAGGGTCTGGATGTGCGCCACCGTGCGGACATCGGCTTCGGTGAAGATCCGGTATCCGCTGTGGGTTCGATCCGGATTCAGGACCCCCTTCTCCTCGTAGTAGCGCAGCGCTCGCACGCTGACGCCGGTCCGATCTGCCAGCTCGCCGATCTTCATCGGGCCGCTCCGTTCGCTACCCGGGCTTGACTCTCACGTCGACGTGAGAGTTTAGCGTGCCGGCATGCTTCGAATTACGGTCCTCATGTTCTGCGTCTTCAGCATCACGACCGGCGAGTTCGTCGTGGCCGGAATACTTCCCGAGGTCGCCACCGATCTCGGGGTCGCTGTCGGCACCGCGGGCCTGCTGGTCACGGCCTACGCCATCGGCATGATCATCGGCGGCCCGGTGCTCACCGCGGCGACCGCCGGGATCAATCGGAAGCGGCTGATGCTGGCGCTGCTGGTTGTCGCGGTCGTCGGAAACGCGGTCTCCGCCCTGGCCTCCGGGTTCCCCGTGCTGCTGGCCGCCCGCGTGCTCACCGCGCTGGTGAGCTCCACCTTCTTCGCCCAAGCCGTTGTGATCGCCGTGCGGTCCGCGCCCGCAGAACGAGCCGGGACGATGGTGGCCCGGCTGGCGTTCGGGATGAATACCGCCATGATTCTCGGAGCGCCGATCGGCACCTGGATCGGCCATCAGTCGGGTTGGCGCGCGACGTTCGCTGCGATCGCGGTTATCTGCCTGATCGGCCTGGGTCTGGTGTTCTGGCTGCTCAGCCCACCGAGCGATGCGGGCCGGACCTCGGCGGTCGCGGAGTTGCGGGTGTTGCGACAGCGGCCGGTGCTGGTGGCGCTGGCCATCACCGCGGTCGGCAACGTCGGTGTTCTCATGGTGTTCAGCTATCTCGCCCCGCTGCTCACCGATCTCGGCGGTCATCCCGCCACCCGGCTGCCGGTCCTGCTCCTCGCCTACGGCGTCGGTGCGACGATCGGCAATCTCGTCGGCGGCACGCTCCATGACCGAAATCCGCGCTTCTTCCAACCCGCCCTGCTCGGACTGCTGGCCGTGATCCTGGCGAGTACCTGGTTCGTCGCCACCTCGACCGCACTCACGGCGGCGGCGGTCGTGGTGATCGGGATGCTCGGCTTCGCGATCATCCCCGGCATGCAAGCACGCGTCATGACGGCCGCCGTCGAGGCGCCCACGTTGGCCATGGCCGTCAACGCGTCCGGTTACCAGGTCGCGGCCGCCTGCGCCGGCTTGTTCGGCGGACTCATCGCCGACTCCCCCGCCGGCCCCAGGCCCATCTACCTCGTAGCCGCGAGCCTGACCATGTGTGGCCTGCTGCTGACCGCCACGGCTACCCGCGCGCCGCGCGGAACCCGCGGCGAAGACGCCGCGGTGATCACGGACTGAGGGCCGCCTGTCGGGTCAGCGTGGCACCGACGGCGCGGCCTCCTACCACTAGTCTGGAGTCCGATCGCGGCGGGCAGCGCCGCCGAACCGTCAGGAGGAGTCCCATGAACGCCACGCTGTCACGAACCGGCCGAACCGGCCTCGGGATCGCGATGGTCGCCATGGCGCTGGCGGGCTGCACCGACATCGAGCGCGCGCTCAACCGCGGCGGCGACACCCCGTGCAGCGAGTACATCAAGCAGGACCAGGACACCAAGCGCACGACGATCACCAAGTTCGTCAAGCAACAGAGCAACGACGACCGCGAGCCCGCGGGAACCGTGGTGGACGCGACGATGGTGTCGGTCGACCTGCTGTGCGGCGCCCAGGCCAACGCCGACACCCCGATCAAGAACGCCGACGTCGCGGGCATTTTCATTCGGAAGTGACCGCTCAGCGCGGTGGATGGGCGGCCAGCCAGTCCGCCGCGCGCTTGCGCGAGGCCCGCGACAGCCAGGCGTCCTGGACGACCTCGGCGAGTTCGCGACGACTCAGTTCGCCGAGCCGGGCCGCGCGCACCAGGACCGAGGGATGCCCTTAGGCATGTCCGCGGCCATTTCGTGGACGTCGGCGAGGCATGCCCGCGCAGAACCGGTCGCCATGGCGTCAGCTTATGACGCGACCGGCGGGTAGCGGCCGAACGGTTCGCCACCGTCAGCGGCGTCCGCCAGAATGAGAGTGCGAATACGAGCTCACACGACGATGGGTCCTCCACGTGGCGCTGTTCCGCACCCTCACCCAGCAGCGGGTCGAACTGGAAAGAGAATGGGAGCGATGGGCGACGGCTCCGCCGATGCCGGAGCCACGAAACACCGTTCTGCGCAACGAAGTAGCGCAATCCTGGCGGCGGTCGCTGCACACCGTCGATCCGGGTACCACCGTCGCACCGGGAGTGGACGACATCGGCGACCGCTGGGCCGCTTCCCCGCTGCGCGAACCGGTGACGGCGCTGGCGGGTGAACTGCGCGCCGTCACCGAGGACTCCGGTTACCTGGCCGTGGTCACCGACAGCGCCGGCACCGTGCTGTGGTCCTGCGGTGACCGCACCCTGCGCAGACGAGCCGAGCAGGTCAACCTCGCGCCCGGCGGCTGCTGGGACGAAAGCCACATGGGCACCAACGGCGTCGCCCTCGCGCTGCACACCGATCGCCCCGCCACCGTGTTCTCCGCCGAGCACCTGGTCGCCGCCCTGCACGGCTGGGTCTGCTATTCCGCGCCGATCCACGGACCCGATGGCAGGCAGGTCGGCGCGCTGGACCTGTCCAGCTCCTGGGACCGCTCCCATCCGGCGGTGCGCACGTCGGTGCGGGCGCTGGTGACGGCGGTGGAGACGATGTTGCGCACGGCCGCGCCCGTGCCCTCGCGGGGGATCCGGTTGGAATGCCTCGGCACCGCTCGACTGGTGCGCGAGGGGGCGCCGCTGCCGCTGCCGCCTCGGCAACTGGAGATCCTCGCCCTGCTGGCGCTGCAGCCGGACGGCTTCTCGCCGGAACAATTGCATGCCGCCCTGTACGGCGACCGTGCGGTGTCCATCAGCACGCTCAAGGCCGACGTCTCGCATCTGCGCCGCGCGATCGGCGGCCAGATCAGCAATCGCCGTTACGTGCTGACCGGCCCGGTGTCCTGCGACGCGGTCGACCTGCTCGCCGCCGTCACGGCGGGCGACACCACCTCGGCGGTATGGCTGTACCGGGGGCCGCTGCTGCCCGGCTCGGAAGCGCCGGCCGTGCTGCAGTGGCGCGACCATCTCGACGTGGGTGTGCGCACCGCCGTGCTCGCCGGTGACCGCGCCGAGCACGCGGTGGCCTTCGGCGAACGCGTGCCCCGTGACATCGCGGTGCACGAGCACGCGCTGCGGCTGCTCCCCTCCGACGACGTGCGCCGCGCCGTTGTCGCGGCTCGGCTGCATACGGCGTTGCGGGACTGAGGTTTCCACCAACCTCGCACCAACCTCCCCGGACCATAGTTGGTTCGGTCCGAGATATCTGCGAGGAACCATGAGCTACACCAGACCGGGGGCGGGACTCCGGCACCGCCGACTACCCGACGTCCGGATCCGTCGTCCCCGCGGTGCGGTGGCGCATCGAACGCGGCGGGTGGACATCACCGACCGCGCCAGGGCCGTGCTGCGCCATGTGATCGACCAGCACGGGGCCGTGCTGCTGCACCAGTCCGGCGGACACCGCGACAGCGGCTCGCCGCGCTGCCTGCCCATCCGGGAGTCCCGGATCGGCGGCGGGGATGTTCTGCTGGGGAACCTGCCCTGGCACACCGAGTTGTGGATCAGCGGGGAACAGTACGAGCGCTGGAAGCACGCCCACCTCACCGTGGACGTGACCGACGACCCCGGCGGCGATGCTTCGGACACGCTCGAGGACATGCGTTTCGTCATCAGATCACGGCTGCTCACCGACGAGGAAGCAGCGGCGCTGGCGGCGGGCGGGCCGCCGCGCACCGGAGCCGACCGGTTGGCGTGACCCCTGCACGGAACCGGCGGGCCGTCCGTCCGGGTGGGCACGACCACCCGGACGGACGCGTGCCTCAGCGTCCGGGCAGGAAACGCAGGCTGCGGGCCACGGTCATCAGGAACGGCTGCCACTTGCCCTTGGGGAAGAACTTCGGCGCGTCGAGATTCAGGAAACGCGTGACCACGATCGACTGCGGCTCGGTGAATTTGAGCAGGCCGTCGGGCCCGTGGCGGCGCCCGACACCGGAGATGCCCATACCGCCCATCGGCGCGCCCGTGGTGCCCCAGGCCGGCGCATAGCCTTCGTCCACACAGACCGTGCCCGCGTGCAGCCGCGCCGCGATCCGCTCGCCTTCGGACTTACTCGCCGCCCAGACCGAGGCGTTCAATCCGTAGTCGGTGTCGTTGGCCAGGCGGATGGCCTGCTCGACATCGTCGACCGGATAGATCGACACCAGCGGGCCGAAGGTTTCGTTGCGAGCGCATTCCATCTCGTCGGTCACCTCGGCGAGCACCGTGGGCTCGAAGAACAGCGGCCCCAGATCCGGGCGGGCGGTGCCGCCGGTGAGCACCTTCGCCCCCTTCGAGGTGGCGTCCGCGACGTGCTTGGACACCGTCTCCAGTTGCGCCTCGGAGATCAGGCTGCCGATGTCGGTGGAATAGTCGTAGGCCGCACCGAGTTTCGCGGCGTTCACGGCGCCGACGAATTTCTCGGTGAACGCCGCCGCCACCTGCCGCTCGACATACAACCGCTCGATCGAGATGCACAGCTGCCCCGCGTTGGAGAAGCAGGCGCGCACGGCCGCCCGCGCGGCCTTGTCCAGATCGGCGCCCGCGGTCACGATCATCGGATTCTTTCCGCCGAGTTCGGCGGAGAAGCCGATCAGCCTGCGGCCGCACTGTTCGGCCAGGGTGCGGCCGGTCGCCGACGAACCGGTGAACATGAGGTAATCGCAGGCATCGACGATCGCGGTGCCGACGACGCCGCCCGCCCCGGGGACGACCGCGAGCAACTCCCGCGGCAGACCGGCCCGGTAGAGCAACTCCGCACCGGCCAGCGTGGAGAACGGAGTCTGGCTGTCGGGTTTGACCACCACGGCGTTGCCGGCGACCAGCGCCGGTATGGAATCGCCGATCGACAGCAACAGCGGGTAGTTCCATGGAGCGATGACGCCGACCACGCCCTTGGGCTGGTAACGCACGGAGGCGCGGTTGAGCACGGGAAACGCGCCCGGTACCCGGTGGCCGCCCAGCACGCCGGGCGCGATTCTGCCGAAATAGCGGGCCGCGAACATCAGGCCCATGATTTCTTCTTGCGCCGCCCAGCGCGCTTTGCCGGTCTCGGCCTGCACCACGTCCATCAGGAAGTCACGGTGCTCGACCACCAGCGCGCGGTAGCGGTCGAGCACGGCGGCGCGCTCGGCCACCGGCCGCGCGGCCCAGCGCTGCTGCGCTGCCCTGGCCTTGTCGAAGGCGGCGGCGACATCGGCGGCGGTGCCGACCGGCACACTGCCGAGCGGCTTTCCGGTGAAGGTTTCGGCGATCGTCCTGCTCTGACGTTCCGCGGGCGCCTCGATCGCGGCCAGCGCGCTGAGGCGGTCGAATACATCGGCTTCCGGCGCGGGCATCGTTGCCTCCTACTTGTGAGTAACCAAGGGATACGGACAATCTACGCCGCGTACGAGGCGCCATGAACCGGCTACGGGATGATTTCACGGTATCGCCGCACGAGTGATCGCGCAGGCGGGCCGCACCGGACCCCGCTGACTCCCAGTTATGCGGCAACGCAATAATCTTCGGCAGATCGTGCGCGGAATCACAGGAAAGCATGTCACGTCAAATCCAGTCCCGCTCACCGGGACAGGACGTCCGGATCGCCGGGTTCGTGGTTTACGTTGTGCCGATGTTCAGAGCGAGGCTCGGGGTCCGCACCCGGATTCTGGCGATCGCGCTCATTCCGAGCCTGACTCTGCTCTTGGTCGGTGTGGGCGCAGCGGGCTATCTCGTGGCAGAAGGGACCAAGGCCAAGGACTGGGCCGCCGAGAGCCAGAACGCCATCGCGGTGACCAGCGAGGTCATGGACGCGGTGCAGCAGGAACGCCACCTCACGATCGCCCAGCTGTCCGGTGACGACACCCTCTCCTCCTCGCTCGCGAGCGTGCGCCTGCGGGTGGACGCGGCGGTGCGCCGCCTGCTCACGGCGTCACGCAACCTGCGCAACGTCGACGATACGAAGATCACCGGCAAGGACGCCGACTTCGATGTCCTGATGCAGAACATGATCATGGTGCGCTCCGCCGCCGACGCGGGGGCATTGCCGATCCCGGACGCGTACATGTTCTACAACCGGCTGCTCGAGCCGATTCCCAAAGGCGCCATGGACGCCGTGCAGGGCGCGCCGGACAGCGACACCGCGGTGCGGGCCGTGGCCGGTGTCCGGTTGTACTACGTGAGCGAGGCCATGGCCCGCAGCAACGCCCTGGGTGCGGTGTACGTCAACGGCGCCACGCCGCCACCCATTCCGATCGAGGAGTACATTCACCAGACCGGCTTCTACCACTCGGAGTTGGCCAACCTCATCACCGAACTCAGCGGTCCGACCAAAGATCGATTGCAAGCGCTCACCACCAGCTCCGCCTGGCAACAGCTGACCGCGATGGAGAACGCCATCATCCAGCGCGCCACCGCCGCGGGCCAGAGCGGCGGCGCACGGCAAACGAGCGTGCCGCCGCTGCCACTGAGCACGGAGGAATGGCACCGCGCCGCCACCGAGGTCGGTCGCACGTTGCTCGACACCTGGGCGGCGGACAACCGGAATGTGCAGCGGTCCGCCGAGGACCAGGCCGCCGCGACCGCGACCAGCTCCGCCGTCACCGGCGGCGGCATGCTGCTGGTGGGCCTTCTGGTGCTCGTCGTGGCGGTCGTCCTGGCCAACCGCGTGATCCGCAGGCTGAAGCGGTTGCGTGGGGAAACCCTTGCCTTGGCCGATGAGCGGTTGCCGGAGATGCTGCGCAGGTTGCGTGCGGGCGAGGATGTCGATCCCGCGGCCGAATCCCCGAATCTGGACTACGGCAGCGACGAGATCGGCCAGGTCGCCAAGGCGTTCCAGCACGCGCATTCGGCGGCCGTCTCCGCGGCGGTGGCCGAAGCTCGTACCCGCGAAGGCGTCAGGGCGGTGTTCTTGAACATCGCGCACCGCAGCCAGATCGTGGTGCACCGGCAGCTGGAGATCCTCGACGAAGCCGAGCAGCGGCAGGAGGACCCGATCCTGCTCGACACCCTGTTCCGCCTCGACCATCTCGCCACCCGCGAGCGGCGCAACGCCGAGAACCTCACCATCCTCGGCGGCGGCAAGCCGGGCAGGCAGTGGCGCAACCCGGTGCCGCTGATCGATCTGGTGCGCAGCGCCGTCGGCGAGACCCTCGACTACGCGCGGGTCCGGGTGTCGCGGCTGCCCGAGGTGCATGTGCTCGGCACGGTGGTCGCCGACCTCATCCACCTGCTCGCGGAGCTGGTGGACAACGCGACCTCCTTCTCCCCGCCGCAGTCACGGGTGGAGGTGACCGGCAACGTGGTCGGCAAGGGCGTCGTGGTGGAGATCGGCGACCAAGGCATGGGCATGTCCGAACCCGAGCTGGCCAAGATGAACGACATGCTGCGCGACCCACCGGATTTCGGCGTGGCGGCCCTGTCGGCGGACTCCCGGCTCGGGCTGTTCGTGGTCGCGCAGCTGGCCACCCGCCACGGCATCACGGTACGGCTGTCGGACTCCGACTACGGCGGCATCAAGGCCATCGTGATCATCCCGTCCGCGCTCATCGCGGCCGATTCCGCCCCGGCGCAGACTCCGGCGGAGCTCACCGATCCCGGCAGCCGGCGCAAGCTCGTCGCCGGTCCGGCGGTGGCGGACACGGGAAATCCCACGCAGACCGCGCCGTCGCCGGTGGCGACCCTGCCTGCCGAACCCGCCGAACTCCCCCGCTACGGACCCCGCCCGTACACCGAGGCGCCGACGCAGGTCACGCCGGACGGGCGTCCGGCGTTGCCCCGCAGGCATCGACAGACCAACCTCGCACCGCAATTGGCGCAGCCGGTCCAGGAGCAGGCCGCATCCGTGCAGTCGCACCGCTCCGCCGAGCAAGCCCGTGATCTGATGTCCGCCATCGAGAACGGAACCAGACAGGGCCGTCGCGCTGTCATCTCCGACGAACAGGAAGGCTAGGTGTGTCCGCTTCTCCCGCAGGTGATCTCAATTGGCTGCTCGATGATCTCGTCGACCGGCTGGCAGGCGTGCGCCACGCGGTGGTGCTGTCCACCGACGGGCTGCTACTGGGCCGCTCCGGCGGAATGAACCGCGAGGACGCCGAACACTTCGGCGCGATGTCCTCGGCGCTCTACGGGCTGGCGCGCAGCGCGGGCAACCGGTTCGACGGCGGCGGCGTCCGCCAAGCGGTCATCGAACTCGACCGCGCGGTGCTGTTCGTGACCTCCGCGGGCGACAACGCCTGCCTGGCACTGCAAGCCGCCGAATCGGCCAATCTCGGCATGGTGGCCTACGAGATGAACCTGACCGTCCAGCGCGTGGGCAACTACCTGTCCACGACCCCGCGCCAAGACCTCGTCGGGCATGTCGAGTAGCGACCGCCATGACCAATCCGCGTGAGCCCTGGTTCGACGAAGCGGCCGGCCCGCTGGTGCGCCCCTACGCGCTGACACGCGGGCGCACCAGCGGCGCCGGGCCGGAACTGGATATGCTCACCACCGTGGTGGCGGACCCGTCCGCGACCGCGCTGCGACGCAGCGAACCCGAGTACGCCGAAATCCTTCGCCTGTGCCGGGTCTCGCAGACCGTCGCCGAACTCTCCGCACAGTTGCGTTTGCCGCTGGCGGTGACGAAGATCCTCGTCGGTGATCTGATCGGCGACGGGCAACTGATCTTCCGTGCTCCCGTCCCGACGGAGGCCGGACCCGATGACCTCAACATATTGCGAGCGGTACTGGATGGAATCCGAAAACTTTGATCCGAGCGGCACACCGCAACTGGCCGCCTCGGTCAAGATCCTCGTCGCCGGCGGGTTCGGCGTCGGCAAGACCACGATGGTCTCCGCGATCAGCGAAGTCGCGCCACTGCGCACCGAGGAGCTGATCACCGAAGTGAGCACCGGCATCGACGATCTGTCCGGCGTCGAGCAGAAATCCACGACCACGGTCGCGTTGGATTTCGGCAGGCTCACGATCGACCGCGACCTGGTGCTGTACCTGTTCGGCACGCCGGGCCAGGATCGGTTCTGGTTCCTGTGGGACGAACTGGCGCGCGGCGCGCTGGGCGCCGTCGTGCTGGCCGACACCCGCAGGCTGGGCAACTCCTTCGCCGCCGTGGATTTCTTCGAGCGGCGCGGCCTGCCGTTCATGGTGGGCGTCAACTGCTTCGACGGCGCACCGCGGTACACCATCGACGAAGTGCGCGACGCCCTCGATCTCGACTCGGTGACCCCGGTCATGCTGTGCGATGCCCGCGAGCGCAGCTCCTGCAAGGACGTCCTGCTCACCCTCGTCGAGCACCTCATCCAGCGGGCGCAGCGCGCACACGCCACCACCTGAGCGAGGAATTCGTGCATAGGGCCGCCAGGGCGGTGGCCGCTTCGTACGTGGGTGCCGGACATCGATGATCGATCGGTGGCCGTCACCTACGCGGAGAGAGTCCTCGCCACCGCAGGCTTGCTCGAACAAGCCGCCCTCGCTGGCCGCCTCGTCAGGTTCGGCGCATGAACGCCAACGTGTAGTTGACGTTCGAGATGTTCCGGTCGAGCACGCTGACCAGCTCCCAACCCTGGGATTCGAGCAGTTCGATGCCGTTGACCAGGTGGACGACCGGCTCGAAGATCGCACGCTGGTAACCGGCCGAGCCGAACGCGAACCCACCGCCCTGAAGCGAGCTCAGGACCAGGTTCCTGCGCGGATAGGAGCGCAGGTCCACCGCACCGTTCAACACAGCGATCACGTCGAAAACAGGGCCGGGAGCGGGAGCGTTCACGTTCCCATCGTCCTTCATGGTGGATGCCGCTGCCGTGATCGGGTCCTCACACCTGCCGGATCCACGCGACGAACAGCAGCGCGCCGCCCGCGACAATCGCGACCGCGGCCGGGGCGGGCCAGCGCGGCCCGTTCCGGCCGAGCAGGCCGCGGGTGAGCCGCAACTGGAACGCGCCCAGCCCGGCCAGGATCAACAGCCACACCGGTAGCAGTCCGACACCGAGCGCCGCGTGGACCGCCCATGCTCCCGCCAAAGTCGGACCGCCCCACGAGTTTTCGAGATCGTGGCCTGCGACGAGCGGAAAGCAGACGCCACGGAACGCGGCGAGGACCGCGAGGAACGCCAGGAACCACGTCAGCAGGCCGACGCCGCCGCTGAGCACCGAGTGCGACACCGACCGTAGAGCCGAGAATCGGTGCGGCAGAACGGATTCACCGAGCATTCGCCGCGGCGCGCGCAGCCGGGTCGGAATCCGCCGCGCCGCCAGCGGCAGCGCGCGAAGTGCGTAGGCGGCGTAACGCAGCAGCGCCCGAAACCAGGACATACCGCCGACGGTAGCGCTGTCCGGCCCGCGATTCACCGCAGCAGGCCCGCGTGCACCAAATCGTCGAACAGCAATTGATCGACCGGGGGCACGAGGGGGCGGTCGGCATAGGAGAACCAGGCGACCTCTTCGATCTCACTGCTGGCGGCGAGCGTTCCGCGATATTCCGCGGTGTAGCAACTCATCCGCACCAGCGCCCCGTCCTGCGGGCCGTGCACTGCCTCGTAGGTGCCGACGTGCGCGGCGGTCTCCGGCAGCAGTGCGACGGTGAGTTCCTCCTCGATCTCACGCAGCAGCGTCTGCAGATCGGTTTCCTCGCCCTCACGCTTGCCGCCCGGGATGTAGAAGACGTCCTTGCCGCGGGGTCTGGCGCAGAGAATGCGCCCCTTCTCGATGCGCACCCATGCCACCGTGTCGATCAGCTGCCGCACTCGCCCGTCCGCCACCGCCGCAGCCTAGCGCCGCGCGGCGGCGAACACGGAATCGGTCGAACCGGCCTCAGCTCGATGGCAGCAGCGAAGGATCCTTGGCGCCGGGACCGAGCACCGGACGCAGATCGCGCACCGCGATGCGCTCACCGCACACGGAGCACACCGGCTCGACGGTCGCGAGGTGCCCGCAGGTGGTGTGCAGGGTTTGCACCGGCGGACCGTCCGGGGCGGCCCATTCGTCTCCCCACTGCCGCATCGCGGTGACCACCAGCCACAGCGAGCGGCCTTTGGGGGTGAGCCGGTAGTCGTAGCGCACCGGGTTGTCCTGGTAGGGCTCCCTGGTCAGCACTCCGTGCTCGATCAGGTGCTCGAGACGCTGGGTGAGCACGTTGCGGGCGATGCCGAGGCGGGCGCGGAAGTCGTCGAAGCGCGTCACGCCGAACAGAGCGTCGCGCACGATCAGCAGCGTCCACCACTCGCCGACCACCTCGAGGCACTGGGCCAGTGAGCAGTTCATCTCCTCGAAGCTCGTCCTGCGCATGGTCGTCAGCATAGTCGGTTGCGTCATAAAACTCACTACCCTATGGTGCGTTGCATGAAACAACTCACTAAGCGGAGCCTCGCCGAGGAGTTCGCGCTCACCGAGTCCCGTGCCGGGTGGCGGGCTCGTGTCGACCGGTCCTGGCGCGGCTGGACCGGCCCGCACGGCGGCGTGATCGCGGCACTGCTCATCGAGGTGGCGCGCGCGGCGGCGACCGAACCCTTGCCGGTGCGGGCCGTCGACCTCCGGTTCCTCGGCCGCCCCACGGACGGCGTGCTGACCTTCCACGCGACCGAGCGCGCCGTCGGCCGCAGCACCGTCGTGGTCGAGGTGGGCGCGGAGCAGGACGGCAGGCCCGTCGCGGGAGCGTCCGTCACACTCGGTCGCACCACGGCATCGGGCGTCGCGGACTACGCCGGCGCGCCCGCACCACGAGTACCCGAACCCGAGTCCTGCGCGCGCTTCGCCCTGCCGCCGGAAATCGTGCCGGCGAGCGCTCATTTCGACATCCGCCCCGCAGCGGGCCCGCTGCCGCTGACCGGCGCGGACGAACCGATGATGTGCGCGTGGATCGAACTCGTCCCCGAGCCGCCCACCGATGCCGCGGCCCTCGCCATCCTCGCCGACGCGTTGCCGCCCGCCGTCTTCCCCACGCTGCGCGCGCCCGTCGCGATCCCCACCGTGGCGTTGTCGATCCATTTGCACCACGTGCCGACCGGCGGCTCCCCGGTGCTGGTACGCACGGTGAACGCCTCGACCGGCGGCGGCTGGTCGGTGGACGACACCTCGATCTGGGACCGGAGCGGCCTGCTGCTCGCCTCGGCCCGCCAGACCCGCCGCGTGCTCGGCTGAAGGAGACGATCGTGAATTCCTCTGTTACACCGCCTGAGCGGACCGACTTCCGAGTCGTGCTGGCCGTCGTCTCGATCGGCGTCCTGCTGTCGAGCCTGGACCTGTTCATCGTCAACGTCGCCCTGCCGGACATGGCCGCCGATCTCGGCGGAGCGCGCATCTCGGGCCTGTCCTGGGTGCTCAACGCTTACGCGATCGTGTTCGCCGCCCTGCTGGTCCCGGCGGGACGGCTCGGCGACCGCCGCAGCATCCGGACCACCTTCCTGCTGGGACTGGCGATCTTCGTCGCCGGATCGGCGCTGTGCGCGACCGCATGGGACGTCGGGTCGCTGGTGGGATTCCGCGTCCTCCAGGCCGTCGGCGCCGCGCTGCTGACGCCCGCCTCGCTCGGCTTGGTGCTCGCGGCCAGCCCGCCGCACCGCCGCGCCGCCGCGGTGCGGCTGTGGGTCGCCTTCGGCGGGCTCGGCGCGGCGCTCGGCCCCGTGCTCGGCGGCCTACTCGTCGAAATCGGCTGGCGCTGGGTCTTCCTGGTCAACGTGCCGATCGGCCTGGCCGCCGTGATCATCGGTCTGCGGACGCTGCCCGACCCCGAGGGCGACCGTGGGCGGCTGCCCGACCTGCTCGGCGCGGCGCTGCTGGTCGGGGCGATCGCGAGCCTGGTGCTCGGACTGGTGGAGGGCGAGGACTGGGGCTGGTCTTCGGCGCGGGTGCTGAGCGCGTTCGCGCTGGCGGCCATCCTGACCGTGGCGTTCGTCGTCTCCTCGGCCCGGCACCACAGCCCGGTAGTGGATCCGGCGCTGCTGCGCGCGCCGAACTTCGCCTGGATGACCGGTAACGCGGTTTTGTTCAACGTTGCCTTCGGCGCGATGCTGCTGTCGGTGGTGCTGTGGGCGCAGAACGTGTGGGACTGGTCGGCGTTGCGCACCGGACTGGCCATCGCGCCGGGCCCGCTGATGGTGCCGGTGGTCGCCGCCTCGGCGGGGCGGCTCATCGGCCGGATCGGAGCCGGGCCGGTCATCGCCGCGGGCGGGATCGTGTTCGGCGCGGGCATGCTGTGGTGGGCGCGGGCGATCAGCCTGACACCCGACTACATCGGCGGCCTGCTCGGCGGCATGGTGGTCAGCGGCATCGGCGTCGGACTCACCCTGCCGACCGCCTTCGCCGCGGGCACCAGCGGACTGCCGCCGCAGCGGTTCGCCACCGGGTCGGCCGTGCTGAGCATGGCGCGCCAGATCGGTCTCGCGATCGGCGTCGCGGGCCTGGTCGCGGTACTGGGCTCACCCGCGGGCCCCGAGGCGACGCTCGACGCGTTCCGGCGCGGATGGTATGCGACCGCCGCGGTAGCGGTCATCGCGGGACTGGTCGGCGCGGTCGCGCGCACGCCGAAACCCGCTGTCGTGCCGCAAGAATCGGTCGCCGACTCGGCCGTCGCCTGACCCGGGATCGTCTCGGTGCGTACGCGCCACCGCGTCCGGACGACGCGGTCGGGTCCGGCAGTGCGGGTCGCGACGCCCTTTGCGCCGCGACCCGCCCGTTCCGGGGTCGAAGCACCAGCAGCCCACTCTGGTGTGCAGCGCATCCTCCACGCCCTGGAACGCCGGGTGGCCGCCGCACTGCGCCGCTACGCGGCACGCACCGTGAGGCTCTGGCGTCCGGCCGCCAGCGCCACGTGGGCGACGGCCGCCTCCAGCCCCTGCGTGGGCAACGGCGCACCGTCGAACATGGTGATCTGGACGGCGTCCCCGGTGAGTTCCCAGACGCCCGCGATGCGTCCGCCCACCACGACGATCGGAGAGATCCAGCCCGCGGCGCGGCTCACCTTCGCGCGGTGGGCGGCGGGCAGCAGGTCGGTGTCGCCGGTGCCAGGACCCAGCACGTATTGGTCGAACGCGCCGAGCAGGTGGACCGTCGCGCTCGGCGCGGTGGCGGCCATGGCATCGACCTGGTCGGTCGGCAGGAAGGCGCGACGGCCCTCCACGTCGACTTCGGTGATCAGGTCGCCCAAGTCGGCGAACCAGCGGCGCACCGTGGTCTTGCGCAGGCTGCCGCGGGTGAGCCAGGCGTCGAAGGTCTCCGGCGTCGCCGGGCCGTAGGCGCCGAGATAGCCGAGGATCGCCGCAGGCGCCGCGGCATCGGGCTCGGGCAGGCCGGGCCAGTCGCGCACCAGGTGCGCCGGGCTGGTGAACGTCACCTTGGTCCCCCGTGCCGGGCCGTGACACAGCGCGCCCTGCCAGGCCAGCGGTTTGAGCAGCGCACCCCAACCGGATCGCAGCTCCTCCCCCAGCCGGTGGAACTCCGGCGCGGACACCAGGGCGTCGACCAGCTCATCTCTGGTGAGCACGGCGGCGTCGAGCACCTCGGCGACCGCCTCGGTCAGCGCCGCGACCTCCGCGGGCGACGCGCCGAAGGTCTTCTGCCACGAAGGCTTCTCCCAGGTGCGCGCGGAACCGATCAGCGCGAGAACGGCGGCGGCCGATTCCGGCGGCAGCGCGTGCAACGTGCCGCGCATCGCCCAGGTCTTCATCAGCGCACCGTCGTCGAGCGCGCGAACCAGCGCGCCGGATTCGGGCTTCGTGCTGCGCAGTGCCACCGCCAGCTCCGCCGCCGAGGTGACCTGAGCCTGCACGCCGCACAGACGCCCGGCCACCGCTACCGCGCCTTCGTCGGTCCGCGACCGGACGTACTGCCGGTCCAGCCGCCAGGCGAAGACCTGATCCCAGGTGGCCCGCACTCGTGCTCCTTACTCGTGGTCAGTTCAGCAGCGTGCCCGCGCAGGCCACCGTCGCGGCGGCAAGCGCAGACCCGGTGACCGTCATCGCGATGACGCCGAGCAGGGCGGTGCGGGTGGTGGCGCGCCGGATCGCGCCGACCGGGTCGGCCAGCCGCTCGGCGCGGGCCAGTACCGCCGTGCCCGCCGCGGCCAGCGCACCCGGCGGCGCGGGTTCGGCGATGCCGACGATCGCCAGCAGGCCGCCCAGCAGGGGCAGCGAACCGTGCTCGTCGGCGGCCTTGTCGTCGGCGCACATCTCCAGCAGACGGGCGATCTCGGCCGCACCGCCGGTGAACAACCGCAGGCCGGGCAGTGTGCTGGCCACCGCGCGCAGCACCGCTGTCAGCGCCGCGTGCCTGCCGGACAGGTGCGCGCGTTCGTGCGCGAGCACCGCGGCGAGCTGGTCGTCGTCCAGCGCATCCAGCGCGGCGGTGGTCACCACGATGGTGTCGGGTCGTCCCGGCACGCAGTACACCTGCCGTTCCGGTGAGTCGAGCACGACCGCCCCGATACCCGGCACCGGTCTGCCGACCAAGCGGACCGCTCGCGCGTGGACGCTGGTGCGCTTGCGCATGTCCATCACGACACCCACGGCGCGCGCGATCAGCGCGACGGTGCCGGTGGCCACCAGCGCCGCCACCGCGAATGTCGCCGCGTGGCCTGCCGCGGCGCCGTGCGCATCCGCGGGGGCCCACAGGAACGACGCGCAGGCGCGCAACGCGTCCTTCGGATGTCCCCAGTAGGTGGCGAACTCGACGGTCAGCACCGCGGCTGCCACGCCCCACGCGCTCAGCGCGCCGATTATCGCGACCACCCAGGCGATCACGCCCAGTCGCGGCGCGATCCCGCGGTGGGTCAGTCTGCGCAGCACGGGCGGACCGAAGGTCGCCACGACGCCGCCGTACAACGTCAGTGCCAGGGCCAGGCTCACGGGACTTCTGGTGACTTGCGCGCCGCGAGTCTGCGGAGCGCGGCACGCAGCCCGGCCGACTCCTCGGCGCTGATCCGATCGACGAAATGGCTGAGCACCAGATCCGAGCGTCCGCCGGAACCGAGCGCTTCCAGCATGAGCCTGGCGCTGTGCTCCTCCCTGGTCAGCGTCGGCCAATATCGATAGGCCTTACCTGCGCGTTCGCGCGCGAGCCACCCCTTGCGATGAAGGTTGTCCATGGTCGACATCACCGTCGTATACGCGATGTCGCGCTGGGCCGACAGTTCGTCGAAGATCTCACGCACCGTTGTGTCCTCTGCGTCCTGATCCCAGATGCGGTCCATGATCACCGCCTCCAGATCCCCGAATCCACGCACCGTACCGACTCCCTCATCCGAGCTGTGCCCCGTCGTGGGAACAGGTTACCGGTTGAGGCGGGTTACTACGGAGGCAACCAGTAGATCGATTCACCTGTCGGAGGCCTGTGCGAACATATGTTCGTGTCCGATGCGCCCCGCTCCCGAAGGCCTCGGATCCTCGCGCGGCCGGAAGCATCGATCCTGCACGCCGACCTCGACTCGTTCTACGCGTCGGTCGAGCAACGTGACGATCCGCGACTGCGCGGAAAGCCGGTGATCGTCGGCGGTGGCGTCGTCCTGGCGGCCAGCTACGAGGCGAAGGCGTTCGGCGTGCGCACCCCGATGAACGGCGGGCAGGCGCGCCGGTTGTGCCCGCACGCGATCGTGGTGGCGCCGCGCATGTCCGCCTACGCCGAGGCGAGCAAAGCCGTCTTCGAGATCTTCCGCGACACCACCCCCGTGGTCGAAGGCATCTCGATCGATGAGGCGTTTCTCGACGTCGGCGGCCTGCGCCGGATCGCGGGCGAACCGGTCGCCATCGCGGCGCGGCTGCGCGCGCAAGTTCGCGACCGGGTCGGCTTGCCCATCTCGGTGGGCATCGCCCGCACCAAGTTCCTCGCCAAGGTCGCCAGCGCCGTCGCCAAACCCGACGGGTTGCGGCTGGTGCCGCCGGACGGCGAACTGAACTTCCTGCATCCGCTGCCGGTCGAAAGACTCTGGGGCGTCGGCGATGTCACCGCGCGCACGTTGCGCGAGCACGGCATCACCCGCGTGGGTCAATTGGCCGAACTGGGCGAGCGCCCGCTGCGGGCGATCCTCGGTCCCGCCGCGGCCCGCCACCTCTACGCCTTGTCCTGGGCACGTGACCCACGCCGGGTCGAGACCGGCAGGCGGCGGCGCTCGATCGGCGCCCAGCGCGCACTCGGCCGCAAGCACCGGCCGCCGGAGGAGATCGAGGCCTATCTGCACGGACTCACCGATCGGCTCGGCAGGCGCCTGCGCACCGCCGACCGGGTATGCCGAACCGTGGTGCTGCGCCTGCGTTTCGACGACTTCACCCGCGCCACCCGCTCGCACACCCTGGCCGAAGCCACCGACCACACCGAGACCATCCTGCTCGCCGCCCGCACCCTGCTCACCGGCGCGATGCCGTTGATCCAGGAACGCGGCCTCACCCTGATCGGCCTCGCGCTGACCAACCTCGACGACGCCGACTCCGTCCAGCTCACCCTGCCCTTCGAGCCCCGTGCCGCGGGCAGCCTCGACGCGACCCTCGACGACTTGCGCAGGCGCTTCGGCTCCGCCGCCGTCACGCGCGCGGCTCTGCTGCACCGCGGTGAGGGGCTCTCGGTGCCGCTGCTGCCCGACTAGCGCTGCCCCGCCGCTCAGTACGACCGTTTCGGCCGCTTGTCCATCAACCGCAGGATCAGCGGCGTGAAGATCAACTGCATGGCCAGCTCCATCTTGCCGCCGGGCACCACGATGCAGTTCGACCGGGACATGAACGAGTCGTGCAGCATCGACAGCAGATAGGGGAAGTCGATCACCTTCGGGTCGGCGAACCGGATCACCACGAAACTCTCGTCCGCCGTCGGAATGGTGCGCGCGATGAACGGATTGGACGTATCCACGGTCGGCACCCGCTGGAAGTTGACGTAGGTGCGGGAGAACTGCGGGCAGATGTAGGTGACGTAATCGGGCATCCGCCGCAGGATCGTATCGATCACGGCCTCGCTGGAGTACCCGCGCTCGGTCTTGTCCCGGATGACCTTCTGAATCCATTCCAGATTGATGATCGGCACGACGCCGACCAGCAGATCGGTGTAGCGCGCCACATCGACGGTCGAGGTGACCGCCGCGCCGTGCAGGCCCTCGTAGAACAACAGATCACTGCCCGGCGCCAGTTCCTCCCACGGCGTGAAGGTGCCCGGCGGCTGACCGTAGGGTTTGGCTTCGGCTTCGTCGTGCAGGTAGCGGCGCACGGTTCCGACGCCGGTCTCGCCGTAGTCTCGAAACAGCGTCTCCAGTTCCTTCAGCAGGTTGGCTTCCTCACCGAAATGGGAGAACCGAACATTGCGGTTCTGCTCGGCCTCGGCCATGGCCAGTTTCATCTCGTTGCGGTCGTAGCGGTGGAACGCGTCGCCCTCGACGACGGCCGCGTTGATCCCTTCGCGACGAAAGATTTCCTGGAACGTCCGCGTCACGCTGGAGGTCCCCGCCCCAGAGGATCCGGTGATGGCGACGACCGGATGCTTGACCGACATGGTTCTCCTGTTCAGCGCTGGGCCGGGCGAAACAGCGACCGCCTGCCGAACAGCGAGGTGTCGAAGCTGGGGCCCTCGTCGGGTTCACGGTGATACCGCTCGATGCGCTCGACTTCGTTGCGGGAGCCGAAGATCAGCGGCACCCGCTGATGGACGTCGCGGGGCTCCACTTCCAGCACCCGCTCGCTGCCGGTGGTCGCCGCGCCACCGGCCTGTTCGACGATGAACGCGATGGGATTGGCGCCATACAGCAATGCCACCCGACCCGGACGCGTGGGCGGACGGGTGTCGCGCGGATACAGATACACCCCGCCTCGGGTGAGGATGTGGAACGTGTCGGCCACCAGCGAGGCAACCCAGCGCATATTGAAATCGCGTTCGCGCGGGCCGTCGACGCCGTCGAGGCACTCGTGCACGTAACGGCGCACCGGCCGTTCCCAGAACCGCTCGTTGGCCGCGTTGATCGCGAAACCGGAGGTGTCTTCGGGGATGCGCATCCGCGGGTGGGTCAGCACGAACGCGCCGATCTCCCGGTCCAGGGTGAACCCGTCCACCCCGCTGCCGGTCGTCAGCACCAGCATGGTCGCCGGGCCGTACAGGGTGAAGCCCGCGCACACCTGCTCGATGCCGGGCTGCAGGAAGTCGGCCGCGGACGGGGCCGTGCCCTGCGCGGGCGCGCGCAGCACGCTGAAGATGGTGCCCACCGGAAGATTGACGTCGATGTTCGACGAACCGTCCAGTGGGTCGAAGGCCAGCAGGTATTTTCCCCGCCGATGCGTGGCGGGCACCGGATGGATCTCGCTGATCTGTTCGGAAAGCAACGCCGAAAGATGGCCGGTCCATTGCGTCTGGGCGACCATGATGTCGTTGGAGATCGCGTCCAGCTTGCGATGTACCGTCGGCGGCAGATTGTCCGGTTCGGACGCGCCGATCGAGCCGGCGATCGCACCCCTGGTGACCTGGTTGGCGACGATCTTCGTCGCGGTCGCGATCACGTTCACCAGGGCGGAGAACTCACCGGACGATCCGGGATGCCGATGCTCCTGCTCGATGGTGTAGCGGGTGAGGGTCTTCAGTCCTTCTGGCATAACGCCTCGATCTCGTCACCGCGGTCACACGGTCGGCCCGCCCGCGGGCTCCGGGTCGGTGAAAACGCTGCTGCCGTAGACATCCTCGTCGGTCAGCGTGATCAAATCGGTTCTGGTCAGCGGTCTGCGCAGTTCGACGAGACGTTTGGCCTGCCGCAACCGGCAGCGGTCGAGCGCGTTGCGCACGCTGCGCGCGTTGGAGAAGCGCGGGCGGGCCATCCGGCGCTGGAGGTACTCCCCGAAAGCGGTGCGCGCCGCGTCGTCGAAGTGGAAATTCTCCGCCGCGACCATGAGTTCGGCGATGCCCAGCAGCTGCGCGTGCGTGTAGTCGGCGAATTCCAGGTGATGAGCCACCCGCGAGGACAGGCCCGGATTGGCGGAGAAGAACCGGTCCATCCGGTCGGGATAGCCGGCGAAGATCACCACCAGGCTGGCGCGTTCGTTCTCCATCTCCTGCAACAGGATCTCGATCACCTCCTGCCCGTAGTCGCGTTCGTTCTCCGGCCGGAACAGGTAGTAGGCCTCATCGATGAACAGCACCCCGCCCGCAGCCTTGGCCAGCGCCTCCTTCGTCTTCGGCGCGGTGTGCCCGATGAACTGGCCCACGAGATCGTCGCGAGTGACGGTGTGCACCTTCGGTTTGCGGATGTAGCCGAGGGCGTGCAGCATCTGCGCCATCCGCAACGCCACCGTGGTCTTGCCCGTGCCCGGCCCGCCGGTGAAGCTCATGTGCATGGTCGGCCGCGACGAGGTCAGCCCGAAACGCTGCCGGGCCCGGTCGATCAGCAGCAGCGCCGCGATCTCGCGTACCCGCCGCTTCACCGGAGCGAGCCCGATCAGCTCCGCGTCCAGCCTGCGCAACGTCTCCTCGACGTCGTGCCCGGCGACGTCGCTCGACAGGTCGAGCACCGCGTCCTCGGCCAGGATCTGCGGCTCCTCCGATTCGGCGGGCGCCGTCCGCACCGCGCCGGGGACCTCGGCCCCCGGCCGGTGCAGACGGAATCCGGAGCCGTTGCGCTCAGCCGCCATACCGCTGTCCCGGCCGGACGGTCGTGGCATACGAGTGCAGGCCGTAGGTCTGCCTGCGGTCGGGGCCCTCGGTGCGGGTGAGCACGAAGCCGGGCTCGTCGGGCGGCCGCTGCACCAGGAAACTCACCGCCGTCGTCTGCCTGGTGTAGCGGGCGTCGTAGGCGAGCACCCGCACGTAGTGCCGGGGGAACGTCGCCCGGCACGCGTTGATCTCGACCAGCACGCCATCCGGCTCGTCCAGGTCGAACAGCGGCAGCCCCCACATCTCCCAGTAGGCGTTGCGCGGGTGCGGATCGTCGGTGTACTCGATGGACACCGGCCAGCTGTTGAGCAACGCGTAGCGCACCTGGGCGGCGATCTGCTCATCGGTCAGCGGCGGCAAGTAGCAGAACGTTCCGTGCCTGAGATACATCGGTTTTCCTTCCTGAACGGTCAGCGACTGGCCGTCGGCACGGCGTCCGGCGCGTCGGTGGAGGTGTAGTCGAAGGTGACATCGCCCCAGGTCGCCAGCGCGACGTCGAGCGGACGGCAGATCTCGGCCGCCTTCCGTAACACCTCGGGGCCTTCCTTCAGCAGGTCGCGGCCTTCGTTGCGAGCCTGAACGACCGCCTCCAGCGCGACCCGGTTCGCCTCCGCGCCCGCGGCGATGCCGAGCGGATGCCCGATCGTGCCGCCGCCGAACTGCAACACCACGTCGTCGCCGAACAGGTCGAGCAGCTGATGCATCTGCCCGGCATGGATGCCGCCGGAAGCCACCGGCATCACCCCGGGCAGGCTGGCCCAGTACTGGTCGAAGAAGATCCCGTTGGCCGGCTCGGTGCGGATGTGGTTGTCCCGCAACGTGTCGTAGAACCCCTTGGTCGTCGCCGGGTCGCCTTCCAGCTTCCCGACCACGGTGCCCGCGTGCAGATGGTCGACGCCGATCAATCTGCACCACTTGGCCAGCACCCGGAAGCTGACACCGTGCGTCTTCTGCCGGGTGTAGGTGGAATGCCCCGCGCGATGCAGGTGCAGCAGCACCCCGTTGCGGCGCGCCCAGTGCGACATCGACTGCATCGCGGTGAAGCCGACGGTGAGGTCCATCATGATGACGACGCTGCCGAGTTCCTTGGCGAATTCCGCGCGCTCGTACATCTGCTCCATCGACGCCGCGGTCACATTGAGGTAATGGCCTTTGATCTCGCCGGTCTCGGCCATCGCGCGGTTGACGCCTTCCATCGCGAACAAGTAGCGGTCGCGCCAGCGCATGAACGGCTGCGAGTTGATGTTCTCGTCGTCCTTGGTGAAATCCAGACCGCCTCTGCACGCCTCGTAGATGACGCGGCCATAATTGCGGGCCGATAGCCCGAGTTTCGGTTTCACCGTCGCGCCGAGCAGCGGCCTGCCGTATTTGTTGAGATATTCGCGTTCCATCACCGTGCCGTGCGGCGGCCCCTGGAACGTCTTCACGTAAGCCACCGGGATGCGCATGTCCTCCAGCCGCAGCGCCAGCAGCGGCTTGAACCCGAACACGTTGCCGATGATCGAAGAGGTCAGATTGGTGATCGACCCTTCTTCGAACAAGTCGAGATCGTAAGCGATATAGGCGAAGTACTCCCCCGGCCGTCCTGGCACCTCGTCGATGCGGTAACACTTCGCCTGGTAGCGCGAGTGCGCCGTGAGCCGGTCGGTCCACACCACTGTCCAGGTCGCCGTGGAGGACTCACCCGCCACCGCGGCAGCCGCCTCGATCGGATCGACGCCGCGCTGCGGAGTCACACGGAACACGGCGAGCACGTCGGTGTCCGACGGTCGATAGTCGGGCGCGTAATACCCCATCGACGCATAGGACTGGACACCCGGATCCCAGCGGTCGCGTTCGGTTTCTTCGGCCATCGTTCCTCCTGCTGTGCCACTGCGGGACACCCGCACCCGGGTGAACGGGCGTGCCTCGAGATTTCCAGGATGACCGGCCGCATTCCGACAAACAATTTGATTGTTCCTCGCGATATTCAACGTATTCGTTGAGTTTGTTACCGTTTTCCGGTGGGTATGGTGACCGCGGCTCGGATGGAAACCTTCCTGGCCGTCGCCCGCCACGGCAGCGTTCGCCGCGCCGCGGCGCAACTGCACATCACCGAGGCCGCCGTCTCCGCGGCCGTCGCACACGTCGAGAAACAGCTGGGGGCCAAGCTCGTCGCGAAGGCCGGGCGCGGCATCGCGCTCACCGAGGCCGGGCGGGTCTACGCCGAGTACTGCCGCGGCATCCTCGGGTTGATGCAGGAGGCGCAGGCCGCCGTGCGCCGCGCCGAGACCGGGCGCCTGCGGATCGGCGTGGTCGCCACCGCGGGCGAGTACATCCTGCTGCGGCCGCTCGCGTCGTTCCGCCGCCGGTTCCCCGACATCGAACTGAGCCTGTCGGTGCATCCGCGCGACGCGCTGTTCCTCGAATTGCAGCATCACGAAACGGATCTCGTCATCGCGGGGCGCCCGCCGCGCGACACCGGGCTGGTGGTGCGCGCCCGTCGGCCGAGCAGCCTGGTCGTGGTCGGCCTGCCCGAACTCGACCCGCTGCACGCCACCTGGCTGCTGCGCGGGCGCGGTTCCGGCACCCGCGAGGCCACCCTCGGCTTGCTCGATCAGCTCCGGATCGAACCGCCCACGCTCACCCTCGGATCCCACGGCGCCGTCCTGGCCGCCGCGCGCGAAGGACTGGGCGTGACCTTGATCCACAGCGACGCCATCTCCCAGGACCTGGACAACGGCGTGCTGCGCGTGCTCCCGGTCGATGGCACCCCGCTGGATCGTCCGTGGCACGCCGTCACCACCCGCACCCCGACGCCGACCACCCGCCTGTTCCTGGCACACCTGCTCGACGCCGCCGAGGCCGGCTCCGCCGCATTCCACCCCCATTGAAGCCGCCACCGACAAGCCCACGATCGGCGCGGAATCCGCTGGCTGGATGTGACAGACTGGCTCGCATGACCGGAGGGGAAGTACCGTCCAACGTCTCGGACACCGCTCGCTGGGTCGCGGCCTACCGGGCACGCGAGACCGAGCGCCCGGACGCGCTGTTCCGCGACCCGCTCGCCGACCGGCTGGCCGGCGAACGCGGCCACGCCATCGCCGACAACGCACCCCCGGTGATGCGCGGCGGGTGGCCGATCGTCACACGGACCAAGTTGATCGACGACCTCGTCGCCACCGCGATCGGCGAAGGCTGCGACCGCGTCCTCAACCTCGCCGCAGGCCTGGACACCCGCCCCTATCGGCTCGCGCTGCCCGACGATTTGCTGTGGATCGAGGCCGACCTGCCCGAGCTCGTCGCGGAGAAGGACAGCGCCCTCGCCGGTGAGACGCCGCACTGCGTGCTCATCCGCCGAGCGGTCGATCTCGCCGATCCGGACGCGCGGGCGAAGTTCCTCGACGAGGCGCTCGGCGCGATCGGCCCGGTCACCGCCCCCGCGTCGAAAGCCCTGGTACTCACCGAGGGCCTGCTGATGTACCTCGACCCGCCGACGGTCACCGACCTTGCCGCCGCACTGTCCCGCCCCGAGATCGCCTGGTGGTTGCTGGATTTGAGTCTCGGGATGCGCAAGATGCGCTCCGGGGACACCTTCGCCAACGCCCCGATGAAGTTCGAGCCCGCCAACGGCGTCCGCTTCTTCGAAGACCTGGGCTGGCAGCCGATCGAGCTCGAGAGCCTGCTGCTGCACGCCCGCAAGTTCCGCCGGGCGCCGTGGTACCTGCGGCCGTTCACCTACCTGCCCCAGCCCGACCCCCGCAAACCCATGCGCAACCCGTGGTCTGGCATCATCCGCTTCCGCCGCATCTGAGCGCGCCGATCGCCGCCGCCCGCCGCTACAGCTGGCCGTGCTGGGAGTCGAAGGTCAGGACGCGTCCGCCCAGTTGGATCTGCGCGCCCGGTGCGAGGACGATCGGCTGGCCCGGCACCGCCCGGACCCAGTCCTGGCGGCCGGGATGACGGATGTGGGTGCCGTTGGTCGAGCCGCCGTCCACGACCGTGACATCCCAGTCGAGCAGGCGGATCTCCGCGTGCGCCCGTGACATTCCGCCCGAGCTGTCCTCCAGCCGCACCGGCCGCGCACCACGCGCGACCGCCTCCGAATGTTCCGGCTCGCGACCGAGAACGCAGTCGCTGTCCAGGACGAACGACGTGCCGTCGTCCAGCAGCAGCACACCGAGCGGTGGGCGCACCCCTGCGCTGAGCACGCAGGTGAGCTGATCCATCCGGATGCCGCACACCGCGCAGAACGACACTCGCGGATCGTTGTGATGACGCCGGGCGCACTGGAAACCCTGCACGATCACCCGATGCCCCATCGTGTTCGATCCGGTCGAACCGAGCGCGGCCGCGACGACTCCGGCCGAGGGCGCCACGGTCTCGGCGAGGTTCGCGTCGTTGGCGATCGCGTGATCCCGATCCGTGCGGTGTGCGGGCGGTGGCGCCGGCGGAATCGGCTGCGCGGCGGGTGTCACGCCATCGCGTGGCGTGGCGCGCCGCGACGGCGCATGGAGATCGATTTCCGTCGCGGCATCAACGGAGTCCTCGCCTTTACGCAAGCTCGGCGCTCGCCGTGGTTGGGCCGCGGGCGTGTCGGAACCCGGCTGCGCACCGGAACGGTGTGATTGCGGCGCCGCCTGCGGTGCGGCGGTCACATTCGGACCCGGCATCGGCGGCGGGGCCTGAACGGGATGCGGTTCGGACGCCGGTCGTGGCGCGGCGTGCGGCGGCTCCGCGGTTCGCCGCGGTTCACCGGTCGGCTCCGGTTCGGCGTGCGGTGTGGATCCAGCGTGCGGGTGCCGCAGCCCCTCGGTGACGCCGTGGCCGCGCGGCTCGTCACCGATCGCGGCCGACCACAACACCGCTCCCGATCCAGGTGCGGTCCCGGCGCCGAGCGAGAGGATCCCGCGCTCCGGCAGCGATTCCGCGGCCCAACCCGCCTCGTCCACGAACAGTCCCGCGCCGCTGCCGGGTGCGGGCGTCACCATCCGGTCGACGGTGAATCCGGCGTCCCGGCCGCGCAGCACCTCCGTGTGGCCCGGCCCGGCGAGCACCGCGGTGATGCCCCCGTGCAGGAACACCGCGAGTCCGTCGTCCACCGGCGTGATCACGCCGAATTCGACCTCGTCCTCCTCGCCGTTGGACAAGCCCATCAGCCAGGTCGTGGCCAGCCGCGCCACCGCCCGCCCGCTACGGCGGTCACGCGCGACGGCTTCGCCCACGATGTCCAGCAGCGCCGTCATCGTGCGGGCCGCGACCGTGTCCGCCGTGACCGGTCCGTCGCTCCGGTGCGCGACGACCACTACGGCGCCGCTGGCGCTCGCCACCAGGTGGGCGCCCGGTAACACCTCGATCTGCGCGCTCACAGGAATCGGCCGCCTTGGAAGCGCCACCGATGGAACACCACCCGCATCGGCCCGTTCACGATCAGCCAGAAGACGATCCACGTGATGACGAACTGGAGCAGGAAGGCGGTGAGCGACGGGCGCAGATGCTCGGGCAGCACCATCGTGGTGTAGCGCACCAGCACCCAGATCAGCACTCCTTCATTCAGGATGGTGACCAGACCGAACAGGGTCGGCCAGTCCTTTTCCCAGCGGAACTGCTGCAGCAGATGGTAGAGCAGTTCCCAGAGCACACCGACCAGAACGGTGGCCAGCAGCACCGACAGCGTCACCCGGTAGGCCTGCCCGATGCTCAGCGAGCCGGTCGGCAGCAACGGGGTGATCAGCAGCGCGACGACGAAGCCGATCACGCTCAGCGCGAGCAGGCGGGTCTGGATTCGCCCGTTCAAAGTTGGGAGCATTGTTCAGATCTTCTCGTTCGTAACCCACAGCCACCATTGCCGCGTCGAGCGCAGCGGACCCATCCTCCGGCAGAACCCGACCGCGGCCAGGTCGTCGGCGATCTCCTGCGCGGCGATCTGCAAGCCGAGGAAGGTGTCCACGCCCACGAACGGCCCGCCGAGCGTCGCGCTGCCGGAGGCGTACATCCGTCCCGCCCCGCTGCGGGTGCCGATCAGCTCGAAGGTCGTGTCCACGTCGAGCCTGCCGAGCGGATTGCGACCCGCGCCGGCGTGATCGAGCAGATCTGCCAGCAGCCGGTGCTCGCGGATGTCGGCTTCCAGGCCCGTGCAGTCGATGATGTAGTCGACGGTCGTGTCGAACGGTTGCGTCGGCGGGGGAAACGGCAGCGGCGCACCGGCGTCCGGGAGAATCGTGGCGACCACGCCTTGCCGTCCCGCGGCCGGACGCGGGGCACGCATCGTGCCCGCCATCACCTGGTACCACCCCTCCCGGCGACCGCGGCGCAACTGTTCCTGCCAGTTGTCGCGGATGGGGGTGTTGGTGCCGGAGATCTCCTTGTACGCCCGCGCCCGTTCCTCGCCTTGCAGCCGCCGCACCTTCTGCTTGAGCTGACCGCCCCACACCGACTTCGGATAGTTGAAGCCCTGGTAGGCCCACCCGTCGCCGCCCTTGCGCCTGCTGAAGACGTTCTTGCCGTGCGGTCCGGCGATATAGGTGCGGAACAGGTGCAGGATCCGGGTGTCGAGGCGGTATTTGTCCCGATCGTCGATGAGCCGTTGCAGGACGCGGCTGGCCACGATCCCGCTGCCGCGGATCAGCACGGTACCGGGCCGCCGTTGCAGCGCCTGGTAGACGTGCTCGTGCGGCTCGTAGGCGTTGACCACACGCGTCGGGTCACGATGGGTCTCGCGATACTCCTGCAGGTCCGGCAGCAGCTTGAGGCCCGGATAGCCCACGGCCACATGGACATACGTACTGCGGAATGCGACGCGTTTGGTCGGCGTCGATCCGGCGGGTGGAGTGAGGATGGTGAAGTACCCGCCGCCGTGGCGCTTGCGGACCATGCGCACGTGCCCGCGGTGCAAGGAGCGGGCGTAGCCGATGCGGTGGAATTCCCGCTCCATGGACTCGAACGCCTGGCCCGCCCGCGGGGTGTAGTAGTTGGCGAAGATCGGCTCGACCAAAACGTTCCACAGCGCCTTGATCGACTTGTCGGCGATCGCCTCCCGCACCGCGTAGGACGGGAAGCCCCAGATGTTGTCCGGGGTGGAGGCGGAGTCGCTGCGCAGGCGCTCGCCGCGGGGGATCTGAGACACCCTGGTGAGATACTCGTAGGAGGCCCACGGGTGCTCCTGGGGACCGAGCACCGCCATCGCCTCCGCGGGCACGCCGAAGATCCGGAGCGTGTCGTAGGTGACGAAGGACCCGATCCCGCTGCCGATGGTCACGAACGGTACGTCGATCACCGGAATCCCGGCGCCGCCAAGCATTTCATCGGTCCAAACGTCGGTGTCGACGAGGGCCTGCGTGATGTCTCCCCGCATTGGCCGGACTCTACCGGCAGATTCTTGTCAACTGCTTGCCATCGGCTTTCGGGGGACGACTGCACTGGTGACGCGCGGTGCACGACGCGCGCGAATCATCTGCGCCGAACCTGCCACGCGGTGCGCCGTCGCGGACGTACCATGCCGTTCGTGGCCGATTCTCCTCGTTCCACCCCGCTGCGGGTTCTCGTGTACAGCAACGACGCCGACACCAGGCGCCAGGTGATCCAGGCCTTGGGCAAGCGTCCGAGCGCGGAGCTACCGGAGTTCGAGTATCTGGAGGTCGCCACCGCCCCCGTGGTGATCGCGCAACTGGACGCAGGCGGCATCGACTTGGCTGTGCTCGACGGCGAGGCCTCCCCGGCAGGTGGGCTCGGCATCGCCAAGCAGTTGAAGGACGAAGTCGATCCGTGCCCGCCGCTGCTGGTGCTCACCGGCAGGCCCGACGACGCATGGCTGGCCAGCTGGTCACGGGCGGAGGCGGCGGTGGCGCATCCCATCGATCCACTGCGGCTCACCGAGGCCGTCGTCGCTCTGCTGCGCAACCGCACGGCAGCCTGATCGCACCGGCCATTCATAGCGATCATGAATTAGTTTGCTCGGGCGTGCCGGCTCCTGGCGGACGCCCTGCGCGCCCACGGCCCCGTGTGTCACACAATTGTCGCCCTTCCCGACTGCGAACCCGCTCGGGACCACATTTGACGTCGCGAAACCCGACATCTCAGGCTTCCAACTGACCGTTCACCCAACCCTGCGGACGCTCCGCGCGGATTACCACCGTTTCGGTCATAAATGCTTGTACTGAATTCGATCAAACGCCGTCGCCAAACGCGCTGCGGGCCGCCCGTTCAGTTGTAGGCTGTGCCCTATCTCACACGGAGACGGATCCGGTAATGACCGTCCCCGGGTGGAGCCGAGGGGCGAGTCTGGCCGAGGCGGACAACGACGTCAGCCCGCCTCGGACGCTGTTATCTGCCGCTCGCAAGGAGGGGAAGTGCAGTCGTGAACATCGAGGTGCCGACGCTTGTACTCGGCGCGATCGCGGCGGCGTTCGCGTTGTTCTCCATCGTCCTGTCCGCCCTGGTCGGTCCGAAACGACGCAACCGGGCCAAGCTCGAACCCTACGAATGCGGTATCGAGCCGACGCCCCACGCCGTCGCGGGCGGGCCGGGAAACGTTACCGGGCAACGCTTTCCGGTGAAGTACTACCTCACCGCCATGCTGTTCATCATCTTCGACATCGAGATCGTGTTCCTCTACCCGTGGGCAGTCCACTTCGATGCGCTCGGTCTCTTCGGTCTGGCCGCGATGGCGTTGTTCATCGTCAACGTCTCGGTGGCCTACGCCTACGAATGGCGGCGGGGTGGGCTCAGCTGGGAGTGACCGCCCGGCAGCCGATTTCGTAGCCGACGAATGGAAGCGAGTCAGTAGAACATGGGTCTCGAGGAAAAACTGCCCAGCGGCTTCCTGCTGAGCACGGTCGAGGATTTCGCCGGATACCTGCGCAAGGGCTCCCTGTGGCCGGCCACCTTCGGGCTGGCCTGCTGCGCCATCGAGATGATGGCCACCGGCGGGGGCCGATTCGACATCGCCCGCTTCGGCATGGAGGCCTTCCGCGCCTCGCCGCGGCAGGCCGATCTGATGATCGTCGCGGGCCGGGTGAGCCAGAAGATGGCTCCGGTGCTGCGCCAGGTCTACGACCAGATGACCGAACCGAAATGGGTGCTCGCGATGGGCGTCTGCGCCTCATCCGGAGGGATGTTCAACAACTACGCCATCGTGCAGGGCGTCGATCACGTGGTGCCGGTGGACATCTACCTGCCCGGCTGCCCGCCCCGGCCGGAGATGCTGCTGAACGCGATCCTGGCACTGCACGCCAAGATTCAACAGATGCCGCTCGGCGTCAACCGCGAGGAAGCCGTCCGCGCCGCCGAACAGGCCGCGCTCGCCTCGACGCCGACCATCCGGATGGAGGGTCTGCTGCGATGACCTTCGACACCCCCGACGACACCGAGACCCCGCCCGCGCACGACGCGATCGATGCCGCGGCCACCGCGGGGCCGGAAGGCACACTGCCGGAGGAGGATTCCGTACCGCCTGAGGCCGACGTCATCGGCGTGCGCCGCGGCATGTTCGGCGTCACCGGCACCGGCGACACCTCCGGTTACGGCCGCCTGGTCCGCCCGGTCACCCTGCCCGGCGGCACGCCGCCACCCTACGGCGGGTACTTCGACGAGGTCGTCGACGCGCTGCGCGCCGCGCTCACCGCCGCCGGCTCCCGTCCGGAGGCGGCGCTGGAGAAGGTGATCGTCTTCCGCGGCGAGCTAACCCTGCACGTGCGCCGGGAGCAGCTGCCCGTGGTGGCCCGCGCGCTGCGGGACGACCCCGCTTTGCGTTTCGAACTCTGCCTCGGTGTGAACGGCGTGCACTATCCGGAGGATTCCGGCCGTGAACTGCACGCCGTCTACCACCTCATGTCGATCACGCACAACCGCCGCCTACGGGTGGAGGTCGCCGCGCCGGACGCCGATCCGCACATCCCCTCGCTCTACGAGGTGTATCCCACCACCGACTGGCACGAGCGCGAAACCTACGACTTCTTCGGCATCCGGTTCGACGGGCACCCCTCGCTGACCCGGATCACCATGCCGGACGACTGGCGCGGCCACCCCCAGCGCAAGGACTACCCGCTCGGCGGGATCCCGGTCGAATACAAGGGCGCGCGCATCCCGCCGCCCGACGAGCGGAGGGCATACAGCTGATGCACGACACCGACACCGAACCCGAGGTCACCTCCCCCGAGCCCGCCACGGTCACCGTCGCGGGGCAGGACTGGGACCAGGTGGCCGAGACGCTGTCCGGCGCGGGCGAAGAACGCATCGTCGTCAACATGGGCCCGCAGCATCCGTCCACCCACGGCGTGCTGCGGCTGATCCTGGAGATCGAAGGCGAAACCGTCACCGAAGCCCGCTGCGGCATCGGCTACCTGCACACCGGAATCGAGAAGAATCTCGAATTCCGCAACTGGACCCAGGGCGTCACCTTCGTCACCCGGATGGACTACCTGTCGCCGTTCTTCAACGAGACGGCGTACTGCCTGGGCGTGGAGAAGCTGCTCGACATCACCGAACAGATCCCAGAGCGCGCCACGATCGTGCGCGTGCTGCTGATGGAGCTCAACCGCATCTCCTCGCACCTGGTCGCCCTGGCCACCGGCGGCATGGAGCTCGGCGCGCTGACGCCGATGCTGTTCGGCTTCCGCGAACGCGAGCTGATCCTCGACGTGTTCGAGACGATCACCGGTCTGCGCATGAACCACGCGTTCATCCGCCCCGGCGGCCTGGCCCAGGACCTGCCCGAGGACGGCGTCACCAAAGTGCGCGAACTGCTCGCGCTGCTGCCCAAACGGCTGCGCGACATGGAGCACCTGCTCACCGCCAACCCGATCTGGAAGGCACGCACCCAGAACATCGGCTATCTCGACCTGCAGGGCTGCATGGCCCTCGGCATCACCGGCCCCGTGCTGCGCGCCACCGGCCTGCCACACGACCTGCGCAAAGCCCAGCCCTACTGCGGCTACGAGAACTACGAATTCGACGTCCCCACCACCACCGGATGCGACTGCTACGGCCGCTACGTCATCCGGGTGGATGAGATGAAGGAATCGCTGAAGATCGTCGAGCAGTGCCTGGACCGGCTCCGGCCGGGACCGGTGATGATCGACGACAAGAAGATCGCCTGGCCCGCCGACCTGCAACTCGGCGCCGACGGACTGGGTAACTCCCCCGCGCACATCGGCAAGATCATGGGCACGTCCATGGAGGGCCTGATCCACCACTTCAAGCTGGTCACCGAAGGCATCCGCGTGCCCGCGGGCCAGGTGTACGCGGCCGTGGAGTCACCGCGCGGCGAACTGGGCGTGCACATGGTCAGCGACGGCGGCACCAGGCCCTACCGGGTGCACTATCGCGACCCCTCGTTCACCAATCTGCAAGCGGTCGCGGCGATGTGCGAGGGCGGCATGGTCGCCGACGTCATCGCCTCGGTCGCCAGCATCGACCCCGTCATGGGCGGAGTGGACCGATGAACCCGGCAACGCACGGCGACACCCCCAACGGCGGCTACGCGACCGGCGGGACGCAAGTCCTGCTGAAGCTCAGTACCCGCCCCGAGCCCTATCAGCCCTTCGTGCGCGAACGGCTCGAGACCGACGCCAAGGAGATCATCGCGCGTTACCCGCATCCGCGTTCGGCGCTGCTGCCCCTGCTGCACCTGGTGCAGTCCGAGGAGGGCTACGTCACCGGCACCGGAATCGAGTTCTGCGCCGAGCAATTGGGCCTGACCGGCGCCGAAGTCACCGCGGTCGCCACCTTCTATTCGATGTTCCGGCGCACACCCACCGGTGACTACCACGTCGGCGTCTGCACCAACACCCTCTGCGCGGTCATGGGCGGCGACGCAATCCTCGCCGCGCTCGAGCGCCATCTCGGCATCGGGCACGGCGAGACCACGGCGGACGGGTCGATCACGCTCGAGCACGTCGAGTGCAACGCGGCCTGCGACTTCGCGCCGGTGATCATGGTGAACTGGGAGTTCTTCGACAACCAGACCCCCGAGTCCGCGCGAGCGTTGGTGGACGCGCTGCGGGCCGGGCAACAGGTCACCCCGACCAGGGGCGCGCCGCTGTGCACGTTCAAGCAGACCGCGCGCATCCTCGCCGGGTTCCCCGACGAGCGCCCCGGTGTGCTCGACGGCGCGGCCGGTGAGGCGACGCTCGCCGGTCTGCGGGTCGCCCGCGAGCAGGGCATGCGTGCCCCCGCGGCCGAGACGGACGCGGAGGGCACGCGATGACGCTCACCCCGGTGTTGAGCACCTACTGGGACGACCCGCAGTCCTGGACGATGGACACCTACCTGCGCCACGACGGCTATCAAGCGCTGCGCGCCGCACTGCGGATGGAGCCGGATCAGGTCATCCAGACGGTCAAGGACGCGGGCCTGCGCGGGCGCGGCGGCGCGGGCTTCCCCACCGGCATGAAATGGAGCTTCATCCCGCAGGGCCCCGGGCCCGACGGCGTCACCAAACCGCACTACCTGGTGGTGAACGCAGACGAGTCGGAACCCGGCACCTGCAAGGACATTCCGCTCATGCTGGCCGCGCCGCACGCGCTGATCGAAGGCGTCGTCATCGCCGCCTACGCCATCCGCGCGGCGCACGCGTTCATCTACCTGCGCGGCGAAGTCGTTCCGGTGCTGCGGCGGCTGCAGGCCGCGGTGGCCCAGGCCTACGAAGCGGGTTTCCTCGGTCACGACATCCTCGGTTCCGGCTACGACCTGGAACTGATCGTGCACGCGGGAGCGGGCGCCTACATCTGCGGTGAGGAGACCGCGCTGCTGGACTCGCTGGAAGGCCGCCGCGGCCAGCCTCGGCTGCGCCCGCCGTTCCCCGCCGTCGCAGGCCTGTACGCCTGCCCGACCGTGGTGAACAACGTAGAGTCCATCGCCAGCGTGCCGCCCATCATCCGCAACGGCATCGCGTGGTTCCGGTCCATGGGCAGTGAGCGATCGCCCGGCTTCACCCTCTACTCGCTGTCGGGTCACGTGACGCGGCCGGGGCAGTACGAGGCGCCGCTGGGCGTCACGTTGCGCGAGCTGCTCGGTTACGCGGGCGGCGTGCGCGCCGGGCATCGGGTGAAGTTCTGGACGCCGGGCGGCTCGTCGACGCCGCTGTTCACCGAGGAACACCTCGACGTGCCGCTCGACTACGAAGGCGTCGCCGGCGCGGGATCCATGCTCGGCACCAAGGCTTTGCAGATCTTCGACGACACCACCTGCGTGGTGCGGGCGGTGCTGCGCTGGACGGAGTTCTACGCCCACGAGTCCTGCGGCAAGTGCACCCCGTGCCGGGAGGGCACCTACTGGCTGGTGCAGCTGCTGCAACGCATCGAGGCGGGCACCGGCGTCGCGTCCGACCTGGACAAGCTGCTCGACATCAGCGACACCATCAACGGCAAGTCGTTCTGCGCCCTCGGCGACGGCGCGGCCAGCCCGATCGTCTCCTCGCTGAAGTACTTCCGCGCGGAGTACGCCGAACACCTGCGGCTCGGCGGCTGCCCGTTCGATCCGGCGCGCAGCACGGCATGGGCGGAGTCAGGAGAAGAGGTCCGATGAAACCGGTATCGCGCAGCGATGCGATCAGGGGTGGCGGCCGTGCGGCGAGCGGGCCCGCCACCGTGCGTGACGACAACGGCGGCCCCGCGCCCACCGACCTGGTGACCGTGACCATCGACGACACCGCCGTCAGCGTGCCGCCCGGCACGCTGCTGATCCGGGCCGCCGAACTGATCGGCATCCAGATCCCCCGCTTCTGCGACCATCCCCTGCTCGACCCGGTCGGCGCCTGCCGCCAATGCCTGGTCGACGTCGAAGGGCAGCGCAAACCGGTCGCCTCCTGCACGATGGCCGTCGCCGACGGCATGGTGGTGCGCACCCAGCTCACCTCCCCCGCCGCCGACAAGGCGCAGGAGGGCGTGATGGAGCTGCTGCTGATCAACCATCCGCTCGACTGCCCGGTGTGCGACAAGGGCGGCGAGTGCCCGCTGCAGAACCAGGCGATGTCCACCGGCCGCGCCGAATCCCGATTCGACGGCCGCAAACGCACCTACCCCAAACCGATTCCGCTGTCCACGGCCGTGCTGCTGGACCGCGAACGCTGCGTGCTGTGCGCCCGCTGCACCCGCTTCTCCCAGCAGATCGCCGGCGATCCGTTCATCGAGCTGATGGATCGCGGCGCGCTGCAACAGGTCGGCACCGCGCAGGCCGAACCGCTGGACTCCTACTTCTCCGGCAACACCGTGCAGATCTGCCCGGTCGGCGCGCTCACCGGCACCGCCTACCGATTCCGGGCACGCCCGTTCGACCTGGTGTCCAGCCCGAACGTCTGCGAGCACTGCGCCTCCGGCTGCGCCCAGCGCACCGACCACCGCCGCGGCAAGGTCCTGCGCCGGCTGGCCGGCGACGACCCGCAGGTCAACGAGGAGTGGAACTGCGACAAGGGCCGGTGGGCCTTCACCTATGCCACCGAGCCCGACCGGCTCACCACCCCCTTGGTGCGCGGCTGGGACGGCGAACTCACCCCCGCCTCGTGGTCGCAGGCGCTGGCCGCGGCAGCGGAGGGACTGGCCGCGTCCTTCGGTAACGCGGGGGTCCTGGTCGGCGGCCGGGTCACCGAGGAGGACGCCTACGCCTACGCCAAGTTCGCGCGAGTCGCCCTCGGCACCAACGACATCGATTTCCGGTCCCGGGCGCATTCGGCGGAGGAGGCCGACTTCCTCGCCGCCCGCGTCGCGGGCCAGGACCCCGCGGTCACCTACGACAGCATGGAAGCCGCGCCGGTCGTGCTGCTGGTCGGATTCGAACCCGAAGAAGAGTCACCGATCGTCTACCTGCGGTTGCGCAAGGCCGCCCGCAAGCGCGGCCTGCCGATCTATGCGCTGGCGCCGTACTCATCGCGCGGGCTCGAGCGCATGTCCGGACGGCTGATGCGCACCGTGCCCGGCGCCGAACCGCATCTGCTCGACGCGATCCGCACCGGCGAGATCACCACGCCCGGTGCGGATCCCGCCCAGCTGGCCGACCTGGCCCGGCTGCTGCGCGAACCGGGTGCGGTGATCATGGTCGGCGAGCGCATGGCGGCCGTCGCGGGCGCGTTGTCGGCCGCCGTGCGGCTCGCCGATGAGACCGGCGCCGCCCTCGCCTGGGTGCCGCGCCGGGCGGGCGAACGCGGCGCGGTGGAAGCGGGCGCCATGCCCGGCCTGCTTCCCGGCGGCAGGCCGGTCGCCGATCCCCGCGCCCGCCAACAGGTCAGGACCGTCTGGAACGTGCCGGAACTGCCGGTGGGCGCCGGCCGCGACACGACGGCCATCCTGGAGGCGGCGCCCGGCCTCGGCGCGCTGGTCATCGGCGGAGTCGACGTCGCCGACCTGCCCGACCCGGCCGCCGCGCTGGCCGCCATCGACGCCGCCAGATTCGTGGTGAGCCTGGAACTGCGCCGCAGCGCCGTCACCGAACGCGCCGACGTGGTGTTCCCGGTGGCCACGGCGATGGAGAAATCCGGCACCTTCCGCACCTGGGAGGGCAGGCCGCGCCCGTTCGCCGCCGCGCTCGGCGACGACATGGTGCGCCGCCAGGCCGCGCCGCTGTCGGATCAGCGCGTGCTGCACGCCATCGCCGCCGAGATGTCGGTGCGCCTGGGTCTGCCCGACATCGACTCCGCCCGCGCCGAACTCGACGAACTCGGCGCGTGGGACGGCACGCCCGTCACCGCACCCACCCATGCGCCGAACCCGCTGCCGCGGCCGGAACCAGGAACGGCGGTGCTCGCCGGCTGGCGCATGCTGCTGGACGAGGGGCGCATGCAGGACGGCGAACCCAACCTGGCCGGCATCGCCCGGCCTCCGGTGGTGCGGCTGTCGGCGGCCACCGCCGCCGAGATCGGCGTGCAGCCCGACGATCCGGTCACCGTCGCCACCAGCCGCGGCGCGGTCACGCTTCCCCTGCTGATCAGCGACCTGCCCGACCGCGTGGTCTGGCTGCCGCAGCACTCGCCCGGCTGCTCCATCGCCGAGCAACTCGGCGTCCAGCCCGGCGCGATCGTGCAGCTGCGGCACGCCGACGAGAGGATGAAGGAGCACCGCCATGAGTGATCTCGCCACGCTCGTCCTGGCCTCCACGGTGACCGACACCGCCGCCGATCCCTACGCACCCGCGGGCTTCGGGCACGACCCCCTGTGGCTGGTGATCGTCAAAGCGCTGGCGGTCTTCGTCTACCTGATGCTGATCCCGCTGGTCGCGGTGCTGGCGGAACGAAAGATCGTGGCGCGCATGCAGATGCGTATCGGCCCGAACCGCACCGGGCCGTTCGGTTCGTTGCAGAGCATCGCCGACGGCGTGAAGATGGCCCTCAAAGAGGACATCGTCCCGGCGATCGTGGACAAGCCGATCTACATCCTGGCGCCGGTCATCTCGGTGGTGCCCGCCTTCATGGCCTTCGCGGTCATCCCGTTCGGACCGGAAGTGTCCTTCTTCGGTGTCACCACTCCGCTGCAGCTGACCGATCTGCCGGTGGCGGTGCTGTACATCCTCGCGATCACCTCCATCGGCGTCTACGGCATCGTGCTGGCCGGATGGTCCTCGGGCTCCACCTACCCGCTGCTGGGCGGGCTGCGCTCGACCGCGCAGGTCATCTCCTACGAGATCGCGATGGCGCTGTGCTTCGCGACGGTGTTCCTGCTCACGGGCACCATGGCCACCTCAGGCATCGTGTCCGCGCAAGAAGGCACCTGGTATGTGTTCCTGCTGCTGCCGTCGTTCCTGATCTACTGCGTCTCGATGGTCGGCGAGACCAACCGCGCGCCGTTCGACCTGCCCGAGGCCGAAGGCGAGCTGGTCGGCGGCTTCCACACCGAGTACTCCTCGCTCAAGTTCGCGATGTTCATGCTGGCCGAGTACGTCAACATGGGGACGGTGTCCGCGCTGGCCACCACCCTGTTCCTTGGCGGCTGGCACGCGCCATGGCCGTTGAACATGTGGGACGGCGCGAATTCCGGCTGGTGGCCGGTGCTGTGGTTCACCGCGAAAGTCTGGACGTTCCTGTTCGTGTTCATCTGGCTGCGCGGCACGCTGCCACGGCTACGCTACGACCAGTTCATGAATCTCGGCTGGAAACTGCTGATCCCGACCTCGCTGGCCTGGGTCATGGTGGTGGCCACCGCGCGGGTGCTGCAAGCCGAGGGCTACCGGGTGCAAACCCCCATCCTGGTGATCGGCGGCCTGGTGGTCACCGGCCTGCTGGTGCTGCAGTTCCTGCGCGCCGGCCGAGCGCAGGCGGCGCCACCACCGGTCGAGGAACCCGTGGCAGCGGACGGCACCGACTCGACGGTCTTCCTCGGCTTCCCGGTTCCGCCGCTGCCCGCCGACGCGCACGCCCGCGACGCCACCCGCGCCAAAGCCGGGCTGTTCGAGCCGCTGGCCGGGTTCGCCGTCACCGCGGGCACCATGTTCAAGAAGCCGAACACCGAGTTCTATCCCGAGCAGAAGACGCCGACCGCGCCGCGCTACCACGGCAGGCACCAGCTCAACCGGCATCCCGACGGGTTGGAGAAGTGCATCGGCTGCGAGCTGTGCGCGTGGGCCTGCCCCGCCGACGCGATCTATGTCGAGGGCGCCGACAACACCGAGACCGAACGGTATTCGCCCGGTGAACGATACGGCCGGGTCTATCAGATCAACTACCTGCGCTGCATCGGCTGCGGCTTGTGCATCGAAGCCTGCCCCACCCGGGCGCTGACGATGACCAACGACTACGAGATGACCGACGACAACCGGGCCGATCTGATCTACGAGAAGGACCGCTTGCTCGCCCCGCTGCAACCGGGAATGACCGCGCCGCCGCACGCCATGCACCCCGGCGCCGACGAGGCGGACTACTACCTCGGCCGAGTGCCGGGCGCCGCGCCGGCCCCCAACGGAGCCACGGCGACCGATGTGCCCCGCCGACCTGCCGCCGCCGGTGTGGAAGGAGCGACACGGTGACCGAACTGATCCTGGCCGCGGAGCCATTGACCCGCGCCTCCACCGGGGAGACCGTCCAGTTCTGGATTCTCGCCCCGCTGGCCGTACTCGGCGCCCTCGGCATGGTGTTCGCCCCCAAGGCGGTGCACTCCGCACTGTGCCTGGCCGCCACGATGATCGCGCTGGCCGCGTTCTACATCGCCCAGGACGCCCTGTTCCTCGGCATCGTGCAGATCGTGGTCTACACCGGCGCGGTGATGATGCTGTTCCTGTTCGTGCTGATGCTCGTCGGCGTCGACTCCGCCGAATCCTTGAAGGAGACCATCCGCGGCCAGCGGCTCGCCGCCGCCGCGGTCGGCGTCGGTTTCGGGTTGCTGCTCAGCAGCGGCATCGCCCACGGCGTGCGCGAATCCGGCATCACTCTCCCCGCCAGGGGTTTTCCCGGACGCAACGTGATCGCCGAATTGGCCGAACTGATCTTCCTGCGCTACGTGTGGGCCTTCGAACTCACCGGCGCCCTGCTGATCACCGCCACCATCGGCGCCATGGTGCTCGCCCACCGCGAGCACTTCGGCCCCCGCACCGACCAGCGCGAGCTGTCGCGGCGCAGGTTCCGCGAGCAAGGCCACCGCGCCACACCACTGCCCACCCCCGGCGTCTACGCCAGGCACAACGCGGTGGACATCCCCGCGCGGCTGCCCGACGGGTCGTTCGAGGAACTGTCGGTCAGCACCATCCTGCGGCACCGCCGCACCAGGGCGCTCACCGAAGCGGCCGTCATCTCGGTCGGCACCACGCCCGCACCGGACGGGACCGACACACCCAGCGACGAGGAAGGCAACCGGTGAATCCCGAGAACTACCTGTTCCTGTCCGCCCTGCTGTTCACGATCGGAGCGGCCGGAGTGCTGCTGCGGCGCAACGCCATCGTCGTGTTCATGTGCGTGGAGTTGATGCTCAACGCGGTGAATCTCACGTTCGTCACCTTCGCCAGGATGCACGAGAACCTCGACGGACAGGTGTTCGCGTTCTTCACGATGGTGGTCGCGGCGGCCGAGGTGGTCGTCGGCTTGGCCATCATCATGACCATCTTCCGTACCCGCCGCTCGACCTCGGTCGACGACGCCAGCGCGCTGAAGTTCTGACGTGGACACCGCGACGCTGTGGCTGCTGCCCGCCCTCCCCCTGGCGGGCGCCATCGTCCTGCTGCTGACCGGACGTCACGCCGACAAGTGGGGTCATCTGCTCGGCACCGCGCTGGCCCTGGCCTCGTTCGTGGTCGCCGCGCTGGCGTTCACGGACATGCTCGGGCGCGACACCGCCGACCGCGCGGTGCACCAGGACCTGTTCAGCTGGGTCCCAGTGGCCGGGCTCCAGGTCGACTTCGCGCTGCGCCTGGACCAGCTCTCGATGTGTTTCGCGCTGCTGATCACCGGTGTCGGCTCGCTGATCCACGTCTACTCGATCGGCTACATGAGCCATGATCCGGCGCGGCGGCGGTTCTTCGCCTACCTGAACCTGTTCCTCGCGGCCATGCTGCTGCTGGTCCTGGCGAACAACTACCTGGTGCTCTACCTCGGCTGGGAAGGCGTCGGCCTGGCCTCCTACCTGCTGATCGGGTTCTGGTACCACAAGCCGTCGGCGGCAACGGCGGCGAAGAAGGCGTTCGTGGTCAACCGGGTCGGCGACATGGGCCTGGCGATCGCGATGATGGTCATGTTCGCGACGTTCGGATCCATCGACTTCGACGTCGTGTTCGGCGCCGCGTCCGGCGCGGGCGAGGGCACGCTCACCGCGATCGGCCTGTTGCTGCTGCTGGCCGCGTGCGGCAAGTCCGCGCAGGTGCCACTGCAATCCTGGCTCGGTGACGCGATGGAGGGCCCCACCCCGGTGTCGGCGCTCATCCACGCGGCCACCATGGTCACCGCGGGCGTGTACCTGATCGCGCGTTCCAACGCGATCTTCGATCTCGCACCGTACGCGCGCCTCGGCGTGGTGCTGGTCGGCGCGGTCACCCTGCTGTTCGGCGCGATCATCGGCTGCGCGAAGGACGACATCAAGAAGGCGCTCGCCGCCTCCACCATGAGCCAGATCGGCTACATGGTGCTGGCCGCCGGCCTCGGTCCCGCCGGGTACGCCTTCGCCATCATGCATCTGCTCACCCACGGGTTCTTCAAGGCCGGGCTGTTCCTCGGCGCCGGTTCGGTGATGCACGCGATGAACGACGAGACCGACATGCGCCGCTACGGCGGACTGCGCACGCTGTTGCCGATCACCTACGTCACCTTCGGCCTCGGCTACCTCGCCATCATCGGCGTGCCACCGTTCGCCGGATTCTTCTCCAAGGACCGGATCATCGAGGCGGCGTTCAACCAAGGCGGCCTCGGCGGGGTCGCACTGGGGCTGGTCACGCTGCTCGGCGCGGGCCTGACCGCGTTCTACATGACGCGGGTCATGCTGATGACGTTCTTCGGCGAACGCCGCTGGAAACCGGACACCCATCCGCACGAAGCTCCCGCGGTGATGACGGGGCCGATGATCCTGCTCGCCGTCGGCTCGATCGGGGCCGGGGCCGTGTTCGTCTTCGGCTCCTCGCTGCAGAACTGGCTCGAACCGGTCGTCGGCGCCCACCACGGCACCGAAACCGTTCCCGCGGCGCTGGTCACGGTTCTCGCGCTGGGCGTGGTCGCCGTGGGGGTCTGGGTGGCCTACTCGCAGTACGCGCAGCGTGAGGTCCCCGAGACCGCGCCCGACGCTGTCTCCGCGCTCACCGTCGCCGCGCGCCGCGACCTGTACGGCGACGCGGTCAACGAGACCGCGCTCATGCGGCCGGGACAGTACCTGACCCGGGCGCTGGTCTTCCTCGACAACCGCGGTATCGACGGCATCGTCAACGGCACCGCGGCGCTGATCGGCGGATTGTCCGCGCGGGCCCGGCGAGTGCAGTCGGGATTCGTGCGCTCCTATGCCCTGTCCATGTTCACCGGCGCGGCCCTCGTGGCCGCCGCCCTGCTGGCGGTGAGGTTGTGGTGAACGAATACCCCTGGTTGACGACGCTGTGGCTGGCGCCGGTGGTCGGCGCGGCGATCGTGCTGGCGCTGCCCGCCGCGCGGCGCACCCTCGCACGCGCGGTGGCACTGGGCTTCTCGGTGCTGGCGCTGGGTATCGGCATCGCGCTCGCGGTGCGCTTCGATCCCGGCGGCGCGCAATACCAGTTCGTCGAATCCCATCAGTGGATTCCGGCGTTCGGCGCCGGTTACACCCTCGGACTGGACGGCATCGCGCTGGTGCTGGTGCTGCTGACCGCGGCGCTGGTGCCGCTGCTGATCCTGGCGGGCTGGCACGACGAACGCGAAGTCGGCAGCGGCAGACGGGTGGCCCACACCTACGTGGCGCTCATCCTGCTCGTCGAGGCGATGGTGCTGATCTCCTTCCTCGCCTTGGACATCTTGCTGTTCTACGTGTTCTTCGAGGCGATGCTCATCCCGATGTACTTCCTCATCGGCGGGTTCGGTCCACGCACCGGCGACGCGCTGCTGCGCAGGCAGCGGTCACGCGCGGCGGTGAAGTTCCTGCTGTACAACCTGTTCGGCGGGTTGATCATGCTCGCCGCGGTCATCGGGTTGTACGTGCTGACCGCCCGCGAGGGATTGGGCGAGGGATCGGCGGGCACGTTCGATTTCCGCGCGGTGGTCGCCGCCGCCAACGCCGGGCAGCTCGGCGCGGGTCCGGCGGTGCTCAATGCCCTGTTCCTCGGATTCATGTTCGCCTTCGCGGTCAAGGCGCCGCTGTGGCCGCTGCACACCTGGCTGCCCGACGCCGCCGTCGCCGCGACGCCGTCGAGCGCGGTGCTGATGATGGCGGTGGTCGACAAGGTCGGCACCTTCGGCATGCTGCGCTACTGCCTGCTGCTGTTCCCCGGCGCGTCGGACACCTATGCGCCGCTGGTGATCACGCTCGCGGTGATCGGCATCGTGTACGGCGCGCTGCTGGCCATCGGGCAGACCGACGTGATGCGCCTGATCGCCTACACCTCGATCTCCCACTTCGGTTTCATCATCCTCGGTGTCTTCGCCATGACCAGCCAGGGGCAAACCGGCGCGACGCTGTACATGGTCAATCACGGCATCTCCACCGCCGCGCTGTTCCTGGTGGCCGGATTCCTCGTCTCGCGGCGCGGAACCCGGCTCATCGCCGAGTACGGCGGCGTGCAGAAGGTGGCCCCGGTGCTGGCAGGCACGTTCTTCATCGCCGGTCTGGCGACGCTGTCGCTCCCCGGCCTCGCGCCGTTCGTCAGCGAATTCCTCGTGCTGATCGGCACCTTCACCCGCTACCGATTCGCCGCCGTCATCGCCGCCAGCGCGCTGGTGCTCGCGGCGCTCTACGTGCTGTGGCTCTACCAGCGGATGATGACCGGACCGGTGAAGAAGGGCAACGAACGGATCTGGGATCTCGCTCCGCGTGAACTCGCCGTCGTTATCCCGCTGATCGCCGCGCTGCTGTTCCTCGGCATCTACCCGAAAGTCCTGACCGACTTCATCGATCCCGCGGTGAGCCAGACGCTCACCACCATCGGCCGCAGCGATCCCGCGCCGTCGGCGCCACCGGCGGAGGCGGGATCGGCGAACCATCCCGGAGGTGCCCACAAATGACCGACCTCGCCTCCACCGCGACGCTCGCCGCGAGCGTTCCCGCGCCGAGCATCGAATACGGCGCCCTGTCGCCCATGCTCATCGTGTTCGGCGTTGCCGTGCTCGGTGTCCTGGCCGAAGCGTTCGTCGCGGGGCCTTACCGCTATGCCACCCATCTGGTGCTGAGCGTGGCGGGCTTGATCGCCGCGCTGATCGCCGTGGCGCTGCTGGCGGGCACCGAAACCGCGGCTGTCGCCGGTGCGGTCGCGATCGACGGCGTGACCTTGTTCCTGCAGGGCACGATCCTGGTGGTGTCGCTGCTGGGGATCTTGTTCATCGCCGAGCGCGGAGCGCAGCCGCGTCAGCGGGCGCGGTCGGGCCCGGGAACCTGGAGCCGGGCGGCCGCCACCCTCGAACGCGGCGTCGATGCCTTCACGCCGCAGGCCTCCGCGGTGCCGGGCAGCGCGGACGAAGCGGCGGCGCTGCGCGCGGGTGTCGCGACCACCGAGGTGTTTCCCCTGACGCTGCTCGCTGTCGGCGGGCTGCTGCTGTTCCCGGCGTCCAACGACCTGCTGACCATGTTCGTCGCTCTCGAAGTGCTGTCGCTGCCGCTGTATCTGTTGTGCGGTCTGGCCCGGCACAGGCGGTTGCTCTCCCAGGAAGCGGCGCTGAAGTACTTCCTGCTCGGCGCGTTCTCCTCGGCGTTCTTCCTCTACGGCGTCGCGCTGCTGTACGGCCAGGCGGGCACGGTGCGCCTCGGCGGCATCGCCGAGGCGATCGCGCGGCAGCCGGACAACGCGACGCTGGCGGTTCTCGGGATCGCGATGCTCGCGGTCGGGCTGTTGTTCAAGATCGGCGCGGTGCCGTTCCAATCCTGGGTGCCCGACGTCTACCAGGGCGCTCCCACCGCGATCACCGGGTTCATGGCCGCGGCGACCAAGATCGCGGCGGTCGGCGCGCTGGTGCGCGTGCTGCAGGTCGCGGTGCCCGGCCTGCGCGACGACTGGCGTCCCATCCTCGCCGCCGTCGCCATCGCCACCATGGCCGTCGGCGCGGTCATGGCCATCACGCAGACCGACGTCAAACGGATGCTCGCGTATTCCTCGGTGGCCCACGCCGGATTCCTGCTCACCGGCCCGGTGGCGGCCAACGACCGCGGCGTCGCGGCGGTGTTGTTCTATCTGCTGGCCTACGGCATCGGCACGCTCGGCGCGTTCGCCGTGGTCAGCCTGGTCCGCGAGCCGGACGGTGACGAGGCCACCGGCCTGCCGCGCTGGGCGGGGCTCGGCCGCCGCTCGCCGTGGCTGGCGACGGTGTTCGCGCTGTTCCTGCTCTCCTTCGCCGGATTGCCGCTCACCAGTGGCTTCGTCAGCAAGTTCACCGTCTTCGAGGCCGCCGCTTCGGGCGGCGCCACACCGCTGGTCATCATCGGCGTGATCTGCAGCGCCATCGCGGCGTTCTTCTACCTGCGGGTCATCGTGCTGATGTTCTTCACCGATCCGCCCGCCGACGCGCCGGTGCTGGTCAGCCCGCCGCTGACGACGACGATCGTGGCGATCACCGCGGCGGTCACGTTCGCGCTCGGCGTCTTTCCGCAGCCGGTGCTCGACCTCGCCGACCGCGCGGCGACCTTCGTGCGCTGACGCGCCCCGGTGCCGCCGCCCCATCGCGGCGGCACCTGCGGCTGGACGTACTCAGGCGCCGCGCCGGCGTTCCAGCGCTTTCGCGATCAGCGCGCGGGCGCGATCGCCGTACTCGGCCTGCTCGGCGAGGATCGCGAAGGTCTTCTCGTGCAGCGCGATCTCCGAGGGCCGCGTGATGGTCAGCTCCGCCGAGACCGTCTCGGTCAGCACCTGCGCCCGGTCGTAGATGACGAAGTTCGTTGCCGGAGCGCGGTACTCCGCACAGATCGGGATGATGCCCAGCCGGACGCTCGGGTTGGCCATCACCGCCAGCAGGTGGGCGAGCTGCTCGGCCATGACGGCGCTGTCACCGACCGTGCGCCACAGCGCGGCCTGATTGACCACGAAGTGGAACCGGTGTTTCGCCCGGAAGAGCACCTGCTTGCGGGTCATGCGCGCGGCCACCGCTTCTTCCAGGTCGTCACGGCCGCCGGTGACGGCGATGCAGGCGGTCAGGATCGCGCGCGCATAGCCCTCGGTTTGCAGCAGCCCCGGCAACGTATCCGGCGCGTACCAGCGGATCTGTGTGGTCTGCGCTTCCAGGTCGATCGACTGCCGCTGCCTGCGCGCGTGCCCGGAGGCGACGGTGCGCTGCCATTCCAGGTACATCGATTGCAGATTGCGTGCGTTGGCGACGAGATCGTCCAGCACGGCGATATTCCCGCACGCTTCGCACCAGGCGGCGAGATCGGCTTCCGAGGGCGTCTGCTTGCCGCCCTCGATCCGGGAGACCTTGCTCGAATGCCACCCGCACCTCGCGGCCAGCTCCAGGCCGGTGAGGTGGGCGGCGCGACGAAGTTCACGCAGGCGGGCGCCCAGCACCTCACGTGCGTCCGACACACCGTTCACTCGTGTACGTGCTCACTCTCGTAATATCGTTGGTGCTCGATTCCCATGGGCCACAGCCGTTCCCGCACACCCAGGTACCTGCTGACCAGCGCCGGATCGGTGGTGATCGACAGGCCGGTGAACGACCCGTTCTCGGCGAAGGTGTTGAAGGCCACGGTGTGGGTGTCGAACAGCCAGTGGTCGTCGTGCGGCAGATCGGCGGGGTCGACCAGATGCCGCGGCAGCCAGCGCACCGCCTCACCGGTGGCGATGTTGTCGTCGGTGGCCGACAACAGCCACCGGGTGTAGCCGGTGTGCGGGACCGTCACGACACGTAGTCGTTCGAGGGTGACTCCGCGGGCGGCCGACTCGACCATCAGGGCATCCCAGGATTTCCATGACTCGGGCTGTTCCTCTCGCTCGTACGCTACTCCGGCATCGAAGCGGCGCAATGCTTCCTGCTCGTCCTCCATGACGTAGTGATCTCGAACCTCCAGGTGAAAGGCGCGGAATCGAGCCGCCCGGAACAGCGGCTCGAAACAGCGATCGCCTGCGACGTGCAGCATCAGCGCACCACCACAGCGGTTTCGTGACAGTCGAGGGTCAATTGGGCGAGCAGTTCGGGGTCGGTGACCGGTTCACCGGCCACCAGCACCGAACCGCAGGTTCCGCTGGCCTCCACCCGTAGCCACATGCCCGGCTCCAGCCAGTCCAGCAGTTGGTGCGGTACGCGGACGGTGCCCGTGCGGTCGGTGGCATCGCCCTGCACCACGAGCACGCCGGTGTCGGTCGCATACACGGCGGGGCAAGCTCCATGGTCGGATCCGGATCCGAGAAGTCGCAGGTTCATAGCTGATCCTTTGCGAGAGCGGGCGGACGATGTCGTGCAATCGTCCCCACCGGACCCGATGCCGGTCAACGCACTTCGCAAAGTCGCGCAAAATGTGGGCGGCGGCATCGGTGTGGCTTCTACCGTCGATTCGGCAACTCGGGCCGCCGCGCCGATGTCGATCCCGGGCTGCGTTCTCCGCGAGGGAAAGGGCTGCGAACATGATGAGACGACCCAGGACTGCCGCCGATTTCGCGGTGCTGGGTGTGCTGGCGCCGGGTGGATTGCTCACCGTCGAGCAACTGGCGCAGCAGGCGCGATTGACCGCCTGGTCCGTGCGCAGCGCATTGCTGCGCCTGCAGTCGCGCGGTTTGATCATGGACTGCCAGCACCGCGGCCGCTGGGCCATCACGCCGCGCGGTCGTGGTGAGTGGGCGGCGAAGGGACGCAGATTCACGTTGTGAGCCGAGACCTCGGTGGTTCCCGGCTCAGGACACGCTGACGACCTCGCGCAGCCGGTCGGCGAAAGCGCCAGGGTCGTCGACGAATCCGGTATGTCCGCCCGGGAACAGCGCCGGTGCCGAACCGAGTGCCGCGGCGAGTGCGCGCGAGGTGCGATCGCAGAATTGTCCGGCGGATTCGGCGCCGATCCCGACGACGAGACGGGTGGGCGCGTGGCGCAGAGCGCGGAGGTCGGGCTCCCACGTGGTGGTGCCGCGGATCTCGTGGGCGAACCAGTAACGTTCACCAGCCAGTTGCCGCGGGTCGCGATCCGGACCGAACATCTGCTCGAGCACCGGCTCGGGCATCGCGATGTTCGCGGCGGCGAAGAATTTCCGCCAGGCGCCGGGTATGTCACCCCTGGCGTAGGTCGCGACGATGTCTTCGGTCGCGGCACGGTGGGCGTCCCGGTCGGCGATCAGTGCGTTGATCGGCGGTTCGTGCGCGATGACCGTGGTGACCAGCTCGGGACGAGACTGGGCCAAGGCGAGCGCGGTCACCGCGCCGCCGCTGGAACCGAGGACCACGGCGGGTCCGGCGTCGACGTGCGCGATCAGCCGGGCGAGGTCGTCGGCGCGCAGTTCCGGCGTCGAGTCCTGTTCGGCGTCGTCGAGCGTGGAGTTCTGATGCCCGCGCGGGTCGGTGGTCAGCACGGTGTGGTCGGCGGCGAGCAGATCGGCCAGTGGCGCGAACGCGGCGGCGTCCATCGGCGCGCCCACCAGCACGACCAGCGGTCCCGCGCCACGCAATTCGTAGTACAGGTGGGCGCCGGGAACGTCGAGGGTCCGCGCGCTGACCGCGGACGGCAGTGGGGTCATGAGTTCTCCTCGTGCAGTCGGTTCTCGTATCCGCAATGGAGACGATGCGCACGACCGGGATTCATCGCGAGCAGCCGCGATTGCGAAACCTAGGGCAATTAGGATACTAACTAATAGTCCGAGTTTATGGAGGTGTGCGCATGATGGCCCGAGCGGGACTGACCGCGGAGCGGATCACGCGAGTCGCCGCCGATCTCGCCGACGAGATCGGATTGGAGCACGTCACCATGTCGGCGGTGGCCAAGAAGTTCGGCGTCCAGGACGCGAGCCTGTACTCGCACGTGAAGAATCTGCGCGACCTGCGGGCCCGGATATCCGTTCTGGCGGCCACGGAGAAGACCGAACTGATCGCGGCCGCCGTGGCCGGTCGCGCCGGACGCGACGCGCTCGCCGCCTACGCCCACGCCTGGCGGGACTACGCACTGCGCTACCCCGGCCGCTACGCCGCGACCCAGCTGCCGTTCGATCCGGAAGGGGCGCGCACCGCGACCGGCGCCCTGCGCGCCATCGATCTGACCTATGGCGTACTGCGCGCCTACGGTCTGGCCGAACCCGACCTTACCGACGCGGTCCGGTTGCTGCGCAGCACCTTTCACGGTTACAGCGTTCTGGAGGCGACCGGCGGCTTCGGGCACGCGCGCTCCACCGCCGAGTCCTGGGAACGCATCATCGATGCCCTGCACGTAGCCCTCGAGCAGTGGCCGACCGACAACGAGGAGAAACCATGAGATCCGGCACGCTGCCAGTTCCGGGAGCCACGCTGTACTACGAGGTGAGCGGCGCCGGGCCGGTGCTGCTGTTGCTGCCGGGCAGCGGAGGCGACGCGGCGGTGTTCGACCCCATCCTCGACCCGCTCGCCCAGCACTTCACCGTGGTCACCATCGACCCGCGCGGATACTCGCGCAGCGTGCTCGACCCTGGACCACCGGCCGACATCGAGGTCGAGGCGCAAAGCGAGGACGCCCACTCACTCCTGCGACATCTCACCCCTGCGGGCGAGGATGCCTACGTCTTCGGCGGCAGCGGCGGCGCGGTGGTGGCACTCGACCTGCTCGCCCGGCACCCGGACCGGTTGCGGTTGGTGATCGCGCACGAGCCGCCGTCTTTCGCAGTGCTGCCCGATGCCGCCGAGCACAAAGCGTTCGTCGACGAGGTGTACGAACTGTTCGTCACCGAGGGCCTCGCCGCTGCGGGCGCCCGCTTCCTCGAAGGGATCGGTGGAGGCGTGCGCATGCCCGATCCCGCCGGACTCTCCCCGCGCGCCGCGGCGATGATCGAACGCCTGCACGCCAACGCGCCGCGCAATATGGCGCACGAACTGCGCACGATCACCTCGCATCTGCCCGACGTCGCGGCGCTGGCGGCGGTCGCCGACCGCCTCGTGCTCGGCGCGGGCCGCGAGACCAAGGGCAAGCTCCCCCACCGTCCCGCCGAGGAGCTCGCCCGCCGGATCGGTATCCCGCTCATCGAGTTCCCCGGCGGACACAGCGGATTCACCGACGCGCCTGCCGAATTCGCCCAGCTGCTGCTGGAGTTGCTGCTCGCGGCACGCGTGGAGTGATCCGCGCGCCAGGAGCAGGCAACTCAGGTCGGTTCCCCGACAGCGTTTCCGCGCAGGAGGAGAAGTGCGCACTCGCCGCCCCGTCCCAATAAGACGGCCGATAGCACCTCACGTCCGCGGAATTTCCGACTGCGGCCACGGACGGCTGGAACTCCTTCGCGTGGATTCCACCTGAAGCAACTATGCGATGAGTAGATTCCACTGATCGCAATCGGGCGGATAATCGGGTGTCATGCCGAATTCCCGGAGTTCGGAGTATGACCGCCTTCGGCGTCCTACCGAGGCAGAATCATCGATTTCAGATCCGGTAGGTTGCCGATGCGCTGAGATGCGGGCCGGTCCGGGGCATCGGTTTGCGGCGTGCCGGTTTCCCGTAGCCGGGCGCGCACTTCCGCGGGAGTCTTGCGTCCGGCCGCGGCCGCGCTCATGCCCTGATAGCTCGTGACCGCGCCGACCACGATCGGGGACGCGCTCGAAGTTCCGCTGAACACGTCGGTGTACCAGAGGTCCTCGTCGGGACCGCCTTGCAGGTCACCGTATCCGGTGGTGGTGACCTCCAGGCCCCAGCCTTGCACGTCGATCCGCTCTCCGTGATTGGAGAACGGCAAGCGTGAGCGGGCCGGACCGTTGTCGCGGCCGTGGAAGCCGGGTGGGGGTGCGCCGGCGCCGACGATGATGGCCCCGGAGTCGGCGTCGCCACCGCGGAACGGATTGCGCCATATGCTCGGGAACTCCGCGGGGCGGGCGTCGTAGAGCGCGGCGTCGAGGTCTTCGCCGCCGTTGCCTCCCGCTTCCACGACGACGATGCCTCTGCCGACCGCGTACCGGATCGCCGCGAAGTCATCGGGCCACCATTCGACCGCGATATAGCCGCGCTGATCGGGCCGGTTGGCGTAGTCGAAACGCGGTCCGGGACGGTGCAGTTCCAGCAACATCACATCGCCGGGCCCGAGCGCGTCCGCCGCCGAGCGGATAGCGCTCGCCGATCCGGACCCGAAGATCGACACCGCGCGGATGTGGGCTTCGGGCACGATGCCGGTGATGCCGTAGGCGTTCACGTCGCCGCTGATCACCCCGGCGACCGCCGTGCCGTGGTCGCGCCAACCCTGTTGCGGCGAGGGGCTGCCCCCGATCACCCCGCCTTGGTTGACCTGCAAATCCTCGTGGGTGAACCGCCATGCGCCCTCGACATCCACCACTCGCACGCCGGTCCCGCGGCCTCCGCGGACCGTCCAGGCCCACCGGGCGTCGATCCCCTGCGGAGCGGCATCCAGATATCCCTGCCGCACCGTGAAATCCGGCGTGACCGGCGGCGCCTCGGCGGCGGAGCGGCCTGTGATCGCTCGCGCGCCCTCCGGCGCGATCGGCGGTTCCGCGGGCGGTTTCACATATGCCGCCGCCACGTCCTCGGCGGTACGCAACCGCGCGGCCAGCTCGTCGAGTCGGCCGGTGACACCGCGGACGTAGAAGTAGCGCAGGTATTCCGCTCCGGTCTCCCGATATGGGGTGGCGGTGAGCCTGCGCTCCAAACGGTTGGCCGGCCCGAAGATGCGCACGAGTTCGCCCCCGGCCGGAAGCAGTTCCGTCAGACGTGCTTGCGCGCTGCGACTGTCGCTCAGCGCGATCGGCGTGATCGCGGTGCCGGTGCCGTGGGTGACCACGACGAGTTCGGCCGGCGACCGGAGTTCGGATTGCTGGGATGCCATGGCGCCCAGTCAACCGGGATGCCATCCGGCTCGCCACCGGATGCGTCGTCGCGCTCAGCCATCCAGGCGCAGGGTCGCCACCATGCCCGGCAGCGCGACCGCGTCGCGCCGGGAGCCCACGGCGAACAGGGCTTCCAGCGTTCCTATCGCGATCAGGCACGAGCCGGCCACCCAACCGAGCGTGTCGGGTGACTCGAACGGCACCGAACCCACCAGCACACCGAGTGCCAGCGTGACCAGTCCGAACAGCTCCTGCCGTCCGCGCCCGGCCAGGTCGTCGACCCAGACCGCCACGGTGGCGTGACAGATCCCTCGGATCGCCCACGCCAACCCGATCCAGAACGACAGCAGCGGAGCCGAATTCCCGCCCGCGAAGCACAGCACCGCCAGTAGCGCCGACAGCGCCCCGCTGACCAGCACCAGCACTCGCAACGGGGTCACGAAGCGCGCGCCGAACGCCACCACCAGTTGTAGGACGCCGTTGAGCAGCAGGTAGCCGCCGGACAGCAGTTCCGCTGTCGGCAGCGACTTGTGCGGCCACACCGCTAAGGCCACACCCATGATCATCGAGCAGGCACCGGCCACCAGTACCGTCTGCCGGGCTGCGCCGGCCAGTGGTTCCGTACGCCCTTCGACCTCGGTTTCGGGCATAGCTACATGATATGACCAGAGGCGCCGTTAGCGATTGGTTTGCCCGATCACAGTCATCGTCGTGCGCGTGGCGCCGCCGCCGCTCCCGAATTATGCAGCCACGCTGATCAATACACCCTTGCCGATGACGTCGGCGCCCAGCCGCCACGGCGCGCTGACGCGGCCGGCTACCGCCGGCTCCGCGGGCGAGATCGGCGCTTGCAGAAGGCGATGAATGCGTATGATCCGACTGCCCACCGTGATGTCGGTGGAGGACGACCCGTCTCGCACCGGACCGAATCCTACTGCGGCAGACAGCGTGTCCGTGCTATGCACCGTGACCGAGGGGTCCGGTGTGTCGCTTGCGCTCTGGGCTTGGGGCCGCGCGTGTCCGGTGAGCAATGCGACGATCTGGGCCATCGCCACCGGGTCCCGGGTGGCGTCGTATACCCATCGGGTGCCGAGCACACCGTGTTCGGAAGTGCCCACGAGTGCTTCGGCGGCGTCGGGTAGCGGCGAGCCACGGTAGGTCAGCGGCACGTGGTAGGTGTGCGGCTGCGTGCCGGAGTGCTCGGTGACCACCATGAATTCGATCCCGACTTCCCCGTCCGGGTCGTCGAGCCGGAAACCACCGGCCTTCTGCGGATCCGGTACCTTCCCACCGCGATACCAGGCGCGGCCGGGCAGCCAGGAGGCCAGCAGTTGCCTCTCTAGATGTCGTCGCGCCGACCGGGCTCCTGGATAGCGGGTGATTTGCGAGGTTCGGCGAGAAGGGCGTCGAGCTGGGCTTCGGCGCGTTCGGCGCGTGCGAGGGTCTGCAGGCGAGCTTCATCGAGCGCTTCCAGTCGCGAATCCGCTTCCGCGCGCGCTTTCTCGACAGCCGCGGCGGCTTCGGCACGGACGGAGGCCAGTTCCGCTGCCGCGGCGCGACGGGCCTCGGCGAGTTCGGCGCGGGTGGTGTCGAGTTCGGCACGTACTCGGCGCCATTCGGCACGCGCTTCGTCGGCGGCTTCGGCGCGCTCCGCGGCGGCGCGCTCCGCTCGTTCGGCCGCACGTTCGGCGTCCGCCGCGCGTTGCACGGCGAGATCGCGCTCGGAATGCGCGGCCGCGACCAGTGCTTCGGCCTCACGCCGAGCGTGCGCGATATCGGTGTCCGCGCGGCGCTCGGCCCGCTCGACCTGTTCGGCTGCTTGCTGTTCGATGCGTTCGATCTGCTCGGCGGTCTCGCGGCGCACCGCGCGGACTTCGGATTCCGCGGCGCTGCGGGCGGCGAACACGTCGTCGGCCGCCTGCTTGGTGACGCGTTCGACCTCCCGCAGCGCGTCGTCGCGCGCGGAATTCGCCTCGGCGATCTGCGCTTCGGCCTGTTCGGCGGCGCCGGCCGCGTCGTCGGCGGCGGACTCGGCGAGTGCCCGTGCCTCCTGCGCTTCCCGCCGCGCCTGCTCGGCCGCCACCGCCGCGCCCTCCGCCTCGGCGATCCGCCGGGCCGCGTCCACCTGTACCGCCTGCACTTGGGCTTCCGCGACCGCCGGATCGGCCAGTGTGGACAACTCCGCGACCGCCGCGTTCAGTGTGGTGTTCAACTGCTCGGCGAGTCCCCGGAACTGGGTGAGCAGTTCATCGGCCCGCAATCGCGCGGCCGTCACCGGGCCCGGTTGCGTCACAGTGACGGCAGCGGTCGCGGCCTCTGATTCCTGTTGTTGCCGTTGCCGCTCGCGCCACGCACGCCAGCGCGTGTGATCGGGCCGGTCACAGTACTCCGAGGGACGACCGGGACCCGCCCCGCTCGTGATCGGACGGGAACAGCCCGGATAGTTGCACACCTTCGACACGGCCAGATCGTAGCGTTCGATCCGTTCCGGAGGGGTGACCGCTGAGCGAGGGGTCAGCGCGCCGGGCGGGCAATGCTTCCGCCCCACCGCCCATCACGACGAACTACCAGGCACTGCGCCGAATGTCCTGGACCCGGAGAGGCGATCTCGACCGCGTCAAGGTTTCGGGACGGGGCAACCCTCTTTTCTTCCGCGGGTCCGGGTGCCCCGAGCGGCGAACCGTTGACCCTCGGTTCTCGGAGACCGGCCGTAGCCGACAGGGTTGCACTCCCCTTCGAAACGAGAGAACCGTAGCGTTTGTTTCGTTGGCCTGCGATGTATCCAGACGAAATAACCTCCATTCCGCCCCACGGCCGCTAGATACAACCTCCTACTCCTGACCGCCGATAAGTGAACCTTATCGACGGTCAGATGTGCGGGCTCCAACACCCTGTGGTGTGTGCGTTTAGTTTCGTTTCGTCATTAGTGACGAAACGAAACTGCTACGCAACTAATGGAAAACTGGGCACCCCCTCGCTGACTACTGGGCCCTAGACCCATGAGCGTCTCGAGGACGAGGCACGGTTCGACGGCAGCCGGAGGAAGTCGCCGAACGGAGGTGGCCGAAGAGCAGACGCGAAGAGTTCGTCACTGACTGCGAGTTGGCCCATCTCCCCGACTGCCTTGCGCACCGTCACTGTGACGCTCCATGACTGGTGGCCGACGGGCATCCGTGCGGGGCCGGTCCGCCACCCGACAGACCCCGCGAGGATGCCGTCTCGGTGAAGTAGGCTGACTGCCTGCGCCGAAGGCCGTGGCGCTGAACAGTTCCGTCACCGAAACGCGGGAGCCCGAGTCATGGACGATCGATCCGGCGTGGTCGCGGTTCCGGAGTCGGTGCGCACCGAGCTGCGCCGCGGGGTGGGCAGCGTGCTGGTCGACGCGGCGGCACTGCGGCTGGTGCGTGACCGTTTCGACGACGGTCAAGCCGGTTCGCTGCGCCGGTATCTCGAAGCGTCGCAATCGGCGAACACGCTGCGCGCCTATCGGTCCGATTGGGTGGCGTGGTCGGCATGGTGCGCCGCCGAAGGCCGTCAGGCATTGCCCGCCGACGCGCTGGACGTCGCCGTCTATCTCGCCGCGGCCGCCGACGCGCGCCGCGAAGGCGGCGCATGGGCGTTCAGTCCCGCGACGTTGGAACGCAAGTCGGCCGCCATCGCCGCGGTGCACGCGGCCAACGGTCTGCCGTCCCCCACTCGATCCGATGTGGTGCGCCTGACCCTGCGCGGCATCCGCCGCACCCGGCGGGCACAACCCCGCCGCAAACGCCCGGTCCTGCTGCACACCCTCGATCAACTACTGGGCGAGTTGCCCGCACCGGGCTGGCCCACCGAACCAGCCCGCCGCCGGGATGCGCTGGCACTGCTCATCGGTTTCGCGGGCGCCCTGCGTCGCAGTGAACTGGCCGGTTTACGCATCGGGGACGTCGAGGTGGGCGTCGACCACACGACCGGCGAACCGATCCTGCTGATCCGGTTGCCCATGACGAAGACCGACCCCACCGGCGCGGCCGAACAGCGCGTGGCTCTGCCCCGCGGCCGCCGCCCCGCGACCTGCCCGGTCTGCGCCTTCGCCGACTGGCTACGCCTGCGGGAAACTTATGCCAGCGCAGGAACCTCCGGTGTCCGGGCCTGGCTGGCCGAGCTTCCCGCGAAATCGGCCGACATCCACCGTTGCCACGGCTTCACCGGCACCACGCTCACCGACGCGGACCTGCCGCTTTTCCCGACCGTCAATCGGCACGGCGGAATCGGCGACCGCGCGATGTCCGGCCGGGCGATCGCCGAACTGGTCAAGCGTTATGCCGCCCGCGCCGGGCTCGACCCCGACCTGTTCTCCGGTCATTCGCTACGCGCCGGATTCGCCACCCAGGCCGCGCTCGGCGGCGCCAGCGACCGCGAGATCATGCGTCAGGGCCGCTGGAGCAACCCGCGCACCGTCCACGGCTACATCCGCACCGCCAACCCGTTGGAAGACAACGCGGTCACCAAACTCGGACTGTGAGCCCCAGAACTGGATTTGCGTTGTCTACAAAGCTGAGCACTTCCAATGAAAGCTGCGACGCAGGCCGAGAGTGATGGCTGTCCTCGTTCTACAAGTAACCACAGCCCGGCGAAGCTCCCCATCACGAATGCCTTTCGAACGACAATTCGAGCAAGGATGCGATACCGCTACTTCACCGATTTCCGGAGATGAATCGCACATTCGGGCGCGCCCGGGGCACGCCTGCCTCGCAGGCACATCTCAATGCATTTCCCGGTAGCCCATCTCGCCGCAAACCGCCCTGACCGGCCGGTAGAACCCTCTGCGGTCGGATCGGGAACACGGCAGCCATGGTGACATGTATCCCGTTGATCGAAACTGCGTTTCATGGCCTGTGCCAATCGCTCTGGTTGTGCCGACAGCATGACCTGGGACAGGAGAGAACGAGTGGGTTGATTCGCACCGGAGGTCACCCGTCGGAGTTTCCCGTTTGCGCGAACCGGCATTTTATGTCCGTCACGGCAGGCCGATACCGTCCGATTCATGGAGTGGAATTTTCGGTCGGCCGAAGAGCTCGCGGCCGCATTGCGTGCCGGTGAGGTGACCTCGGTGGAATTGACCGGCGAAGCGATCACCCGTATCGAGCGGGAAGACAAGTCGATCAACGCGATCTGCGTGCGGACCTTCGACCGTGCGCGGGCCGCCGCGCACCGTGCCGACCAAGCGCGCGCCCGCGGCGAGGACCGACCACTGCTCGGCATACCGGTGACGGTCAAAGAGTGCTACAACATCACCGGGCTGCCCACGACCTGGGGCATGCCGGAGCACCGGAACTATCTGCCGGCCGAGGACGCGCTACAGGTGTCGCGGCTCGAGGCGGCGGGCGCCGTTGTGCTCGGTAAGACCAATGTGCCGCTCGGTCTGCAGGATATACAGAGCTTCAACGAGATCTACGGCACCACCAACAACCCGTGGGATCACGGTCGCACGTCGGGTGGTTCCTCCGGCGGGTCGGCGGCGGCGCTGGCGTCTGGATTCGGCGCGCTGTCCATCGGCTCCGACCTGGCCGGTTCGCTGCGCACCCCCGCGCATTTCTGCGGGGTCTACGCGCACAAGCCGACACTCGGGCTGGCGGCGCCGCGCGGGATGGTCCCGCCGTCCGCGCCGGCCTTGCCGGTCGATCTCGACATGGCCGTCGTCGGTCCGATGGCGCGCACCGCCCGCGACCTCACGCTGCTGCTCGACGTCATGGCCGGACCGGACCCCCTGACACGCGGCGTGGCGTTCGATCTGGCTCTGCCGCCGGCTCGTCACGAACGGCTCTGCGACTTCCGGGTTCTGGTCCTCGAGGAGCATCCGCTCATCCCGACCGGATCCGCGGTGCGGGCGGGGGTGAACCGGGTGGCCGACGCGCTCACCGACGGCGGCGCCCGCGTCGAACGACACAGTCCACTGCTACCCGATATGACCGAAGCCGCGGCGCTCTACATGCAGCTGCTGTTTTCGGGCTCCGTGGCATACTTCCCCGTCGACGAGTACGAGCAACTGCGCAGCCGCGCAGCCGAACTGAGCGCGAACGATCAGAGTTTGGACGCGGCCCGGCTGCGCGCGATGGTGTTCGATCACCGCGACTGGCTGGCGGTGAACAATCGTCGCGAGCTACACCGCCACGGCTGGCGGCAACTGTTCGCCGAGTTCGATGCCGTGATGTGTCCGATCACGCCGACTCCCGCGTTCCCGCACGACCACCACCCTGATCCACTGGCACGCCGGATCGACATCGACGGTGTCGCTTACCCGTACTTCGACCAGCTCGTCTGGGCCGGTGTGGCCACCATGCCCGGCTTGCCCGCCACCGCCATACCGGCGGGCCGCTGCCCCGATGGCCTGCCGGTGGGCGTGCAGCTCATCGGTCCGATGTTCGAGGACCGAACCCCGCTGCGGCTGGCCGAACTGCTCGAACAGAAGATCGGCGGCTTCCGGGCACCGTAGTGCGCGCACCGCGGCAGACCAGTGCGTCGGCGGCGGTGCTCCGGCCAACGCGCCTCATCGCAGCGGAGGCATCCACGGAACTGCGTTGTGGGCGAAACTCTGCTTGACCGGGACCAGGTCGGCATGATCGTCCAACGCCGTGATCGTGACCCCCACCGAGCCGGCTTCGTCACCCTTGGACGCGACCGAGGAACCGCACTTCGGACAGAACCCGCGGCAGATTTGCGGGAACGTTTCGTACCAGGTCGGCTCCCCGCCCGGACCGGTCCAGGTGAATCCTTGCGCGGGGAAGGACACCCACGACATCACCGGAGCGCCTGAAAGCCGTTGGCAGTGCTCGCACGAGCACAGGTGAGGGAAATCCGGGTCGCCGGTCGCGGAGAACCGGATATTGCCGCACAGGCAGCCGCCATTCACATTCGCTCCTTTGCTGGACACGTTTCATCTTGTGCCGCGCGTTGTCGATCAGCGACACCCGATCCTCGACAACGGCTTTGGCCGGCACGGCCGATCGAGCATGGCCACTCCAGCGCAGCCGACGATGAGTTCGCTAACAGTTTGCGTGATTCGGGCCGGACCCTGCGGGTGCGACTTGATCTAGCAAAGCTAGACAAGCTAGCGCCCCAGTGTTACCGTTGCTCCAGGTTCTAGCGATGCTAGATGTGCGGAAGGAAACGGAAATGCTGATTGTCGCCGGCCAGATCATGGCCGCCGTGGCCGTTGTGTCCAATGCCATCGTCTATGGCACCGATGTCTCGGTGGCGTTGATCACCCGGTCGGTGTATCGCAGGCTGGATGACGCGACAGTGACCATCAGCGCGGGGTGGGGTCACTACTACGGTGACAGGCGGATGCCGGTGGTCGGTGTGGTCGGTGTGGTGACCGCGGTGCTGACGGTGCTGATCGCGTTGGGGGCCGGGCGGATGGGGGCGGCTGTGTCGGCGGGGGTCACGGTGGTGGCGCTGGCGGCTTGGCTTGTTTTCTATGTCCGTGTCGCCAAGCCGATCAATTCCCGGCAGACCGCCGCGGCGCGCAGCGGCATCATCCCGGCGGATGCCCGTGCGCTGCAGGACAAGTGGGACAGCATTCTGAAATACCGGGTTGCTCTGCAGTTCGTTGCCATTGCCGGACTGTGCGCCGCGTTGATCCTGTTCTGATCACGCAGCGCGGGGGTGTGCCGTCCTGCGCGGTGTCGCGGTCCGGCTGAACCGCCGGCACAAGACGAGCGGCAGGCGAGGGCTTGCGCTCGCCGCGCTCGAGGACTTCCGGCTCATCGCCGGGGCTTATCTGATATCGAATTCACGAAGGAGTTGTCGACATGATTTTCACCATCAATGAGCGGAAGTTTCTCGCCGAGGCGGGAATCGGTCGGTTGGCCACGGTGTCGCCCGATGGGGTGGTGCAGAACAACCCGACCGGTTATCGGGTCAACGCCGACGGCAGTATCGACATCGGCGGTATGGGCATGCGCAACAGCCGTAAGTACCGCAATGTCCGGGCCGGTAGCCGGGTGTCGTTCGTGGTCGACGAGCAGGTCTCACTGGAGCCGTATGTGATTCGCGGTATCGAGGTGCGCGGCACGGCCGAGGCGCTCGAGGATCAGGAGCCGCCGTTCCCTTCTCAAGAACGCGCGGTCATCCGGATCCACCCCGAACGGGTCATCTCCTGGGGTATCGACGGCGGATCCTTCGACTTCACCAGCCGCCACGCCGAGTAGCTCAGCATCGTGGGCGACCCCTCGAACGCACGTGATCGCCATTTCACTACGTTCGACGGGGTCACCGCCCGTTGGTCGACCCGTCGACCACCAGGGACGGCAGCCAGATCCGAGTCAGCTGAAGAATTGCCAGTGCTGATTTATGAGCGACCAATCTTCACGCCGGTATGGAATAGAGCCTGCTCAAGCTCGTGCGTAATGGGGGAGCGCCGAGAAGCTGAGGATATGCTGATCGTGTGCTGTCAGCGCCGGCGCCGATGCTGGCCGTCTCCGGACGGCCACCGCGGGAGCGTGGCCGGTGGGCGTTGGAGATGAAATGGGACGGCATCCGCGCCATCGCGCTTTGCCGGCCGGGGGAATGCCGGTTCTACAGTCGCAACAATCGGGATCTCAGCGGTTCGTTTCCCGAACTCACGGCGGTCCTGGCGGAACTGGCCGAGGCCGGTGAGCTGATTCTGGACGGGGAGATCGTGGCACCGGACCCGAAGACGGGGGCGCCGTCGTTCGGTCGCCTGCAGCGGCGGATGCATGTGGTCGCGCCCAGCGCGGAATTGCTGCGCGGATTCCCGGCGCAGTATCTCGCGTTCGATCTGCTGGCGGTCGGCGGCGCATCCATCATGACTCTGCCCTACACCGAGCGCAGGGAGCGTTTGGCCGAACTGGCGCTGGACCGGCCGCTCGTGCGGACGCCGCCGTTCTACCGCGACATCGACGCCGACACGCTGCTGCGCATCGCCGGCGAACACGGCCTGGAGGGCATCGTCGCCAAGCGGCTCGATTCGGCCTACTACCCCGGGCGTCGCTCTCCGTTGTGGATCAAGACGCCGCTGCGCAAGACGACCGAGGTCGTCGTCGCGGGCTGGCTGCCCGGTACGGGCCGTTTCTCGGCGACCTTCGGCTCGCTGGCGCTCGGCGCCTACGACGACGAAGACCAGCTGGTGCACGTGGGCAATGTCGGCACCGGCTGGACCATGCACGACCGCCGTTCGCTGCAAGTTCGCCTCAACGAGCTGTCCCGTCCTGACACGCCCTTCGACGTTCCGCCGCCGCGGGCGCTCGCCGCCTCCGCCCACTGGGTCGAGCCGGTCCTCGTCGGCGATATCGAGTATCGCGAGGTCACCTCCGAGGGTCTACGCCACCCCAGCTGGCGCGGCCTGCGCCCCGACAAGTCTCCGCATGACGCGAAGGTTCCTTCATAGGATCAGACGCACCGCGGATACGGCGGTGCCTCAGGGCCGGGCCCGCCCAACGCGAGGTGGACACCACTCGAAGTGACCCCGCCGCAACAACTCACGTTCGCAACCCGGGACCCGTGGCCTGGACGCGGTCGCCCTCGACATCCAGCCGGTAGACCGCGGGCATCGGCATCGCGTGGCTGAATGCCCAGTCGACCTCGCTGCGGCCGAACGCGACCAGAGCCCGGGAGACGAACGTCCCGTGGCTGCCGATGACGACGGTCCGGCCGCGGTGCCGGTGCGCCAGCGTCGTCAGGATCGCCGCGGCTCGGTCGGACACCTGCCGCAGACTCTCACCGCCGGGCCTGGCGAGCGAGGGGGCGGCCCAGCTCTCGCGGTAGTAGCGCGCATAGTCGGGTCTCGGGCCGATCCCGGACTGCCACTCGCGCAGGTCGGGGTGGGTTTCGATGCGCAGGCCGGTGCGGCGTGCGAGCGGTAGGACCGTTTGCACGGCGCGCAGGAACGGGCTGGAGAAGATCGCCGCGGGCTGCAGGGCGGCCAGTTCGGTGACCAGCCGCTCGGCTTGCTGTCCGCCCGCTGCGGTCAGGGACCGCTCGTAGTCACCCGGCCCACCGGCGCGAGGGATGAAGGGCTCGGCATGACGGACCAGAACGAGGGTGGATCGCACGGTCATCGGCGCCACTCAGCGGCCTGCCTTGCCGGAACACCCGAATTCGCGCCCGGCCCAGCACAAGAGCCCCGTACTCGGTGTGTACGGCAACGGTGGGGTGTCACCCGGCCGGACCGGTACCTCGACCTGGCCCATGACCTGCCCCGTGTCGCAATCGCCGGAGACGAAGTGGACGGATGCGCCGCTGACGGGATCTCCGGCGTCGAGGACGGCTCGGTGCACATGGTGGAGTGTTCGACGACTGCGGCGCGGATGGCTTCATCCGGGTCGTGGTGGGTGCGCCCGGCCAGGTGCCGGGCGGGAATCGCGTTGTCGCGGGCGTAGCGCAGCGCCCCGGAGTCGCTGTTGTTGCTGATGACGAGCACGATGCGGAAGCGTGCGTCCGCGAGGAGGGAAGCGCGGTGCAGCGCGCGCGGATCGGATCCGGCGTGGGAGGCGATCACCGCGACGCGAAGTTCCGGCACGGTGTCGCAGTGTCGCACAACGAACTTCGCGACAACGCGCGGGCTGCGCGGTCGGGTTCGGTACTTCCACTGCCGCGGTTGCGAACTCGAGCGGGCGGGCGGCGGGGTATCAGCGGGTGGGTTGCGGGCGGTGGGCGTGGTCTTCGACGGACGCGGGCCACTGATCTATGCGAGTCAGTGGGGTGCGGCGGCGGGGCGTGAGGAGATCACGCACGCCGCGATCGGCGCGGAGGTCCGTACGCGCTCGCGCCGCGTAGTGTCCGGCATGGCGAGCCGTTGGATGCCTGCGCCGGGCTTCTGCGAGCCATCCGCTGGCTTGGCGGAGGGCTTCGGTGCGGGTGAGGGGCGGGTCGGTGGGCAGCAGCAGCGTGGCGTGGCCTGGGTCGGCGACAATCGCGGAGCCGAGGTGCTGCAGGCAGCGGCCGATGCCGAGGTCGTCGTCGATGGCTCGGTAGGCGGTGAGGGCGAGTTGCCAGCAGCGCAGGGCTCGGCGGGGTTCGCCGCGAGCCCACCACATCGTGCCCATGGTCTCGTGGGTCTGCGCGCGTCCGTCGGGATCGAGGCCGGTGCGGGTGAGGGATTCGGCGAGTTCGAGACGGTCCTGCGCGGCGTCTGGTCGTCCTTGCCGGATGTGCACGACGGCGAGGTTGATCAGGGCGCACACCTCACCGGCGACGTCGTCACGCGGCAGCAGCCACCACGCGGCCTCCAGCTGGTCGGCCACCTCCTCCAGCGGCGGCGACGCGGCGTCCAGTTTCCGCAGCGCCGCCTGATGCTCCCAGCGGGCGGCCAGACTCGTCGACAACCGCCGTGGCCGGTAGCCGCGTGGCCGTTCGGTCAGCCGTCCTGCTCGCAGCCGCACAAGATCCCGGTTCAGTTCGTCGATTCCCGGAAGGGAGCACAGGTCGTCGGCCACACCGCGCTCGTTCTCCCCCAGCCCGATACGCGCGTACCACACGTCCAGGGCGTTGCCGAGGCGAATCAGGTATGCGACCGCCGCCGGGGGAAAATCCACGCCGGGATTCGCGCACGCGGCCACCAGAGCGCGCAGGTACGGTTCCTCGCTTTCGAACCACCGGCGAGCGCCCACGGCGAAGCGCCGTGACTCCAGCGCGATGGCCCAGCGGCGCGCACGGTCGGCGTAATGGTGCAACAGCGCGGTCAGCGCCGCCGCCCACTGCGGTCCGTCTGTCACCGTCGCTCGATCCGGCAGCCTCGGCACCTGCCGCACGCTCCACCGCTGGGCGCCGTCCTGGGCGACAATCCCGCGGCGCAGCAGGCCTTCCAGCAGCTTCGCCGCGGTGCGCGCCGAGGGTTCCCGTGCCAGCGGCAACCGGCCCGGCGTGTCCCGGATGGCGTTGAGCACCGCCAGCAGCGCGACGGTTTCGTAGTCGTGCACCGGCAGGTCGCGCAGCACGGCGGCGATCAGATGCCCGTTCAGCTCCGCGACCGGCCGCGGTGGCGGCGCGGCTTGCCGCGGTCCGCGGTCGGCGAGCGCGGGGCCCGGCTCGATGAGTCCGGCGATGAGGTCCATTTCGCGGGCGGTGCGCACCTTGGTGCGGTACCCGCGCGCGAACCGGTACAGCGCGTAGGTCGCCGCCGCGGCGATGAACAGCACCGACAACCAGCGCAGCGGCCCGTTGAAGAACTGCACGACGGCGTTCTCGCCGAACGAGTTCACCACCAGGGTGCGCACCAACTCGAACAGCACCGTGTAGGCGACCAGCGACGCGGTGCCCAGGAACCCGATCCAGATCGAGGATCTGGGTGTGGCGGTCTGCCCCACCGGTTCGGTGTGGTCGGTCGATGTGCTCACCCGAGTCCTCTCTCGCGGCCACCGGCCCTGGTCATCGCAGCACTCCGCCGGTGAGGCCCGGCACCACCCAGCGCCGCCAGGTCACCAGCAGCAGCGCCACCGGCAACACGGCCGACAGCAGCGATCCCGCGGCCAGTTGCGCGCTGTTCTCGCCGAACTGCCTGGCTTCGCCCCACAGCAGCAGCGACCACGGGCTCGCTCCCGCTCCGCTGACCACCAGGCCGAGGAAGAAGTCGTTCCACACCTGGACGAATTCGAGCACCGCCACCGCACCCAGCGCGGGCCCGGAGGAGGCCAGCACGCGCTGGGCGATGGTGCCAGGACTGGCCAGACCGTGCAGGGCGTCCGCGGCGGCGCTGCCCGGCGGGGCGAGCATCGCGCCGCGCAGCACGAGGATGGCGATCGGCAGTCCGGCGGCCGCGTGCACCAGGATCAGGGGAATCCTGGTGCCCGACAGCTCATAGGCGTCGATGAGACCGTCGATCGGTCCGAGGTAGGTCTGCGCCGGGATCACCGCGAGCACCACCAGCGCGGCGACGGCCAGCCGGGCGGCGGTGCCGTTGGGCCGCAGCGCGGCCAACCGGTAGGCCACGGGAGCGGCGGCGGTCACCACGACCACGGTGACGATCCCCGCGACCCAGGCGGTGGTCTGCAGCGAACGCCACAGTCCGTCGTCGCCCCACACCAGCGCGAGCGCCGAGAAGCCGAAGCCGTCGTGCCCGCGCAATCCGGTGTAGGCCAGCACGCCGATCGGGTACAGCACCAGCACCGAGACCAGCACGATGCCCGCCGCCCGCACCGGACCGATGCGCCGTCGTCCCGCCACCGAGAACACCCGAACCGCGGACCAACTCGCGCGGTGGCGGCGTACGTCGACTTGCAGCAGCCAGGCGACCGCGCCGACCAGTACCGCCAACGGCAGCGCGTAGGCGGCCGCGACGCCGGGTTCGGCGTCGCCCGCCAGCCGCCACCAGTGCACGGTCGCGCTGTCGACCTGGTACTCGAGGGCGCCCGGCACTCCGATCAACACCACATCGAACACCCGCGCCGCCGCGACGCCGACGGCCAGTCCGGCGATCAACAGCACCGGCCGCAGCAACTCGTACAGCCGGATCGCCAGCGGCCTGCCGTCGTCGCGATACAGGTACCCGGCGCGCGCCGGATCGGCTTCGATCGCATGGATTCCCGCGCGGAACAGCGCCGTGAGGAAACCCAGCCAGGTCCACAGGAACGCCGACCCCAGCATCGCCGCCAGCCACCATCGGTAGAGCGTGACGTCCTCGATGTCCAGCCATCGCGCGCCGTTGCCGAAGATCACCCGGAACGCCACCCCTGACACGAACGCCGACACCCCGAACGGCACGATCAGCGGCAGCCACAGCCAGCGCGCCGCCCGCCCCCACCAGGCGATCGTCAGCGCCACCAGCAGCAGCCCGATCCCGAACGCCACCCACAGCAGCGTGCGCAGGTACGCACCGCGCCCGTCGGCGCTCATGGTGCCTGCCAGCAGCGACAGCCCGCCGATCGTGGCGCCGATCGACGCAGGCCACACCAGGATCCGGATCCACGGCACACCCAGCCGCCTGCGCAGCGCGGCGGGCAGCAATGCACCGGTCGCGGCGACCGCGCAGCCGAGCACCGACAACGGGCTGGCCCTGGCGGCGATCAGCACGGTCCACCCGGCCGGTAGCACCAGCAGCGCCACCGTCAGCAGAGTCGCAGGCAGTCCCGCCAGCCGGCCCAGCCAGCGTCGTGGCCTGCCGCCGGCGACCAGCGGCCCGCGCATGCGGCGGGTGGCCAACTCGATGCGCAGACCGTTGACGTCGAAATCCTGCCGCGTCATCGGCGCCGCCGGTCCGCGTCGTCCAGCGCGGCGATCGCGCGGTCGGTGGCCGCGGTCGTTCCCGCTTGCGCGCCGTCGCCGATCGCGATGAGGAATTCCGTCAGCACCCGCCACAATCCTTCCCGGCCGCCCACCGGCCCGATCCGGTCGGACAGATCGAAGGTGCTGCGGGCGGCCAGCTCCCGCGCCGAGGGCGCCAGCAACGGCGAGTAGTCCGCCTCGGTGCGCAGGTTCGGGGCGAGGAAACCGCCGTAGCGCTCGATCCACGGCAGAGGGGCGCGGGCGCCGGCCAGTTTCTCGACCAGGTCCTCGGCGCGCGGGTTCGCCTGTTTGGTCACCACGATCACGTCGCCGCCGACGATCTTCGGCGGCAGCGACGCGGCGTTCACCGGCGGGAAGGCCACCACCCCGACAGCGTCGGCGATCGCTCGCCCGGACGCGCGGACGGCGCTGCGCACGATCGGTTCGGCGAAGTCGGGCGCGACGACCGCCGCGGCACGGCGATGCTGGAACACCTCCCGGACGGCGTCGGAGAACTGCCTGGTCAACGCGACGCCGACCCCGCCGGGAAACGCGTGACGCTGCCCCCACAGCACGCCCAGATGCCCGAAGGCGGCCCGCACCGCCGGGTTGTCCCACTCCGGCTTGTCCTTGGAGGCCAGATCGTCGTAGATGCGCGGTGATTCGGCGAGCAGCACGTTCTCGAAGAAGTCGGTGAGCACCCAGCCGTCGGCCGCGGCCAGCGCCAGCAGGCGGATCGGCGTCTGCGCGAGCACCTCCATCCGGTCGACCCAGCCACCGAGCGTCCATGCCGCCGGTTCGCCCAAGCCGTGGGCGGCGAACTGCTGCCGGTCGAACCAGACCAGCGATTTGTCCGCCGCCTTGAACGGCACACCGTAGAGCCGACTCTCGTGGCGCAGCAACAGCTGCCAGGGTTGGGCGTAGCGGCTGCCGGATTCGTCGGCCCACACCGTCTCGTCGACGGGCCGCAGCTTGCCCGCTTCGGCGAGTTCCCGCACCCGCCCGGCCTGCGGAAGCAACACCACGTCCGGCGCGGACCGGCCACCTGCGGTGAACGCGGTGTCGGTGTTGTCGCCCAGCGGGATCACCTCGACCTCGAACTCGAGGTCGAGCCCGTCCAGAACGGCGTGGAAGGCCGCGAGTTCCTGCCCGCTCCAGGACACACCGACGCGCACCGCGTCCGAACTGCCCAGCAACAGCTCCGGCGCGCACGCGGCGGCCAGCGGGAGAACCATACCCGCTTGCAGCACCGCTCTGCGTGTCCCCATCGACCCCCGATGTCCTTGTGTTCCAGACGGACTCGATTATGCGCCGGAATCGTCACGCCGGGGGCGTCTTGGAAAACTCCGGTGCGCCGGCGCGGCTGCCTCTGCTACCGTCGCCGGCATGGAGCGCGCTGCTGTGACGACGACGCCGGAATTCGTCCCGGCGCGCTGATCCACGTTCATGCCAGCCCCGGGGCGAGTGCCCCGGGCCTTCTTCTCGTGGTCACTCGCCCCCTCGACGAGGAGACCACCATGCCCGACCATCGCATCCTCGGCCGTGCGCTGAATCTGTTCGACACCGACCCGCTCATCGGCGCGGGACTGCCGTTCTGGCTACCCGACGGCGCGGCCGTGCGCCAAGCCCTGGAGGACTACCTGCGCACCGCCGAACGCCGCGCGGGCTACCAGCACGTGTATTCGCCGGTACTCGGCAAGCGTGAGCTCTACGAATTGTCCGGACACTGGCGGCATTACCGGGAGGAAATGTTTCCGCCGATAATTCTCGGCGGTGAGCAAGTGCTGCTGCGCCCGAGCCTGTGCCCGCACCACGCGCTGCTGTTCCGTTCGCGGGCGCGCAGCTATCGCGAACTGCCCTTGCGCATCGCGGAATTGGGCGGCATGTACCGCTCGGAACTGTCGGGCGTGCTGGGCGGGCTGACCCGGGTGCGCGCGATCCAACTCAACGACGCGCACATCTTCTGCACCCTCGAGCAAGCCGAAGCCGAAGTCGCCGGGGCGCTGGCGATGATCGCCGACGCCTACGCCGCGATGGGTATCCGCGCCGCCCGCTATCGGTTGTCGCTGCCCGGCACCGGCGGGAAATATGCCGCCGCCGCGCGCTTGTGGGAGCGCTCGATCACCTTGCTCACCACTGTCCTCGACGACTGCGGCCTTGATTACGACGCGGTGGAGGGCGAAGCCGCGTTCTACGGCCCGAAGATCGACGTGCAGCTGCGCGACAGCGCGGGACGCGAATCCACCTTGTCCACCGTGCAGGTCGATTTCCATCAACCCGAGCAGTTCGATCTGCGCTACACCGGCGCCGACGGCGCCGCGCACCGGCCGGTCATGGTGCACCGCAGCGTCATCGGCAGCTTGGAGCGGGCGGTGGCCCACCTGATCGAATGTCACGGCGGGCGGTTCCCGGCCTGGCTGGCGCCCACCCAGGTGGTTGTGCTGCCGGTGACCGAGGCTCAGCATCCGGAGGCCGCGCGGTGGGAAAGCCGCTGCCGTGACCGCGGGCTACGGGTGGCGATCTCGCCGGCCGATCGCGGCAGCCTCGCCGCGCGTATCCGCGAACACCGGCTCGTGCCGTATCAGGCGGTCATCGGCGCGCAGGAGGTCGCCGCAGGTGAGGTGGCGTTGCGGCTGCGCGATGGCCGCCGCCCGGGCTCGCTGCCCGCCGCCGAAGCACTCGACCGCATCGCCGCCGCGCTCGCCGCCCCCAGTGCCCGGTTGTGGGACATCTCGTGACGACGGTGTGTAATCCTTGCCACAGCGTGGTACGTACGCGTACCGTACGGGTGGTACATCGAAGTACCACACGAGGAGGTGGGCGCATGCCCGCTGTGCGACTTCCCGACGGGCCATCCACCCCGCCGATCGTGCAGAACCTGCAGGTCCTGACCGGACGCACCCGGACATGGCGGCGCCTGCACGACCGTTACGGATCGGCCTTCACCATCCACATGCCCCGATTCGGACGCGCCGTCGTGCTCGCCGACCCCGCCGAGATCAAAGCCCTGTTCACCACGAGCGCCGACCTCGTCGACAACATCGACGTCAACCTCGGCCAGTTCCTCGGCCCCGGTTCACTGTTCGCCCTCAGCGGCGCCGAACACCGCAAGCAGCGCAAACTGCTCACCCCACCCTTCCACGGCCGCAGACTCACGGTGTACGAAGCGCTCATCGAAGACGAAGCGGTCCGTGAGATGTCCTCCTGGCCCTCGGGCCGGGAGTTCGCGACCATGGACTCGATGATGCGCATCACCCTCAACGTGATCCTGCGCGCGGTCTTCGGCGCCGAGGGAGCGGAGTTCGAGGAACTACGCCGACTACTGCCCAAACTGGTCCTGATCGCCTCCGCCCTCGCCGCCGTCCCGGTCCCCCAGCGGACGCTGGGCAGATTCGGCCCCTGGGCGCGCTTCGCGGCCCACCGCCGCCGCTACGACGAGATCGTCGGCCAGCTCATCGACCGCGCCGCAGCCGAGAACCGCATCGATGAGCGCGACGACGTGCTGGCGATGATGCTGCAAGCCCGCTACGACGACGGCTCGGCCATGTCGCGCGGTGAGATCGCCGACGAACTGCTGACCCTGCTCACCGCCGGGCACGAGACCACCGCCACGACGCTGGCGTGGACGATCGAGCGGCTGCGCAGGCACCCGGACGTGCTGCGCCGCTTGGTCGCCGAAGCCGACGCCGGGGGTTCGCAACTGCGCGAAGCCACGCTGCTGGAGGTGCAGCGAGTGCGGCCTGTGATCGACGCGACGTTCCGCCAGGTTCGGGCCGAAACCGTGCAGCTGGGCCGCTGGACCCTGCCGCGCGGGCAGAAGATCGTGGCCAACATCCGGCTGATGCACGACAACGAGGAACTCTTCCCCGACGCCCGCGCCTTCCACCCCGACCGGTTCGTCGGTGTCCGTCCCGGCACGTTCAGCTGGATCCCGTTCGGCGGCGGCAGCCGCCGCTGTATCGGCGCCGCCTTCGCCACCTTGGAGATGAACGTCGTCCTGCGCACGCTGCTGCGCGATTTCACACTCGAACCCACCACCGCCCGCGACGAGCGCACCCACTTCCGCGGCGTCGCACTGGTCCCGGCGCAGAAGGGCCGCGCCGTGGTGCATCGCCGGACACCCAGCGGGCAAGCGCTCGAGCGCGCCGTCGAGGCCACGGCATGAGCGCACATCTCGACGTCCTTATCGTCGCCGCGCCCACCTGCCAGCCGGTCGGCGGCTACGTACTGCGTGACATCGACCCGCCCCCAGGCGGCTGTGCACGAGCCACGCCCACGACGTGCACGCCCTGCGCTACGGTCGCACCGATGACGGCACCATCGCGTCCCCCGTGGCGGCGCTCTGCCCGACCACGGGAAAGGCCAAGACATCGCGACCCGGTGCTGGGCAATGCACGGCCCGACCACCGCCCTGCGACGCTCGGGCCGGACGCGGCGAACCGAAGGGAGTAACTACCCTGATTCTCGTGACCCGCGCCGCGCCCGTACCCCGCACCGCCGCCGACAACGGCCAGGATCCGGGGTTCCGCCGCCGCCTGCTCGACGCCATGGCCACCGCGGTGCGCGAGCGCGGCTACCAGGACTCCACCGTCGCCGACGTGGTCCGCTACGCCCGCACCTCGCGCCGCACCTTCTACGAGCACTTCACCAGCAAACAGGACTGCTTCATCGCCCTGCTCACCGAGCACAACAAGGACATGATCCAACGGATCGAGGCCGCCGTCGACCCGCACCTGCCCTGGCGCACCCAAGTACGCCAGGCCATCGAAGCCTGGATCCGCACCGCGGAACAAGAACCCTCCCTCACCCTCAGCTGGATCCGTGTCATCCCCGCTCTCGGGGACGACACGCGGCAGCTGCAGCGCGAGGTCGGCGCGGCATTCGTGACGCTCATCCAGAAACTCGCCGACACACCGGAATTCGCGGCCGCCGGACTGCGGCCGCCATCGCGCCAGGTGGCCACGATCCTCTTCGGCGGCTTCCGCGAACTCATCGCCACCACCGTGGAAGACGGCGACGACATCGCGAGCATCGTCGACGTGGCGGTCGAATCAGCGATCGGACTGATCGCACCCCACCGCTGACACCGACCGCTTCGGTGTCACCTTGCGGCATCGACGAACGCTCCGTCGGTCGAAACCGGCACCACCGCGCTGCTGTCGAGCTCGGTGGCCACCGCGACGCGACCCCGGTCGATACTTCCGGACGATGCCGGCCCGGATCGGCTCAGCCCTGTCCGGGCCGCTCCGGCCGGTAGAACCACTCCTCCACACCGAAATCCTCCCGGATCTTCTTCTGCTCCACGAGGAACTGTTTGGTACCCGTCAGCAACTGGACGCCCTGCGGCGCGAAGATCTCGTCGGGAATGTAGCTTTGCCGCGCGGTCGCACGCACCACCGCTTCCGGCGATTTCGACTGCGACACCTCGTAGTTCACGTATTCGTCCCAGTGCTGCTTGGCATACCGGTTGGCCTCGGCGATCACCGACTGCCACGCGGCACCGAACCGAGGATGACTGTCGAGAAAGTCCTGGCTGCTCACCGAAGAGCTGGTGCCGGCCAGATCGGGATGATTGTCGTGAATCGAGTCGACCTGGTGGAAACCCTTGGCCAAGAACGCGTGGAAGAACGACGACGGGTTCACATCCGGCAACGCGACCGCCGCGACGTCACCGCCGTTGAGTGGCGCCTCCGCGTCGGTGGCCAGCAGATGCACCAGCTGCGCCTGAATACCCTCTGCCTTCAGCGCACCCTGCAGATAGCGATCGATATACGAACCCGACTGCACACCGATCTTCCTGCCCGCCAGATCCTTCAGCGTACGGATCGCCGGATCCTTGGCCACCACACCGGCGTTGTAGTTCACCGCCGCGATGGCCAGCAACCGCGTCTTCAACCCGCTGCCGCGCCCACCAGCGCAGGGGTGTCACCGTAGGTGGCGACATCGAGGCGCCCACCGACCAGAGCCTGGTTCAAGTCCGGCCCGTTGGGGAAGCTGTAGACCTCGACGGCGTCCACCCCCAGCGGCTTCAGCGCGGGCAGCACAGCGCCACGCTGATGAGCGAAGCCGACCGGCCCGGTCAGCACGTTGCCGGTGCCGATCGTGCCGATACGGAGGGTCTTGATCTCGGCGCGAGTCGCCGAACCCGCGTCGTCCGACCCACAGCCGGTGAGGACCAGCAGCAAGGCGGACGCGACAGCAGGCACCATCAGCCGAAGTTTGCGCATGATTCGCTTTCGTAGTTCACAGTTCCGACAACCGCGGCGGCGCAGTGCCGTGCGGCAGACGCGGTCCCACCGCGACCAGACTGCCCGGTTTACGGCCGCGGCCCCAGCCGATCTCCTTGCGGTAGCGGCCGATGTGCTCGCCGCGCACGGCGTCGTGATCGGCCAGCGGCGTCGCCTCCGGATCGACGTACAGCGCGTCCGTCGGGCAGTAGGCCTCGCACATGAAACAGGTCTGGCAATCCGATTGCCGCGCGATGACCGGAATGCCGCTGTCGGTGCGGTCGAACACATTCGTCGGGCACACCTCCACGCACTTGTCGCAGGCGATGCAGTCACCCGCGCGCAGGATTTCGATCATCACGCCACCGCCAGGGTGGTGGCCGCCGCCGACGTCGCCGTCCACACCTCGTCGAGCCCGCCGGACAGGATGTGATGGTGCTGCTTGGGGTCCAGATCCGGGTGATCCGCGCGTTTGCTCATCCCCCGCGTCTCGGTGCGCGCCAGCGTCGACCGATACATCAGCCGCCCCACGGCGGTCATGGCCGCCGCCTGCCGAGCACGCACCCGCTCGTCTCCCGTACCGCCGCCCAAACCACGGCTGGCGTCGGCCCACACATCGTCCAGCCGCTCCACCGCGGGCCGGATCCGGTCACCATGGCGCAAGTAGTTCTTTTCGAACGGAATCACCTCTTGCTGCGCCGCCGCCACCACATCCGCGGCCGACACCGACTCCGCGTGCTCCGGCCGCAACCCGGTACGCCCCGCGCCCCGCACATCGGCACTCCCGACCCGACCCGCCCCCAACGCGAACAACGCCGCGCCACGGCCCGCCCAACTGCCCGACGACATCGCCCACGCCGAATTGTGGCTGCCCCCACCGGTGAAACCACCGCAAATCCGTTCCCTGGTCGCCGCGTCACCCGCGGCGTACAGTCCCGGCACCGTGGTGGCGCAGTCGTCGTCGACGACATCGATGCCGCCGGTGCCGCGGACGGTGCCCTCGGCGAGCAGGTCCACCTCGAACCGATCGGTGAACGGATTGATCCCGCGCCGATCGAACTGCAGGAAGAAATTCGGCTGACCCAGCCGCATCTGCGCCTGCACCGCCGCATCGGCCCGATCCAGCCGCGCGAACACCCTCTCCCGCAACAGAGTCCGCGCGATCACCGAACGGCCCTTGGTCGAGCCCGCCCCCTCCAGCACCCGCCCGTCCTCGTGGAAGAACGTCGCATACCCGTAGTAGGCGGTCTTGGTGATCGTCGAGCCCTTCGGCACGATCGCATAAGCGTTGGAGAATTCCATCCCCGAGAACCGCGCACCCACCTCGGCCGCCATCAGCGCGCCGTCACCGGTATCGACATTGGTGCCCAGCGCACGGGACAGGAACGCGCAACCGCCGGTGGCCAGCACCACCGCACCGGCCACCACGCGGTAGTCCCGGTCGGCCTGACGCTGGTAGCCCGCGGCGCCGCGCACCACACCGTCGCCGTCCACCAGCAATTCCAGCGCGGGCGAGTGATCGAGGACGCGCACCCCGGCACGCTTCACCCACGCCCGCATCCGCCGCATGTACTCCGGCCCCTGCACACCGGTGCGGATCTGCTCACCCGTAGCGGGATCGACGGGGAACGGATACCGCCCCTCCACCGCGAGCCGATTCATGTTCGCGTACGTCTGATCGAGTACCCGGTCCATCCAATAGTGGTCGGCCAGATGCCCGCCCAACGCCTCCCGGCTGGCCTTCGCGTTCGCCCGCGCGGTCGCCTCCGGCGCCACGTACCACACGCCGGTGCCGGAAGGGGCGGTGGCGCCGCTGGTCCCGCAGTAGCCCTTGTCCACCAACGTCACCTCGGCGCCGGCCTCGCGGGCATGGATCGCCGCCCAGCAGGCGGCGGGCCCGCCGCCGATCACCAAGACGTCGGTACTGATCTGCAACGGTTCACTCATGCGTCTGCTCCTGTCGGTGCCTCGGGGTTCACGCCGAGTGCGAGCAGCAACCGGCGGCGAAGGTCGGAGAATTCGGGGTCGACCACCGAACGCGGGCGGGCGACGGTGATAGCGAAGGATTCGGCGATGCGGCCCGCACGCAGCACGAGCGCACGATCCGCCAGCAGCAGCGCCTCTTCCACGTCATGAGTCACCAGCAGCACCGACTGCCGGTGCAGCGTCCACAGACGCGCCACCAGAGCCTGCACTTTCAACCGGGTCAGCGCGTCGAGAGCACCGAACGGCTCGTCGAGCAGCAGCAGCTCCGGATTGCGGACCAGCGCCCTGGCCAGTGCGACACGCTGCGCTTCCCCACCCGACAGCGTCGCGGGCCACGCATCCGCTTTCGCGGTGAGCCCCACTTCCTCCAGCGCCGTCAACGCCCGCGCCTTACCGGCCCCGTGGACGCCGAGAACGACGTTGCGCCACACGTTGATCCACGGAATCAGCCGATGCTCCTGGAACACGATCGCCTTCGAACCGGGCACCTCGAACAACCCGCTGAAGCCGCGGTCGAGACCACCGATTCCACGCAGCAGCGTGCTCTTGCCCGAGCCGCTGGCACCGAGCAGCGCGACGAATTCACCCGGCGCGATATCCAGATCCACCCCGCGCAGTACCGTGCGCCCGCCGAAGGCACGCGCCGCCCCGCGGATGCGGACACCGGTTCCGATGGTGGCGGTCATCTACTTCCCCTCGTATCCGGTGCGCCACGCCAGGAACCGATGTTCCAGCACGCGCACGAACAGATCGGTGAGCAACCCAAGCACCGCGTAGATCACCAGGACCAGGAAGATCTGGTCGGTCCGCAGGAACTCCTTGGCATCGTTCATCAAGAACCCGAGACCGACCGGCGTCGTCTGCATCTCCGCGACCACCAAGGTCAGCCAGCCGATGCCGAGCGCCTGCCGCAAACCGACGAAGATCTGCGGCAACGCTCCGGGCAGGATGATCTTCGTGGTCAACTCGAACCTGTTGAGCCCCAGCGACTCCGCCGCCTCCACCAGCCGCCGGTCCACGCCCCGGATCCCCGCCAGCACGTTCAGATAGATCGGGAAGATCGGCGCGACGATGATCAGCGCGATCTTGAACGAATCGCCGATACCGAACCAGATGATGAACACCGGCACCAAAGCCAGCGTCGGCAACATCCGCAACGCCTGCAGCGGACCGTTAACCAGATCCTCGGCGACACGGAACAACCCCGCCGCCACCCCGCACACCAGACCGATGCCGATGCCGATGGCCAACCCGACCGCGACCCGGCGCCCGGAGGCCGCCAGATGCTGCCACAACTCCCCCGACCTGATCAGCTCCCACCCCGCCTCGAGCACCTCCGTCGGCGCGGGAGTGGTCGCCCCCAGCCAGGATCGAGCGCCCAGCTGCCAGATGATCACCGCCAAGACCAAACCGGAAGAAGCCCGCGCCAAGCCGATCAGCCTGCGAGCGAACGGGAACGAGCTCTCGGTCACCGCCTCGACGGAGGCGGAAGGCGGCGCGGAGGTGGCCGGATCCAACTGCAACGTCATCTGACACGGTCCTCACACGAGAAGTACTGTCCGGAACAGTAAGGTGTGCGGACGGTTCACAGAATGATTGCGATCAGCGCGATCCTGAACCCGGGCGCGGGCGCTCTTCCCGCGCCGACCTGCCGCGATCAGGTACGACGCGGATCCGAAATCCAGTCACCCGTTTTCGGTCACGGTGGTGTCGGGGTGCCGACGGCTGGTATCGGGCTTGACGAAGTGCCCGGTGATCGCCGAGCGGTCACGCCGATTGTCCCCAGCGTGCGGCTCGTCCTCACCGAGCGTCGTCCTCGGGTTCTCCGCCGCGGTCTCCTCACTCACGTATTCACCGGTTTCGGCGGAGCGATAGCTCTTCTCGGCCACGGGATCCTCCTTCGATCGCCCCTCATCGGGGCACTGTGTCCACTCCTTCCCCGAATAGCACCGCCACGCCACGGGAAACGTCCCCCTGGTCAATGACCGATGTCCATGCCGGAACGGGTCACACGCGCTGCACCGCGGTCCCGGCCGCAATGAGCACACGATCGGGACTACGCGCGCCCTGCGGGATCGGCCGTGGCCGGCACGCGCGTCCCGTCCAAACACTCGGCGAGCGCGGGCAACACCGTCGAACACCCGCCGTCCAACGTCAGCGCCGCCAGCTCGTCGCCGCGCGTGCGCCCCCGATTGACGATGACGACGCGACGACCGCGCTTTGCGGCGTGGCGCACGAAACGCAATCCCGACATCACGGTCAACGACGACCCGGCCACCAGCAGCACGTCCGCGGCCTCGACCAGTTCGTAGGCCGCGACAACCCGCTCCTTCGGCACGCTCTCCCCGAAATAGACGATGTCCGGCTTCAGCAGTCCGCCACAGCGCTCGCAGTCCACCATCCGGAAGCCCGTGGTGTCGGCGACCACCGCGTCGGCGTCCGGCGCCACCTCCAGCCCATCGGTGGTCACCGCCTCCGCGAAGCCCGGGTTCGCCGCCTCCAGCCGGTCGGCCAGCGACATCCGTGAGATCAGCGATCCGCAACCGAGGCAGCGCACCCGCGCGTAGGTGCCGTGCAGGTCGATCACCCGCCGATGCCCCGCCTTGGTGTGCAACAGATCCACATTCTGCGTGATCAACCCGCTGACCACGCCCATGCGCTCCAGCCGCGCCAGCGCCCGATGCCCCGGATTCGGCCACGATCCGTCCATCCGCCGCCAGCCGACGTGATTACGCGCCCAGTACCGCTGCCGGAACACCGGATCGCCCACGAACTGCTGGTAGGTCATCGGGTTGCGCGGCGGCGAGGACGGACCACGATAATCCGGGATCCCGCTGTCGGTCGAGATCCCGGCGCCGGTCAACGCGACCACCCGGCGCCCGTCCAGCAAGCCCACCAGCCGCTCGAACCCGGCGCCGGACGGCATCCGCACCAACTCCGACATGCCGTTCAGGGTACGACCGCCACGATCACCGCACCCGGCGCACCGCCGATTCGTCGAGGTCAGACCCGCCGCATCACCGACACGACCTTGCCGAGCACCACGGCTTCGTCGCCATCGATCACCTCGTAGGCGGGATTGCGCGGCTCCAAGAACACGTGACCGTTACGCCGCCGGTAGACCTTCACCGTCGCTTCCCCATCGATCATCGCCGCCACGATCTCCCCCGAATGCGCCTCGTGCTGCTGCCGCACCACCACGATGTCACCGTCGCAGATGGCCGCATCGACCATCGAATCACCACGCACCCGCAACCCGAACACCGTGCCGCGGCCGACGAGTTCACGCGGCAACGTCATCGTGTCGTCGGCATGCTCCTGGGCCAGGATCGGAGCGCCCGCCGCGATATCACCCACCACCGGCACCGCCACCGAATCCTCCGCCGTCTCCCGCGCCGAGGCCTGCAAGAACATCCGCACATCGATCGGACGCGACACCGTGCGGCCGCGCCGCAGAAAACCACGCTCCTCCAAGCTCCGCAGATGCTTGGACACCGACGACGCCGACCGCAGACCCACCGCAGCACCGATCTCGCGCGTATTCGGCGGATACCCGTAGCGCTGAACCCAGTCCCGAATCGTGGCGAGAATCCGCTGCTGGCGCGGCGGCAACGTCGAGGTGTCGAGATGCTCGAACGCATCGAGCGGGTCGTATCCGGTCACCCGGGGAATGGTAGAGGCACCGGCCGACACTGCCGACCGGCCATCACACCCGGCACGCCGAAACCCGATACCGCCATCGCCCGCACGGCGACCTCACAGTGCGTCCTCGCCCAGCCTGCCCGGCGGGCGCAGCACAGCCACGTCCGTGAGTGCTCCCGCATAGCGCTCGATCTGCACCATGGTGAGCTGCCCCGCGCACCCTTGGCTGAGCGTCGAGGACGGACGATCGGCGATGAGCACATTCGGATTGCCGTGGCGGCAGAACGCCGGATCCGCCGGATCGGGGTCGTACCACGCGCCCGTGGACAGCTGCGCGACACCGGGCCGCACCCCCTCGTCCACCACCAGGCCGGCCAGGCAACTACCCCGGTCGTTGAACACCCGCACGATGTCACCAGCACACAGGCCACGAGCGCCGGCGTCCGCGGGATGCATCCGGATCGGTTCGCGCCCCGAGATCTTCACCGACTGGCTGTAGGCGCCCACATCGAGCTGACTGTGCAACTTCGTGCGCGGCTGATTCGCCACCAACTGCACCGGAAACCGCTGCGCCACCCGACCACCGAGCCACTCCTCCGGCTCCAGCCACACCGGATGCGGCGGGCAATCGGCGTACCCGAAGCCATCGATGGTCGTCGAGAAGATCTCGATCTTCCCGCTGGGCGTGGCGAGCGGGCATCGGTCCGGATCGGCGCGAAAGTCCGCAGCCAGCACCTGCCGTGGGTCCGGCACCGGAAGCTCGATCGCCTCGCCGGACCAGAACAGGTCGAAATCCGGGAAGTCGTGTCCCGCATCCGACCGCTCGGCACGCCACCGCTCGTACAGATGCCGCAGCCACTCCGCGACGGACCGTCCTTCGGTGAACTCCTTGCCGACCCCCAGCCGATCGGCCGTCTCGGCGAAGATCCGGAAATCGTCGCGCGCATCGGCGGGCGGACGGGTCAACGCGCGCATCGCGAACAACGACCGATCACCCTCTCCCGCACCGAAATCGTCCCGCTCGATCGACATCGTCGACGGCAGCACGATGTCCGCGTGCCGCGCGGTAGCCGTCCAGAACGCGTCGTGCACCACGACCGTGTCCGGGCGTCCGAACGCCGCCCGCAAACGGGCCAGGTCCTGGTGGTGATGAAACGGATTGCCACCACACCAATAGACCAACCGCACATCCGGATACACCAGTTCCCGACCGTTGTACCGATAGGGCGCACCCGGGTTCAGCAGCATGTCCGCGATCCGCGCGACCGGAATGAACGCGTCGACGCCGTTGCGCCCCTGCGGAAGACGAGGCACCGGCCCGCGCGCGGGCTCACCGACGCCCGCGGCCGATCCGTAACCATGCCCGAACCCGCCACCGGGAAGCCCGATCTGCCCCAGCATCGCCGCGAGCACCACACCGGCCCACACCGGCTGCTCACCATGACGCGCCCGCTGCAGCGACCAGCTCACCGTCACCAGAGTCCGGGCAGCGGCCATCTCGCGCGCCAGCATCCGGATGCGCTCGGCCCGCACGCCGGTGATCGCCTCGGCCCACTCCGGATTCTTGACGACTCCGTCCGCCGACCCACGAAGATACGCCGCGAATCGGTCGTAACCGACCGTGTACTCGCGTAGGAACTTCTGGTCGGCCAGGCCTTCCGCGTCCAGCACCTGAGCCAGCGCGAGCATCATCGCCACATCGGTGCCCGGCACCGGCGCGATCCACTCGGCTGCACTCTCCGGCGGGGTGTCGTCGCGCAACGGACTGATCGACACGAACCGGCAGCCCCGGTCTCGCGCCGCCGTGATCCAGCCCCGCATGTTGTGCCGGGAGACCCCGCCCGGTGACACGGCCGCGTTCTTCGGCGACAGACCACCGAAAGCCACCACGAGTTCGGAGTGCTCGGCCAGTACCGCCTTCGCCGTGGCCTGTTGCGTCACCCAGCCGATGTCACCGATGACGTACGGCAGCAGCACCGTCGAGGTGCCCAAGCTGTAGCTGTTCACGTGCCGGACGTAGCCGCCGAGGCAGTTGAGGAAGCGGTGCAATTGGCTCTGCGCGTGATGGAAGCGCCCCGCGCTGGCCCAGCCGTACGAACCGCCGAACACCGCCGCCGCACCGTACCGCCGGTACACCCGGCCGAGCTCGCCGGCCAGCAGGTCCAACGCCCGCTCCCAGGACACCGGAACGAAAGCCTCCGAACCGCGCGGGCCCGGCCCGGGCCCGTTCTCCAGCCAGCCCCGGCGCACATACGGCCGATCGATACGAGTGGGGTGATGCTGCGCCGAAGCGACATTGCCGATCAACGGCATCGGCTCCGGGTCACCACGCCACGGCCGCACCTCCGTGAGCCGTTCCCCGTCGCTGTCCGCCTCGAAGGCCCCCCAGTGGGTCAGATGCGTGGTCACCGCCCCACCGTAACCGTCCGCACCCACCCCGCGCCTCTGCCGATTCGCGTTGCCTCAGTGCGACTTCCGACGCAGCTCGAAGATCCGGAACAGCCGGCCGCCGGAGAGCTCGTACTCCATGGCGTAGCCGGGCCAGAACTCCACCGCCAGATCCCAGACGGACTTGCGCTCCGCGCCGTCTATCTCACGCACCGCGACCAGGAACTGCTCGCCCTTGTGGCGGACCGAGGCGGTATCCGCGGCGCGCAGATTCGCCGACCACGCCGGATGCCGGGGACTACCCCAATTCGAGCCGAGGACGATGAAGTCCGCACCACGTGGCACGTACAGCAACGACGTGGTGCGCGGGATCCCGGTCTTCCGGCCGGGCACGGTGACCTCGATGGAGGGCAGGCCCGCCACATCCAGAACGCCCCTTCGTCCGCCGGTGACGCGCCGGATCAAGCGCTCGAACCGAAGCACGACCGGCGCCGTCCGCATCACCCAGCGGCGCTGGGCGAGCCGTCGGGCTACTCGCGGCAACGGATTCGACACCATGGGCAAATCCTGACACGCCCCAGCTTCCGATCAGGTGACCCAGGCCGTGACCGAGGGGCATCTCACAGCCGATTCGCCCCCTCCGTCTTTGCTGTCTTTTAGGAATGTGGTGTTTGAGGGTCAGCAAAATAGATAGTTAGATGCGAATATCTACGTATCAATATGTAATACCTCACGTCCTGCGTCGGCATCGCGGTCGTTGCGGTTCTCCGCTCCGCAGGACCATTCAGTCCGGGCTCCCCGCCTTCCCCGAGTCCAAGAAAACGGTCAAGCGACCAGTTACCCTGTCCCCCATGCCGCCCTCCCCACCGCGGCCTCGTGCGCCGAGGTATCCACGAGGGCCCGCCACTTCTCGGAACAGGAGTTCGATGCGTTCACACCGCCGCCATCTGTCGGCTGCACTGGCGGCCGTCGCCGCGGTACTGCTCGGAGGCGCCACTCCAGCGGCCGCCCGTCCCGCGCCGCCCGCCGCGGTGGCGCCTATGGGCCCGGATTTCCTCTGGGGCGTCGCCTCGTCGGGATACCAATCGGAAGGCCACGCACCGGACAGCAACTGGTCCCGCTATGTCGCGTCCGGGAAGACGACAGATCCCTACCTGGATTCGATCGACTTCTACTCGCGCTACCGCTCCGACATCGCCCTCGCGGCCGATCTGGGCGTGAAGGTGTATCGCATCGGCGTCGAGTGGGCTCGCCTGCAGCCCGAACCAGGCACCTGGGATCCCGCAGGGCTGAAGTTCTACGACGACGTCGTCGGCGCGATCACCGCGGCAGGCATGCGCCCTATGATCACCATCGACCACTGGGTCTACCCGGGCTGGGCGGTGGACCGTGGGGGTTGGAACAACCCGGGGATCATCGAGGACTGGCTGGCCAACGCACGCGCGGTCGTGGACCGCTACGCGCCGTACCAGCCGCTATGGGTCACGTTCAACGAGCCCGCCTTCTACCTGGTGAACGAACTGCGCAACGGCGGATTGCCGCCCGCGGCGGCGCCCGCGATGCAGGACCGGATCGCCAGGGCCCACGACGGCATCTACGACTACATCCACCGGGTGCAGCCGGGCGCCATGGTGACCAGCAATGTCGCCTACATCCCCGGCGGCGAGGACGTGGTGAACAAGCCGCTGATGGACAGGATCGCCGCGAAGCTCGACTACATCGGCATCGACTACTACTACGGCCTCTCCCCCGACAGCCTCACCGCTTCCGCTAGTTTCACCGAGTTGTGGAAGAACCCGCTGCAGCCGGAGGGGATCTACTACGCGCTGCAGCACTATGCGCGTCAGTTCCCCGGTAAGCCGCTCTACATCGTCGAGAACGGGATGCCCACCGAGAACGGCCTGCCACGCGCGGACGGATACGGCCGCGCCGACTCGCTGCGCGACACCGTCTACTGGCTCCAGCGCGCCAAGGCCGACGGCATGAACCTGATCGGCTACAACTACTGGAGTCTCACCGACAACTACGAGTGGGGTTCCTACACACCGCGTTTCGGTCTCTACACCGTCGACGTCCTGACCGATCCGGCCCTGACGCGCAAGCCGACGGACGCGGTGGCCGCGTACACCGGCATCACCCGCAGTGGCGGCGTCGCGCCCGATTACCGGCCGACCCGTGCGCCGAAGGATTGCTCCCTTGTCGACGTGCCCGCCAGTTGCGCCGATCCGGTCACCGTGCCACGGTGACGCCGCTGGGTACACCATCGCGCGGAGGTGGACGATGACCGACGATCCCATCGAAGTGCTGCGGCGCTGGACCGATTCCGGCGGGATCTGGCGCGTCGCCGGACGTCGATCCGGTTCGGTCACCGTCGCCCTCTACCAGTGCACCGGTGGCGAGGAGGTCGACCGGCTGGTCTCTTCCGATCCCGAGCTGATCCGCTATCTCGGTGACCGAAGCAGCAGCGAGGACTGAAACGCTCAGCTCGCGACCGACCCGGCCGCACCCGCCCACAGCCGCTCCAGCACGCGCGCGACCGGTTCCACGGCGGTGACCAGGCCGACGCCCTCCCCCGCGTCGATGGGCGTGACGGCCGGGTCGGCGGCGGCGAGCGCCGCGGCGAGTGCGCGCTTGGCCGCCGCGTCCATGGCGAGTTCGTCTTCGCGTCCGGTCCACCGATCGGTGAATCCGGTGCGCAAGACTCGCGCGGGAAACCTTGTCGGCCAGGGCAATTCCATTCCCACGTCGTAGGCGCGGGTGAGCACCGTGTCGTCGCCGCGCGCGTCGATCATGGCGCGACGGGCCGCCTCCGGCAGCAGCGACTCCGAACACGCTGCCAGACAGGTGCCGAGCCAGGCGCCACCGGCTCCGGCTCGCAACACGGTGGCCAGGTCCCCCGGTGTGCCGATTCCGCCCGCCGCGAGTACGGGAACCGACGCCACCTCCAGCACCTCCTCCAGAAGCGGCAGCAGCGCGGAGTTCACGGCGCCGTGTCCGCCGCCCTCCACACCGCGGGCGACCAAGAGGCCGACACCGCCGTCTTGCGCACGCCGCGCATCCTGCTCGCTGTACACCTGGGTGGCCGGGACGATCCCCGCGTCCGCGACGCGTGCCGCCCAGTCCAGGTCTTCCCCGAAGCTCACCGAGATCAGTGCGGGACGGGCTGCGATCGCGACCTCCAGCAGACGCGGCTCCTTCGCGACCACCCAGTCGACCAGACCGATGCCGAAAGGGCCGTCGCTGCCGCGGACGTGCGGCAACTCCCGCTCCAGCGCCGCGACCGATCCGGCGCTGCCCATTCCGATCATGCCGAGTCCACCGGCGGCGGTCACCGCCGCGGCGAGCCGTCCGCCCGCCACACCCCCCATCGGCGCGTTGACCAGGGGCATGCGCGCACCCATCCGGTGCGCCCATGCGGTTGCTGCAGACTGTCGGCCGGGCGTCGTCACGCGCTCCATCGCAGCACATGCCGCCGCGACCGCTCACCGGCCCCCGGTCGGCCGGGAGCTCACCCGCGGTGACCGAGCAGGTCCAGCAGTCCGCCGAGCTGGAGTTCGAACAGCTCGTCGCGGTCGGCGAAGGTCTGGGAGCCGTACATGTCGAACACGTCCGCGCTCACCGCCCCGAACAGGCCGACCCAGAACGTCACGCCGCGGACGATCAGCCAGTCCGGTAGGTCGAGCCGGAACTCGTCCCGGATCAGCGCGAAGCTGCCCGCGAGCGGCGCGGATATCCGCGGCTGCTCGCCGGGTGCGGCGAGTCGGCCCGCGCGATGGGCGCGGGCGAACAGGGTGAGCAGCGCGGCGATCACCCTGGTGCCAGGAGCGATGGTCTCGGTGGCGGGCGCGTCGTAGCCGGGAACCGGTGTGCCGAACAGCAACCCGTAGCGGGCCGGCTCGGCCAGCGCCCAGCGCCGCACTGTGCGGCCGAGCACTCGTAGCCCCTCGATCGGATCGTCCCCGCTCTCGGCCAGCGCTTCGTCGACCGCGTCGCCGAGTGCGTTGTAGCCGTCCACGACGAGCAGGGTGAGCAGTTCGTCGCGACTGCGGACATACCGGTAGACGGCCGAGGAGACCACGCCGAGGTCACGTGCCACCGCGCGCAGCGACAGCGCGGCCGCACCCTCGGTCGCCAAGTGCTCGCGCCCGATCCGGACGATGTCGTTCATGGTCTGAGCCCTGGCGCGGGCGCGGGGTGTCGTCGGCATAGCAGAAACGATGCGCGTTTCAGAGAGCGTTGTCAACTATTGCGAGCATCGCTCTGGAATCGGGGCGGACAACTACTGGCAACGCCGAATACCGGAGCGATCCGCCGATTCCGGCCGACTTGCGAACCGTTACTTACCCGGGAGTAGTGTTAGCCGAGTCACTGGCGACACGATCGAGGAGTTCCACATGGACCAGCGGACGACGGATTTCGACGTGCTGATCGTCGGTTCGGGGTTCGGCGGCAGCGTCACCGCGCTTCGGCTGGTGGAGAAGGGGTACAAGGTCGGCGTACTGGAGGCGGGCAGACGCTTCGCCGACGACGAACTGCCCAAGACCAGCTGGGAGCTGAAGAAGTTCCTCTGGGCGCCCGCGCTCGGCTGCTACGGAATCCAGCGCATCCACCCGCTGCGCAACGTCCTCATCCTCGGCGGCGCCGGCGTCGGCGGCGGTTCGCTGAATTACGCGAACACCCTGTACGTGCCGCCGGAGCCGTTCTTCCGCGACCCGCAATGGCGTGACATCACCGACTGGCGCGACGAGCTCACCCCGTACTACGAGCGGGCGCAGCAAATGCTCGGCGTGGTGCGCAATCCGCACATGACGCCCGCCGACGAGGTCTTCAAGGCCGTCGCCGACGACATGGGCGTCGGTGACACCTTCGTGCAGACACCCGTCGGCGTGTTCTTCGGCGAACCGGGTAAGACCGTGCCGGACCCGTACTTCGGCGGCGTCGGCCCGGACCGCACCGGGTGCGTGGAATGCGGGGACTGCATGGTGGGCTGCAAGTACGGCGCGAAGAACACTCTCGTGAAGAACTACCTCTACCTGGCCGAGCAGGCCGGCGCCGAGGTCATCCCGATGACGACGGTCACCGAGCTGCGTCCGCACCCGGACGGCACCTGGGATGTGTCCACCGCGCGTACCGGCGCCTGGATTCGCAAGCAACCGCGCACGTTCACCGCCGCGCACGTCGTGCTCGCCGCGGGCACGCGCGGCACCCAGAAGCTGTTGTTCGCCATGCGGGACAAGGGCGTGCTGCCGGATCTGTCCGACCGGCTCGGCGTGCTCACACGCACCAACTCGGAGTCGATCGTCGGCGCCGCGACCAAGACGGTGCGCCCCGGCACCGACTTCACCAAGGGCGTCGCGATCACCTCGTCCATCCATCCCACCCCCGACACGCATATCGAGCCGGTCCGCTACGGCAAGGGCTCCAACTCCATGGGCCTGCTCCAGACGCTCATGGTGGACGGCGGCGGCCGGATCCCGCGTTGGCTGCGCTTCCTCGGCTTGGTGCTGCGCCACCCGATGAACCTGCTCAGCTTCCTGAGCACGAAGAACTGGAGCGAGCGGACCATCATCTCGCTGGTCATGCAGCACCTGGACAATTCGATCACCACCTACACCAAACGCGGACTGTTCGGCCGTAAGCTGACCAGCAAACAGGGCCACGGCGAACCCAATCCGACCTGGATCCCCGTGGGCAACGACGTCACCAGGCGGGTCGCGGAGAAGATCGGCGGCATCGCCGGCGGTAGCTGGGGCGAGATCTTCAACATCCCGCTGACCGCCCACTTCCTCGGCGGCGCGGTGATCGGGGCCGACGCCGAGCACGGCGTGATCGACGCCTACCACCGCGTGTACGGCTACCCCACGCTCAGCGTCGTCGACGGCGCGGCGGTCTCGGCGAACCTGGGCGTCAATCCCTCCTTGACGATCACCGCGCAGGCCGAGCGGGCGGCGGCGTACTGGCCGAACAAGGGCGAGGTGGACACCCGCCCGCCGGTGGGCACGGGATACCGGCGCATCGCTCCCATCGCACCGGTGCATCCGGCGGTCCCCGCGAGCTCACCCGCCGCGCTCGTGCTTCCGATCGTGGAGATCCGCGAGACGCCCGCCGCAGGATGATTCCGCCCGCCGGGTCCGGTCAGCCGCAATTCGACGGCGGCCGGGCCCGCCGCGGCGGCGAAAATCAGAACCGACCCCCACAGCAATCTCGACTCAACTAGCCTTTGTCTGGTCTTTTGTCGCTGCAACGGCCAGGAGGCGACCCGTGAGCACACTGCGGCGCGCGTTGCTCGGTCCCACGGCGATGGTGACGGCCGCCGTCCTCGCGCTGACCGGATGCGGCGGCGACCGAGCCGACACCACGCAAACGGGGGCACCGTCCCCTTCCGCGGCGCTGCCCAACCAGATCGCCGGGGTGCCGATACCGGACGGCCGGATCGATGATGCCGTGAACGAGCTGGACCGGCTCGCCGAAGACCTGTTCGCCTCCTCCGGCGTTCCCGGTATGGCGATCGCCGTGGTGCACGGCGGGAAGGTGGTGTACAGCAAGGGATTCGGGGTCCGCAATGTCGTGACCAAGGAGCGGGTCGACCCGGATACGGTTTTCCAACTGGCGTCGCTGTCGAAGCCGGTCGGGGCGACGGTGGTCGCCCGCCGGATCGCCGCCGGGGGCGTCGAATGGGACACTCCGGTCCACCGGCTGCTGCCGTCCTTCGCCTTGGCCGATCCCTACGTCACCGAGCACGTCACGATCGGCGACCTGTACGCGCACCGATCGGGTCTGCCCGATCATGCGGGCGACCTTCTGGAGGACCTCGGCTACGACCGCGACCAGATTCTGGACCGGCTGCGGCTGCTGCCATTGGGTCCCTTCCGGACTTCGTACGAATACACCAATTTCGGACTGACCGCTGCTGCCGTCGCCGTGGCCGCCGCCGCGGGCACCCAGTGGGAGACGTTGTCCCAGCAGACGATCTACGGCCCACTCGGCATGAAATCGACCAGTTCTCGCTACGCCGACTTCGCCTCCCGCGCGAACCGGGCCGAGGGGCACGTGCTGATCGACGGGAAATACGAGCCTGCGAACCCGCAGCGCCAACCGGACGCCCAATCCCCGGCGGGAGGGGTCAGCTCCTCGGTGTCCGACATGGCCGCATGGATGACGATGGTGCTGGCCGACGGTTCCGCAGGTGGCTCGGTCCTGGTGCCCCCGGAGGATCTCCTGCCCGCCATCTCCCCCCAAGCCGTGTCCGCGCCACCGAAAACGCCGGACGCGCGAGCCGGGTTCTACGGATTCGGTTTCAATGTGAGCGATTCCGCCTCCGGCCGCGTCGTGCTCGGTCACTCGGGGGCGTTCGGCCTCGGCGCGGCCACCGCGTTCACCCTGATCCCGTCCGCCGACGTCGGCATCGTCACGCTCACCAACGCGGCGCCGATCGGGGTGCCGGAGACACTGAACGCGGAGTTCGCCGATCTGGTCCAGTTCGGGAAGGTTCAGCAGGACTGGCGCGCTCTCTACCGCGAGGCGTTCCAGCCGCTGGGCGCACCGGCGGGGGCGCTGGCGGGCAAACAGCCGCCCGCCAAGCCCGCTCCCGCCCGGTCATCGGCGTCGTATGCGGGCACCTACGACAACGCCTACTACGGGCCCGCGACGATCAGCGCCACCGATCAATCGCTGACGCTCACCCTGGGTCCGAACAACATGACCTTCCCCTTGACGCACTGGGACGGCGACACTTTCGTCTTCACACCGCCCGGCGAGAACGCCAATCGCGGATCGCTCTCCCAGGCCACCTTCGACGGTGACCGGCTCACCCTCGAGTACTACGACACCGAACACCTCGGCGTGTTCACGCGACGCTGACCGTCGCGGCACGCCGACCGCGATCCGGGGCCGCCGAGCACGGCACCGCCGCCGATCGGGGATATCGCCCGTCCATTTCCCAGGGGTTTGCCGACCGCGGTTGCGGGAAGTCGCTGAATGCAGGAGAGGAGGCAGTGATGACCGAACCGAACGAGACATACGACCCGCCGCAGGACACCGGCGCGCCCGACTCGGTCGAAACCGATCCGGCGGCTCTCAACAGCGCCGAGGATCTGGACGAGGACCGGCTGCGTTCCGACCCGCTCGAGGCCGGAATGGACCCACCGGAGCACTGGAGCGGCGTCACGAAGTACGGCGTGACGCAGTGGGAGCAAGCTCATCCCCGATCGATCGGAGACCGGCTCGCCGAGGAAGAGCCCGACACCGATCCCGGTCGTGACCCGGAGCCGGAGGCCGCCGGAAGCGAGGACGACCGGCGGCTCCAGGACATCACCGACGACAGCGAGCAAGTGCCCGCCGCACACCGCTACGAGGAGGAGATCGGCGTAGCGGCCGACATCGCGGGCGGCTCGGTGGGCGAGGACATCCGTCGCCCGGCGCCACCCGACTGACGGGCGCGGCCGATCGGTGGACGCTGCCGCGGCCCGGCCCGCCATCGGAGACGATCGCGCGATCGCTTCCGTGTGGCGGGCCGAGTCGCGTCCAGGTCCCCGGCTGCGGTTGTCACTCCTCCGGAAGCCACACCAGGCAGAACGTGTGCCCCACCGGGTCGGCGTAAACGCGGAACGCTCCATCGGTTCGGCCCTGCACGAGAGTCGCGCCCAACGCGAGCGCCGCAGGCTCCGCTTGCTCGATGTCGTCCACCAGGACGTCGAAATGTACCTGCTGCGATCCCTCGGGATCGGGGAACCGCGGCGGCTGGTAGTCGGGCGCCGTTTGGAATGCGATGCGCCGGCCCGAAGTCTCTACGAGAACCACCCAATCGTCGTCATCGTCCTCGAGCAGGTCTCCGCCGAGCAGCTCTTGGTAGAACCTGGCGAGTTTGCGCGGTTCGGGACAATCCAGCACCACGCTGCGCAACTGCCCGACCCCGTTGTTCGATGCCATACTCCGACCTCCTGACCTATGCCATTCGTCGTTGCCTACCCGCGCCGCTCGGCGGCAAACGCCGCACGGCGCCCAGCGTCGCGCACGGATTCGGTGGAGACAGGCCGGAGCGAACGCAACGGCCCGCCCGGCGCATCGCGATACGCCGGACGGGCCGCTTCCCCGTTCGCCGTGCGACGCCGCCACGTCACACAGCCCGTTCATGGTAAGCGCCGATGCCCGGCATATCCGGCAGCCACGCCGGATCATCCGATGTCCGATCGCTGACGTCGCACCGGTCACCGTCCGTGCGCGAAGGTCATTCGCCGTGCGAGGCCCGCCACAGCGTGTGTTCCCGGCTGATCGCTTCCTCGGCGTCGGATACCGCATCGGCCCAGTCGGCTTCGGTGTCGTGCTGTTCCAAGACTTCGGCCACGATGCTCAGTTCGTTCGAGGCGACGGCATAGGCGGCAGCGCCGGTGCTGTGCTGGCGAGCCGACGACCATGCGGCCAACCCCGCGACCGCGGACGCGAAAATGCCTGCCAGATCGAAGCTCACCGCGTTGAACGCCTTCACCAGCGCTCCGGCGACACCCGCTACCTCGAAAACCAGTGCCAGCGTGCCGAACAGCTGCGACCTGCGCTGATGGTATCCGGATTTGCTCGCGTACCACCGCTGTTGCTCCCGGATGCGGTCGTCCAGATAGACGCGTCGCCGTTCGTCGAACGGAGCGGAGCGCAGCTGCCGCATCCGAGCGGTGATGGCCGGGGCAGTGGTCGGCCGCAGCGCGAGCGCCGAGATGTCCTGACGCAGCAGCATGAGTCGCTCGATCAGCATCCGATCGGCGTCGGCGGCGGACAACGTGCCTGCGAACGGCGCGCCCTGCACCGCGTACTTCCAGGTCAACGTTTTCACCGACTCGGCGAGCGCGCGACCTTCGTACCAGGACTTGCCCGGACGGCCGCGCAGGACGCCCACATCCACCGCGAGGATGCCCACGAAGGCCATCGCGGTGAGAATGGCCGCGATATCGGTCCCCGACGAGCCGACGCGGAAGGTGAATGCCGCACACGCCGCCGCCACCACAGCCAGCAAGAGCCGGGTTCCGTAGGCGCGAAGAAAGAACTTCTGGCCGTACAGCGATGCGGTGTCCGCGGACTGGAACAGCCCCGGGTAGTCGTCAGCGTGCTGCACGGGACGCGGGACGCGTTCGAACCGACATGGCCGAAGTGTACCGGGTTCGGGGTAGCACCGAATCTATTTGCACCGCACCCGAATCCGGTTGTGCCACGACGCGGTTTCCTGGGCCCGAACGCGGGCGTACAACTCGCCCCCATGCCGCTGACCATCGTCGACGAACCATCCCGTCCCCGCAGACGAATATCCACATCGGCGTGGCGCATCCGCCGCGTCGGTGATATCGCCGTGCAGATCAGCCGCTTTCACCGCCGAGCATCGGTATGGACCCGAACCGGTCGGGTCACACCCGTTCCACTTGCGCTGTGGCCCGGCGGCTCACGCCTACCCGAGGTGAACCGGCGCCGACTTGGGGAAGACGACCGGCAAGGCCATCAGCGCCCGGTGAAACGGTCCCGGTCGCCACTGCAGTTCGCTCTTCGGCTGGCCCAGTTGGATTTCCGGCAGGGCGTCGAACAGCTGATCGATGGCGTTCTGCACCGTCATGTAGGCGACGGATTTGGCCGGGCAGGCGTGCGGACCCGCACTCCACGCCAGATGGGACCGATTGCCGATACGGCTGCCACCGGGCTCGTCGGTACCGCGGATCTGGGGGTCGTTGTTGCACCCGGCGAGACTGATGACCACCGGCTGGTCGGCGGGCAGCCAGACACCGTCGACCATGATCGGCTGCCGCGGGTACGTCGTGCAGAAGTTCGCCATCGGCGGGTCGTTGAACAACACCTCGTCGAGCGCGTCGGTGGTGGACAGATTCCGTCCGAGGACGTCGCCGAAGCGGAACCGGTCGTCGGTGATCATCAGCAGGACCGCGTTCGTCAGCAGATTGCGCTGCGCCTCGAAACCGGCGCCGTAGAAGCTCATCAGCTGGGCGAAGATCTCGATATCGTCGAGTTCGGTGGAGTGGTGCGCCAGCCGTGAGGTGACGTCGTCGCCGGGCTGTTTGCGCTTGAGCCGGATCAGCTGCATCAGCGCGTCCTTGAGCATCTTCATGCCCTCGGGGCCCCGCACGGTGTCGAAGCGCGCGGCCATGCCGGTCGCCACCCGCTCCCCGATTTCGGCCGGGCAGCCGACCATCTGGTTGAGCACTTCCAGGACGAGCGGAAACGCGTACTGGGTGACCAGATCGGCGGATCCGGTCGCGCAGAAGGTGTTGATCAGCGGAACGGCGATCTGCTCCACCGTGGCGGGCACGTCGAACAGATCGATCCCGTCGATGGCGTCGACGGAAGCATGCCGGTAGCGATCATGGGCCAGTCCGGTGTTGTAGCGGGCGGCCGGATACCACTCCATCATCGGCCGCACGGGCGAGTCCTCGGGAATGGTCTTCTGCCAGGTGCGCGGATCAGCTGGGAAATGGTCGGGATCGCTGAGGATCCGCACCGCGGTCTGATAGCCGATCACCAGCGTGGCGGGCACGCCGGGCGCCAGTTCGATCGGAACCAGCGTGCCGTGTTCGCGGCGCATCTCGCGATACGCGCGGTGCGGGTCGGCGACGAACTCCTTCGTATACATCGGGACACGTGGGGCGTCCGCTTCCGTCACGGGGCCGTGCTGGACGGGGCACGCTCCGGCTCCAGTGGTGTGCGGCGCGGCCATCGGGGACTGTGGTGTGGTCAAGAACGTGACTCCAGGTTATGGAACAGCAATTCGACGAACGTGATCTGTGAGCGGGTACACGTGCCTTCCAAGACCTGTTGTCCAGAGCTCGGCGACCCGCTTACGCTAGCAACATAGCAACGCTCCGATCCCGCCGCTGACGTAGGCGGCGCCGATGGGCGCGAGAACCACATTCGGACAAGGCAATTCACCGGCCATCAGCCCGCAAGCACACCGTACGCGCTGGTCGGCAGCGCACGATCCGGTGCTCGCGCATCGGCGCCGGATCGTGCTGCGCGCGTGCGGACCGCTGGCGTCGCCCCACCATCACGCTCCGTCGGCTATCGCCCGGCAGATCACTGTCCGGGTTCCGCGCCGCCGGTCAGCGCGACCGTGGTGGCTACCGCCTGCCGAGCGGCGTCGACGGTGCATCGGCCGAGTCCGCAGGCGGTGGCGACACCGTAAGCCGAGCGCCCGGCGGCTTGTTCGAAGAGAGCGAGCGCACGAGCGCTGTCCTCGCCGGAGTCCGGAGAGACGACACCGGCGATCACTTTCCACTCGGGATCGAGCTTGCGCAACGGCGCGTAGAACCGCGGCTCCAGCGGCGCGGGCTCGGCGCCGTAGGCGCATGGGATATGCACCGGGGGTAACGGTGTGCCCTGTCGGCGCAGTAGCCGTGCGGTGCGGCCGAGCAGCTTGACCGCCGGAGCGAGAGTGCGCGGGGTGAGCAGGCTCTTGTGCTGATAGTCGCCGTAGCACAGGTGCACGATCGCTTCCGCGCCGATCTCGTGCATCCGCCCGAGGAAACCGGCGAGCTGCCGTGCGATCAACGGCGCGAGCGCCCACTGCGAACGCAGTTGCTCGGCCTTGACCATGCTCAGCAGCGCGATCGGCGACTCCACCTGCCAGACGACACGGTCGCCGTGCCGTTCGACGACCTCGGTCATCTCCCCCACCACCGCTTCGGTGAACACGGGAAGCTGCCGAAGCGCGCCGACCACGAGCCCGGAGCGCCGGACGGCAGGCCAGACGGGGAGCCCACCGGAGACCGCGGCGCCCGCGAAGACGAACATCGCCAGATCCAGCGGACTGGGCTGGCTGATCTGCACTTTCGTTCCGGCGAGCGCCGGCCGGTCGGCGCGCAGCGACTCGAACGTCTCCACGACCCGGCCGATCCGCTCGACCCGGTCCATCGACACATGCCGCGGCTCCAGTGTGCAACCGGATCTCAGCCCGTAGCTGGGGAAATCACCGTAGTCGGCGTAGTCGCCGGGGCGGACGATCTCGAAGACGTCGGCGTGCTGTTTGCGCGTACGCAGATAGTCGAGAATCCAGTCCGGATCGAGATCGCAGGGCACGGCGGTCACCGGCCGCCCCTCGCTGTGGTCGGCAAACCATTGCATGACGGCACGATCACCCGTCATCAGCTCGGCAGGCAGGCTGCCGACATAATGCGCGTATCTGGTCATCTGTGGCTCTTCTGTTGTCTGGACGCGCGATCCGCGACCCAGGATCTTCCCGTTACGCCGATCGGTAGCTGTGCAAGCGTACCTGGACGCGCTCCGATCCCGCATCTCCTGATGTTCTCACGCTATCGACGCGCGGAGGGGCGTTTCCGGATGCATTCCGCCGTCGTGGTGGGCCATCCAGGTATTCGCGCCTTCGATCTACCTCGGTATCAAATCCTCTGTGAGCCAAGGCAATAGGTCGACGATGCGTCCGGGGGCGGGTCTGCTGCCGAAGTCGCGGCCGATGAGCACCACCGTCACGAGATTCCCCGCATCAGCGCACGTTCTGGCGACACAGGATGCTTGCCGGCAGTTCCCCGCGGCCGGTGACCCGGCGCGACCCCGGAGTCGTGGACACCCCGCACACGGCACACCCCCGTTCCGGGTGCGTGCGGCGGGACATTCCCAAATTTCGCCACAGGCAGGCGGTTTCGCGGTCTACTATCGGTGTGGTCCGAACCGGTCTGTCGGATCGGACGATCTCACGGCGCCTGATTCGCAACGGCGCCGCGTCGTGTCACCGCTTTGCCGTGCATCACTGATCAGATCCGAACAGTCGCAGACTCTCGACGGCGTGATCGTCGATCGTCTCGGTATCCATCTCGGGGGTGAGGGCCACGCATGATCATCGAAATGCCTGTCCGCAGCGGTTCCGGCGCGCCGGATAGCCGAAGGCTGCCGAACGTCTCGCGGGATCTGGTCACGCCCGGTCGGCACTGACAGCTACCCAGCTCGAAGACGCTCCCGCAACCACGCCGTCGCGCCATCGCCGCGGCCGCGCGCTTCGTGGTGCGCGGAAATCGCGCACCACTCCAGTGCGACCGGCCCTGCGACGCCACGGTCGCGAGAACCACTCAGACAGAACGGAGTCCCGCATGGCCTTCGAGTTTCTGGTGCCTGCTCTCACCGCGCTCGTCGCGGTGGTCGTCTTCGTCTCCGGTGATCGCCTACATCCGAAGGCATGGCGGCACACCGACGACGACACCGTCGGCGCGCTGGTGCTCAACTTGATCAACACGATCTTCATGGCGGTGGTGGCATTCATCGTGGTCATCGCCTGGCAGCAGTACGACAACGCGCGCAATCACACCATCGCGGAAGCCAAGGCGCTCATCGATACCTATTGGGCCGCGCACGGGATGCCCGAACCCGACCACGCCCGCGTCCAAGGTCTGGTGCACGACTACACCCAGCAGGTTCTCACCGACGAATGGACCGTCATGGCCGACGACGGTCGTCTCAGTCAATCCACCCAGGACACCCTCGACACCCTCCGCGACGCGGTGGCCGCGGTGAATCCGGTCGATCCCGAGGTCGACGCCCTCCGGACCAGTGCGCTGACCAGCCTGGACGCGGTGGCGCAGGCACGCGCCGATCGCGCGCTCGACGCGGGCTACCGGGTACCCGCCTTCCTCTACCTGGCCATGTGGATCTGCACGGTGCTGCTGCTGTTCAGCGTGGTCCTCTCCGGCGTCCAGGTCACCAAGCGCACCGTCGTGACCACCGCGCTGCTCGGCGCCATCGTCGGCGTGGTGATCCGGGCGATCTACAACCTCGACGAGCCGTTCTCCGGCGGGAACGTGGTCCCGAAGGAGGCTTTCGAACTCGCGCTGTCGCGGTACCAGCACACGACATGAACTTCCGGCCGGTTTCGACTATGACTAGGCGACTGCACATGCGACCCAACCGAGACGCATCTCGAACACCCGGATTGGCAAAGGGGTTGGCCACTGCGATGTTGCCCCTGACCGTGGCGGCATTCGTGGCTCACCCGTCGGAAGCATCCGCCCAGGCGCCGCCGTGGCCGCCCTTCGGTGACCTCGCCACCGGGAGTTCGGGCACTGCTACCGGTTTCGACCCGGTGGGCGCCTTCCCGGGTGGTGGTTCGAGCGGCGGCCCCGCCGTGTCGTCCGGCAGCGCCGCCGAGGGCGATACTTCGGGCGGGTCCCTGAGCCTCGGTCCGATCAGGCTGCCCTCCGGCAGCGCCGGTCTCACGCCGAGCGGCAGCGGCGGTGCAAGCGGTCCTCTCGCCACCGGAGATGCGGAATCCGGCGTCACCCACCCGGTGGACACGACGCCACGCCCGGACGTCACGGCGGAGCATCCAACCGCGGCGCCGGGAGTCGACGCGGGCAGCGCCCAGCTGGCATGTACCGGCAGCGCCGTGACGGGAAGCGCGTTGCTGCTGCTCGGACTGGTGACCGGCAGCGGCTTCGGCTCGCTGGTGCCGGGTCTGATCGGCCCGGGGTCCAGCGGATCCGGTCTGGGCAGCGCCGCCGTCGGCAGCGCCGCTACCGGCAGCGCGGTGCTGACCTGCCTGCTGCTGCTTCCCACGACCCCGCCCGAGCCCATGAGCCCGCTGCAACTCGGCCCGCCCGCCCCCGTTCTCCCCATCGTCCCGGCACCTGCCGCCGTCCCCGTACCGGTCCTGCCGCGGGCCGACCGCCCCCTCCCCGAGTCGCCCCCTCGGCCGCAGAACCGGCAACGGGGAAGGGACATACAAGCCGTCGAACCGGCCCACGACCCGGACGCCTGGAGTCTCATGAAGCTGATGACGGTATTGGTGGTCACCGTCATCACCGTGGTCGGGATCCGTCTATCGCCCGGCTCCAAGCGACCACGCTAGATCTCGATCGACGCCGGTCGGCTCGATCGACCGGGCAGCCTACGTGGTGCTGTCGGGCTTCCTGACCAGCAGCGGGAGGTCCTGAGACGAAAAGGGCGGTGCGGATGCGGCTTACGCCGACACCCGCACCACCGCTGCCTTCGGAGCCCCGATGGGCACTACCTCAGCGCGGCGCCATCCGGATGGCGCCGTCCAGGCGGATGGTCTCGCCGTTGAGCATCGGGTTCTCCACGATGTGGCGCGCGAGCGCGGCGTACTCGGCGGGATCGCCCAGGCGCGACGGGTGCGGCACCTGCGCGCCCAGGGAGGCGATGGCCTCATCCGGCAGCGTGGCGAACAGCGGCGTGTGGAACAGTCCCGGCGCGATGGTCACGACCCGGATCTTGATCGCCGCGAGGTCGCGCGCCACCGGCAGGGTCAGGCCGACGATTCCGCCCTTGGACGCCGAGTACGCGGCTTGTCCGATCTGGCCGTCGAAGGCCGCCACCGACGCGGTGTTGATGATGACACCACGCTCCTCGCCCACCGGATCGGTCTTCGCGATCCGCTCGGCGGCCAGCCGGATCACGTTGAAGGTGCCGATCAGGTTGACGTTCACGACCTTGGTGAAGTCCGCCAGCGGGAACGCCCCGTTCTTGCCGACGGTCTTGATCGCGTTGCCGATACCCGCGCAGTTCACCGCGATCCGCAGGTCGCCCAGCTCCTGCGCGGCGTCGAGCGCCGCCGTGACCTGCTCCTCGTTCGTGACGTCCGCCGCGGCGAAGACCACGCCGTCGCCGAGTTCTTTGGCCACGGCCTCGCCGGAGGACGACGGCAGGTCGATGATCACGACCTTCGCTCCCTTGCCGTGCAGTTCCCGCACGGTCGCCAAGCCGAGTCCCGACGCACCACCGGTCACCGCAGCGACCGCGTTGCTGATCTCCATCCCACTCCTCTTCTCCGGGTTGTCCAACGACGACGCGAAACGCCGGCCGATCGGTCCGCGCCGCCACCCCGGTGCGGGGCGCCAGGTGCCGTGACCGATCGGGACACGGCGACAGGCTAACCGCCCAGGGAGCATTAAGTAAACAGTCATTCTCGTTCGATTCGATCCGAGGGTGCGACGATGTCCCGCGAACCCCCTGCAAGAGCGCACATGTCGGCGTGATGGCACAGTGTTCGTTATGGCCGATATTCGCCTGGACGTCTCCGACGCCATCGCCACCGTCACCCTCGACCGCCCGCGGCAGCTCAACGCGTTCACCACCGCGATGGGCGCAGAGCTGATCGAAGCCTTCGACACCTGCGACCGCGACGATTCCATCCGCGCGGTGATCATCACGGGCGCTGGTCGCGCCTTCTGCGCCGGCGCGGACCTGTCGGCGGGGGCGGAGACCTTCGCCGCGGGCGACAACGACGCCGCGGAGTCCTTCCGCGACAGCGGCGGCGAGCTGGTCCTGCGCATGTACGAATCCCGCAAGCCCATCATCGCCGCCGTCAACGGCCCCGCCGTCGGCGTCGGCATCACCATGACGCTCGCGGCGGACTTCCGCATCGCCGTCGACAACGCCCGTATCGGGTTCGTCTTCAATCGGCGCGGCATCGTGCCCGAGTCCTGTTCCAGTTGGTTCCTGCCCCGCTTGGTGCCGATGCAGACCGCACTGGATTGGGTGTACTCGGGCCGACTCGTCGAGGCGGCCGAAGCGCTCGAGGCGGGACTGTTCTCCGCGCTGTATCCGGCGGACACCCTGCTCGACGAGGCGCATGCGCTCGCGCGCCGCGTCACCGAGCATTCCGCGCCGGTCTCGGTGGCCCTGTCCCGGCAGATGCTGTGGCGCAACTTGGGAGCCGATCATCCGATGATCGCGCACCGCATCGAATCTCGCGGCATCTACCACCGGGGCGCGAGCGCCGATGCCAGGGAAGGGGTCACCGCCTTCCTGGAGAAGCGGCCCGCGCGCTTCCCCGACAGCGTCGACCGCGACCTCCCGGACATCTTCGGCGACGATCTCGCGGTGCCGCCGTTCCGGCCGTGAATTCTCGGCGAGACAGTGAATTCGGCGGACGAGGGGCCGTTCAATACCGGTGGTCGATCCACGCCACGACACGCAGGGGGAACGACCCCATCCCGTGCACCGGTGCAGGTAGCGCGACCAGCCTGGCGCCTGTGCCGGGAAGCGCGTCCAGGTTGGTCATCTGCTCGATGATCGGGATTCCCGCTCCCAGCAGCGTGTGATGGCACGGACGCGTCGGCAACGACGTGTCGTCGGCGTCGAGCGAGTCGATTCCCACCAGCGCGACGTTGGCGGCGACCAGCGCCTCGGCGACCTCACCGACCAGGAACGGATGTGCGGGGTCCCGGTACTCGGCCGAACCCCACCTGGCCGACCACCCGGTGTGCACCAGCACCGCCTTGCCCCACAGCAGCGCCGGATCGCCGAGCACGTCCGGACCCACCGCGCGCAGTCCCGACGCGCGGATCACCACGATCGGCACATCGAGCAACCGTTCCAACGGCAGCTCGGCGATGTCCGCGCCCTCCGCGTGGAAAAGGCGAGGCGCGTCGATGTAGGTCCCGGTGTGGCCGACCATGTCCACCCGTGCGATGTCGAATGTCATGTCGATCAGCGGTGATCTGTCCGGCGCCACTTCGGTGGTGATGCGCGGGGCAGGCTGGCCCGGATAGGTGAGCATGCCGTCCGAGACCGGATGCGACAACTCCACGATCGCTCGGCTCATACCCCGGACGCTACCGGCCGATCCCGTGCTCGTATACGGAGTCGCCGCGTGCTCGCACCCTGGCAGAACCACGAGCCGCAGGATCGAATCGGCCCGTGCGCTTCGCCGCGCGGAAGCGCAGAATGGATACCGGAAGGTCGTCATGCGAGCGTTACAGGGCCTGCTCGGCGTCGTGCTCGGGATCCTCACCGCCGTGCTCGGCACGGTACTGGGGCTGGTGGCGGCCGTGCTGTGGCTCGTCGGCGCGGTGCTGTGCGTGACGGTCGTTCTCCTTCCCCTCGGCCTCCCGGTCGTGAAACTCGCCCGCCGCCTGCTCACCCTCTCCCGGCGGCTCATGCGTCTGCCCTGATCGGGCGTCGCCGCGCGCCGGCGGGTATGGCCGAACCGCGGGCGACGGTCGCCGCGTCACGCACGAGGCCGACGACCGCCAACCGTCCGGCTCCAGCGGGAACCCGACTCGCCTCCGGCAGCATGGAACGGATGTGCTCGAGTCCAGACCGGATAGCCTTCGATCGTTTTCGTGAATCTCAACCCATCCGATCCGCCGAATTGATAGCCTTATCGCGGTTGAACTATCAACGGCTCAGCACTCCGCGCACGGAGCGATAGACGACCTCTCTTCGGGCGACGGGTTGGATTGTTGCGCGAGGAGTGGGACGTGTCCGAGCATGCGGCGTCCGCCGAGTGGCCCTCCGGCGGGGAACAGGGCGCGGTTCCGCTCGCGGTCGCGCTGGCGAGCCGGACCGCTTCGAGCGCAAGGACTTTCGGTCGCACGGTGCGACTCGGCGCACGCTCCACCGCCATGCTCGCCATCGATCTGGTGCTGCGCCGGTTCCCGGTGCGGGAGGCGCTGGTGCAGGCGTGGTTCTTCGCCTCGGTGTCCCTGCTGCCCGCGATACTGATCTCGCTGCCGATGGGCGTGGTGATCGCCGTCCAGGTCGGCAGCATCACCGAGAACGTCGGCGCCGGTTCGATGGCGGGCGCGGTCGGCGGCATGGGCGTGATGCAGCAGATCGCGCCGATGGCGGCGGCCCTGCTCGTCGGCGGCGCGGGCGCGTCGGCGATCGCCTCCGATCTGGGAGCGCGCACGATCCGCGAAGAGATCGATGCGCTGCGCACCATGGGCATCGACCCGCACCGCAGGCTCGTCGCGCCCCGTCTGCTGGCGATGACCGTGGTGGCGCCGATGCTGGCGGTGCTGGTCATCCTGATGAGCATCCTGGCCAGTTTTCTCGTCGCCTCGGTCGGCCAAGGCGTCGCGCCGGGTTCGTACTGGCTGTCGTTCGGCAGCTTCGCCACCGTCACCGATCTGGTGATCTGCATCGGCAAAGCAGCGGTTTTCGGCTATCTGGTCGCGGTGATCGCCTGCCAGCGCGGGCTGGAGGCGCGGGGCGGACCGAAAGGCGTGGCCGATTGCGTCAACGCTGCGGTCGTGCTCGGACTGCTGGCCTGCTTGATCGTCAATCTCGTCATCACCCAGGTGGTGCTGTTGTTCGTGCCGTTGGGATTCCTGTGATGGCCCTGCGAAGCGGGCCGCGAACCGCGCGGCCGTCGGAGTACCGGCCCCGTGGCCTGCGCTGGACACGACACCTGACTCGGTTGTGGGAGCCGCTGGAGGAGTTGGGGTTTCAGCTGCGCTTCGCGACCGCGGCGTGTCTTGGCGCCGGTTACGCGCTACGCCGCTACCGCAAGCAGGTGGTCGCGGTCTTCACCGACCTGGCCTGGGGCGGAGGACGATCGGTCATCGTCGGCGGCGGGGTGGTGCCCGTGCTGGTCATCATGGGCGTGGTGGCCGGGGCGATGATCGGCATCGTCGGCTTCACCGCGCTGGACATGCTGGGTATGGGCCCGTTGGCGGGCGCGATGTCGGCGCTGGCGAACCCGAGGGAACTGGCCCCGCTCATCGCCGCCGTCGGCTTCGCCGCGCAGGCGGGATGCCGGATGACCGCCGAGATCGGCGCCATGCGGATCTCCGAGGAGATCGATGCGCTCGAAGCGCAGGCGATCGACCCCATCCCGTACGTGGTGTCCACGCGGTTGGTCGCCGCCGTGATCACCGTGATACCCACCTATCTGATCGCGCTCGCGCTCGGATTCCTGACGACCCGGCTCACCGTGACCGCGGTGCACGGCCAGGCGTCGGGCGCCTTCGCGCACTACTTCCACATGTTCGTCGCGCCCACCGACTTGGTCTACTCGCTGATCAAAGTGGTGGTCTTCGTGCTCGTGATCACCGGCGTGCACGCCTACCAGGGCTTCTACGCCACCGGCGGCCCCGAAGGGGTTGGCATCGCCTCGGGCCGGGCGATCCGGGCGAGCCTGGTGCTCATCGCATCGACCGACATGGTGCTGACGATCGCCATGTGGGGCTTCGACACCGACAACAGTTTCGCGGGGTGAGCAAGTCATGAGTCGTGCGGCGCAGTTCTCGGTTCGCGGTCCCGGCCCCGCCGGTCTGCGCTTGCGCGGGCTGGCGCTGCTCGCGGCACTGGCCGTGCTGGCCGTGGCCGTCTGGCGCACCTCCGAGCCCGCCCGTGCGGACCTGGCCGGTTTCGACCTCGTGATGACCGGCATCGGCGACGGCGTCGGCACGCACACGCCGGTCCGGCTGCGCGGCATGACGATCGGCTCGGTCGAGGCGATCGAGCCGATCGGCCCCGACCGGCAGCGGGTACGAGTCGGCGTCGAAGCGCCGCGGCTGACCGAGCTGTCGACGACCATGCACACCCGTTTCGTCTCCGCCAACGTCTTCGGATCGACCGCGCTGGAACTGGTCCCGATGCCGGGCGGCGACCCGATCGCCGCGGGCGCGACGCTCGATATCGGCGATCGAGTCGACAACTTCACCGTGACACGGATCCTGCGCGACTCCGGCCGCGCCGTGGCCGACGTGCTGACCTCCCGCATGACGACGTCGCTGGAGAACGCGGCGAGCCTGACCGATGCGGTGGCTCCGATGCTCACCTCGGCCCTGCTGCTCGCGCGCACCTGGCAGCGCGCCCGGCCCGGCCCGCTCGCCGACCTGCTGCGCGAGTCGGCGGATGTCGCCGAAGGCGTCGGTGCGTTCACCCCGTCGGCGCTGAGCATCCTCACGGCCCTGGCGTCGGTCACCGAACTCGACGACGACCTGCGCACCCGCCAGGCCTCCGACACCATCTCCGAGGTCTCCAACCTCGTGTTCGCCTTCGCCGGACAACTGGTCGGCGCGCTCGGCCCCACCTCGCAGGCGGTGGACATGCTGCTGGACCTGGTGATCCCGCTCGATCGGGCGATGCGGGGAGTCACGCCGCGACAGCTGCACGATCTGGCCGCCGGCATCGACGGGGCGCTGCACCGCCGCGACGACCGGGTGGTGCTCGACGTGGAGGTGCTGATCGCGGCGGTGCCGGCGTTCCGCTTCCCGGTCCAGGCCACGGGCGGTGCGCCGCGATGAGGACACCACGAGCCGCCGCCGTGCGCCTGCTGCTGTTGCTGCTGGTCGTGATCGCCGTGGTCACCGTGGTCGTGCAGGCGATCCACCGGCCGGTCGGCGGCGAGACGACCGAGTACCACGCGGAATTCGGCGACGTCTTCGGACTGCAGCAGAACGCGGACGTGCGGCTGCGCGGCGTTCAGGTCGGCAAGGTGACCGGCATCTCGCTGACCGCCGATCATCGCGCCACCGTCCGCTTCACCCTGCTGTCGCGGTATCGGCTGCGCAGCACCGACCGTATCGCCGTCCGCTTCCAGAATCTCACCGGGCAGCGGTATCTGGCGGTCACCGCCGAGGGGCGAGGAGCGTTCCTCGACCCGGCCCAACCGGTGGTCGACACGGTCGACTCGTTCGACATCACCACCGTGTTCAACGGATTGCGCCCGCTGCTGCGTGAAGCCGATCCCCAGGTGTACAACAGGTTCGCCGCCCACCTCGTCGCGATGGTCGAGGGCAGCGACGGCGACATGGCTCCGCTGCTGCGCGATCTCGCCACGCTGACCGCCTACGCCGAGGACCGCACCACCCTCATCGCGACCATCGTCGCGAATCTCGACGCGCTGTCGCAGCGGCTGCGCGGACGCTCGGCCAATCTGGAGAACATCCTGCGCGTCTTCCACTCCATCTTCATGCCGGTCGCCAGCCGGATGGAGGAATTCCTGAGCCTGATGGACAAGGGTTCGGTCGAGATGACCGAGATCGTCCGCACCGCCGAGGCACTCGCGCGGCTGCTGCTCGGCGCCCGTGACAGCTCCGACGCGCTCACCGAACGCATCCACCAGGCCATCCCCGACACCACCGCCGCCGTGCGCGCGCTGTCGGCCCTGCCCGGCCTGCTGGAAGCGCTCAACGCGCTGATCCCCCGCTCCGAGCCCTCCCGGCACTGTTCGAACGGCACGGTCGCACTGCCGATCACGGCGGCCGTGCTGCTCCACGGCCGCCCCTTGACCGTTTGCGAAGGGAGTCGGTGATGCGATTGGTCCCGGCGCGTCCCGTCGTCTCGCTCGGGCCGGAAACCCCTTCTCCCCGAACGCAATTGACGTGGGCGCTGATCAGCGTCATCGCTGTCACACTGGCTTTCACGACGGTGGGCGTGCTGTATCTCCGCCCGCCGGACTCTGTGACCTATCGGCTGCACTTGCCGGAAACGGGTGGACTGACCACCGGCGACAGCGTACGGATCGCCGGCGTGAAGGTGGGCCGGGTGCTGTCGATCCGACTGGGCGAGGATCACGTCGAGGTCGAATTCATCGTGCGATCCGAACAACGTCTCGGTGACCGCACCGCCGTGGACGTGCGGATGCTCACCCCGGTGGGCGGGCTGTACCTGGCGCTGCTGCCAGCGGGCGCGCAGCCGTTGCGCGCGCCCATTCCGATGGAGCGCGCGCACCTGCCGTTCCTGGTGAACGAGCTGATGCCGGAAACCGTCAGGGTGACCGACCAGATCGACACCGAGTCGCTACGCAAGACGCTCGACGCCGCGGCGCACGCGCTCACCGACGCCCCCGGCGCGGTTCGCCAGGCGGTGTCCTCACTCGGTGCGGTGGTCGGCGCGCTGGCCGAGCAGAAGGATCAGGTCCAAGGGCTGCTGGCCCTGTCCAACGAATACCTGGCGACCGCGCGGGACAACGAGATGCTGGCCACCGAGGTGATCCGCGCCTACGCCGTGCTCGGACCGCAGATCGTGGCGGCGCGATCCAAGGTCGAGATCTTCGCCGACAAAGTGACCGCCGTGGTCGGGCTGCTGTTCGACTTCCTCGCCGGTCCCTACGCCGAGAAGCTGGAACCGCTGTTCTTCCCACTGGAGCAGAGCCGCGATCTGAGCCGCGAGCTGCTGAGTTCGACGGACGCCGTCATCGCCGCGATGACCCACACCATGGAAGAACTCGCCGGACTGGCCGGACCGGAGGGTCGAGCGCTCATCGATCAGAGCGGCCTCACCGTGCGCCGCCCCGACGTCTGTCTTCCGGTCCCGGGAGCGGGGTGCTGATCATGTGGCCGATGCAGAGCGGACGACGCCGGGCGCCTGCGATCCTGATCGCGACCGCGGTGGCGGTGACCGCGGTGGCCGGCGCGGCGATCCACGACGCCGAGCGCCACACCCGTGCGGTGTGCGCCTTGTTCGACGACACCTTCGGGCTCTATCCGGACGCGCCCGTGACGATCCGCGGTGTCGCGGTCGGGAAGGTGCGAGCGCTCGTGCCCGACCACCGACACGTCCGGGTGGAGATGACCATCGGCGAGCGCCCGCTCTCGGCTCGTATGCGGGCCGTGGTGATGAATTCCTCGATACTCACCGACCGTCGCGTAGAACTGGTGGACACGCCGGTGCGGGATGGACCGGCGCTGCCCGCGGATCACTGCGTCGCGCCCGACCACACGGCCACGCCGGTGAGCGTCTCCGACGCGCTCGGCTCCTTCACCGGACTCCTCGACGATCTGACCCGTCCCGGACCGGACGGCGCGACGCCGTTGCGGGCCCTGCTCGACGGTACGGACCGCGAACTGCGCGGACTCGGCCCCGCCGTCGACCAGCAGCTGCGGCAGCTGTCCGACCTGCTCGCCGCGCCGGACGCGTTCCTGGCCCAGCTCGGCGAACTACTGGACAACTCCGCCGAGCTGAGCCGGTTCGTCGCCGCGGAATGGAGCGACATCAAGACCTCGCTGATCACCTTCGGGCCGGGGCTGGAACTGCTCGAACGCACGCTGGTGATCGTCAAGATCCTGGTCGGCAAGCTCGCGGCGGCGATCGGCCCGCTCGACCGGCTGTTCAACCACCACTTCCCCTACCTGATGGAGATCCTCGAATCCTCGGTGCCGATAGTGACGCTCGCGCGCACCAGAGCCGAGGAATCCCGTGATCTGCTCGCGGCCATACCGGGGGTCATGACGATGTTGCGCAGCATGATCGAAGACGGGTCCGGCCTCAGCTTCGACTATCGTCCGCCCGCCGTCGTTCTCGGCGCGGCCGATGCGACGGCGCTGTGCGCATCGGTGCCGGATCCGCCTACCTGTCAGGCGCTTTCGGCGCACGCGGCCCAGCTGCCGTTGCCACTGGCCGTTCTCGCGACCGTCGGAGGCGCACGATGAACGGATGGCGACGGCCGAGTGGTCCGCGGCTGCTGCTCGCGGGCATCGTCACCCTGCTGCTCACCGCCTGCGGCTGCGGTTTCGACCCCAGTGACCATGCCCTGCCCGGCACCGGCGTCGACGGACCCGCCTATGGCCTCGCGGTCGAGTTCGAGTCCGTGCTGAGCCTGCCCGCGGGCGCCCGGGTCAGCAGCAACGGCGCCGACGTGGGCCGGCTGCGGTCGATCGATCTCCTCCCGCACGCCGCGGTCGCGCACATCGACGTGCGTTCGGACGTGCGCCTGCCCGTGGGAACGCGCGCCGAACTGCGGCAGAACACCGTCCTCGGCGACATCTACCTCGCACTGCTGCCGCCGCCCGGCGACGCGGTCGCACTGCTGCGCGACGGGGACACCATTCCGTTGCGCGACACCGACACCGGCCCGCAGATCGAGCAGATACTCGAGCGGATGGCGGCGTTCGTCAACGGCGGCAGCGCCGCCAGGATGCAGGACGCCGTCGAACAACTCGACCGCGTCCTCCCCGCTGATCCGGCCGAGACCAGGGAACTGGCGGGCCGCGTAGCCACCGACCTCGGCGCCGCGGCCGACGGTGTCGGCGACATCGACCGGATCGTCGCCGCCACCGATCAATTGGCGCGGCGGCTGCACCAGATGCGCGAGGAGGTCGGATTCCTCTTCTCGGAAACGGCTGCGCGGCGGCTCGGCCGTGTCCCCGAATTCATGACCGCGGTGCTCAACGTCGTGATCGACGTCAACACGCTCACCACCGGGCTGGACTGGCTCATTCCCCGGCTGCCCCACCTCAACGACGCGCTGGAGCGAACGGCGGTGCTGTTGCGGGACCCGTCGCCCGATGCCGCCGTCTGGACCGGCAACGGCGCGCTGCTCGCGGAGTTGCTGTCCGGCAAAGTGGTTCCGTTCCTGGGCAATCCGGCGCTGGAACTGCGGCGGGTCGGACTCGCGGGCAGTCCAGACCGCGATGTGGACGCGCTGATCCTGCTCCGGCTGATCGGAGTCCTGCCATGACCAGGATTCCCGCCTGGCTGTCCGGCGTGGCGCTCGCGGTGGTCACCGCGCTCGGCAGTGGCTACCTGGTGCTCGGTGTCCTCGACCTGGAACCGATGGCCGCGCGCGACCATGTCACGGTCCGGATGGACCACGCCGCCGGCCTGCGCCCCGGCTCGGCCGTCGTCTACCGCGGCGTGGACATCGGCACCGTCGACGAGGTGCGCAGCGTGCCAGGAGGTGTCCGGCTGCGGCTGTCCTACGACCGTGCCCGCCCGATCCCGGTGAACAGCGTGATGAAAATCGAGAACCTCTCCGCGCTGGGCGAACCGGTCTTCGCCTTCCTACCGGGCGAGCCCGGCCGCGCCGGCTACCTGCGCGACGGCGACGAACTCGCCGGCTCGGTCGACACGCCCGCCACCGTGCCGGAACTGCTGGCGGCTTCGGCGCGGCTGCTCGACCAGGCCGACGCGGCCGCGATCAGCCGGTTGGTGGACACGTTCGCCGCGGCGGTCGAGCACGCCCCGCAGGTGGCTCCGGCGATCGAGCGGGCCGCCGGACTGCTCGCGGTCACGCTCGCTCGGCACGAGCCGTCCCTGGAAACGGTGTTGCGCAATCTGCTGCGGCTCATGCCCGACGCCGACTGGGTGCGGCCCGCGCTGACCGCGGCGCCGCCGCAACTCGACCGGTTCGGCGCGACGCTCGGCGTGTCCTACCAGTACCTGTTCGAGGGATCGGCCCTGCTGCGCGGCCGTGAAGTGCTCGGCTCGTGGCGGGAAGAGGAACAGCAGTTCGTCGACTTCCTGAGCCGGCTCGCGCCCGAACTCGGCGCGCTCGGGGTGGCGCTGCGGCCGGTGTCCTCAGCCGCCGGGCCCGCGCTCGGGGCGGTCGACATGGCCACCCTGCTCGACCGCGCCCTCAGCGCACTGCCCGGCGACCGCCTGCGGATCACCCTCCGGACAGCGCAGGCCGACGAAGGAGAACGATGAGCACCACGGACCGGATCCGCCGGACGACGCCGGACGGCACGACATCCGAAAGCGCCGCTGCCGACGATGCGGAACCGGCGGATACTTCCAGCGAACCCGCGGGACCACGAGTCGGGCGCATTCGCGGGATACGCGCACTCCGTCGATGGGCCCGTCCCACCGCCGCCGTGGTCGCGGCCGCCGTCGTGACCGCGGTGGCTTTCGCCGCCGGGCGGCTCAGCGCCGGTTCCGATGACGAACTGGCGTCGTTGCGCGCGCAGCTGGCCGTGGACGCCGCCGCCGAACAGGCCGCCTCGTCGTACGCGCTCAATGTCTCGCAGGTACGCCCGGGTGACATCGAGGGATGGCGCAAAGCCTTGCAGGCCGGCGTGAGTCAGCAACTCGCGCCGAAGCTCTCGGCTGCCGTCGACGTCGTCGGGCCGTGGTTGTCCCAGATGGAATACACCGCGACCGCGAAACTGCTCGCCGCGAAAGTCTCGCGCCGCGACGGCGATCTGTTCGTGGTCCAGGTGTTCGTCGACATGAATTCGCGCAGCAGACAGACCCCGGAGGGCGTCACCGCCACCGCCGCCTACACCGTCACGCTCAACCGCGCGGCCGCCTGGACCATCACCGACGTCGGCGGCGTGACTCCCGATCTGCCCGCACCGACCCCCGCGCCTGCACCGGCGCCCCGATGAAGCGCGATCCGCTTTCGCAGTCCATGAGACAGGAGAAGATGATGACCAGAGCCTCACGCGATTCCACCAGCACGATAGAAGCCGCGCGCCCCGATGCGGCCGCCGCAAGGGTGGTGACGGTCGACGGAGAACCCATCGAACTGGTGTCGCCGGATTCCATGACCGCCGAAATGGTCGGCCATTGGACCTATCTGGTGGTCGAGGGCGCCGCGTTCGCGATGCAGGGGCTGCATCCGGTGATCCGCGATGTCGTCGACCGGTATTCCGTCGCCCGCACCGATCCGCTCGGCCGCGCTATCCGCTCGGTCGACTCGGTGTTGCGCTGGACCTACGGCGGCATGGAGGCCATCGACGAGGGCAAACGGCTGCGTTCCCTGCACGAGCCGCTGACCATGCGCAACGCGGAGGGCAGACATATCAGCGCCCTCAACCCCGAGGCGTACCAATGGGTCATCGCGACCGCTTACGTCACCACCGCCAAGGCGGGGCCGTTGCTGATCGGACGCGAGTTCACCGCGACGGAGCTGGACGATCTACTCGCCGACAACATCCGCATCGCGCGGATCCTGCGCGTGCCGATGAAGGGCTATCCGAAGACCAGGGCGGAATTCGACGCCTACTACGAGCACATGGTGTCGGATGTCCTGTGCGCCACCGACGACGTCCGGCAGCAGTTCGCCGACCTGCGCTCCGGTGACAGCGAGCAATTGCGGGCGCTGCCCTTCCCGGTCCGCTCCCTGGCGCGTGGGCTGGCTCGTCCCCTGCTGCGGTTCAACTATCTCTCGATCGTGGGAATGCTCGATCCGCGCCTGCGGGCCATGATCGGGGTGGAATGGAGCGAGCAGGAGCAACGACGACTCGAACGGATCTACGCGGTCATCCGCCTCGCCTACCGGGTGCTGCCGGAGCGACTCACCTACTTTCCCATCGCCTACCACGCCAGGAAGCACCACCGGTGCATCGAGCGGATGAAGCAGCGAGAACTGAAATCCGCGGCGTATCGCGTGCGTCCCAAGCAGTAGCCGCTGCCGGAACGGGCTAACCGCCGCCGGGATGCGGGAAAAGCAACGGGGCGAGGAAACGCCGGGCGAACTCCTTCGCCGCCGCGGTGTCGGCCAGCGGCAGCGCGCCGTGCGGGTTCGAGATGAACGACATGGTCAGGCGGACGAACAGCTCGGCGACCACCTCGGCATCGAAGACACCCAGTTCGCCGCGTTTCTGCCAGTGCACGATGAAGCGCGCGACCAATGTCCTTCCCTGCTCGATGAATTCGTCGCCGGTGAGGAAGCGGGTGAGTTCCCCTGCGGCGGACGAGACGCGGAGGCTGCGCGTCAGCAACCGTGGGGCCTTCGCCTCGCTCACGAACGCCGAGAACATCTCCGCCAGTGCGCTCACCGGCCCCGCCGAGCGCTGCACCGCCTCCGCCACGATGATCCCGACGCGTTGCGATTCGGCCATGAGGGCATAGCGGACCAGGGCCGATTTGGTGCCGAAACGGCGATAGACCGTGGCGACGCCGACGCCGGCCTGCTCGGCGATGCGGACCATCGTCGTCTCCTCGAAGCCGACCTCGGCGAAACAGTCGCGGGCGGCCTCGACGATGCGACGGGATCGGGCATCCAGCGCGGTGAGATCGGCCCACGCGTCGCCCACCGCGTTCAGGAACTCCGCGACCGCCTGTTCACCGCCGCGTCCCTGCGGGCGCACGGAGGCGTGCGGGCCGGCCGGGCCGACGTCATCCGCGGCCTTGTCCCGCCGGGTGCTCGCCTCGGGCTTGCTCGAATCGTTTCGCTGCGCCCTCATCGGCGTGAGCCTACCGCGCATCGTTCGCGTCACCTCGCCACCACCATCGGCTCTTCCACCGCCCCCGTCGCAGCGGATCTCGTCGTACCACTCCAGAAATGATAGTCTTGAAGCTATGTCACTATCACCCGTAGTTCAGAGGTGACCCATGGCAACGAACGCAGAGCTGCCCGTTGTTTCCGAGCCCGCCACCGCAGCGGCGCTGTCCGATCGGGTGCGCCCCGAGGTCATCGCCGAGTTCCGCAAACACACCGGCAGTGTGCTGTCGGGCGTGTTTGCCGGCGCCGCCTTCGATCAGGTCGCGCTCGTCCCCGTCGCCGCCGCCGTCGACCGCACCGGTCGCTTCGCCGCGAACTTCGCCGACCGGGGCGTGCGTTCGGGTTTCTCGGCGCTGCTGGCGATGTGGGGCGATCCGGCCGACCGGCTGGCCGAGGCCGAATGGCTCAAGCAGCGCCACCGTGACGTGCACGGCCGGGGCCGCGGCGACTATCGGGATGTCCGCTACAGCGCCCTCAATCCGCAGACGTGGATCTGGGTGGGGGTCAGCGGGATGTTCGTCGCGCTGAACACGTTCACCTACTGCACCGGGACGGTGCTGCGGCCGGAGGAGAAGGAAGCCGCCTATCAGCTGCTGCGGGAAGGGTTTTCCGGGCTGGAACTGGCCGCGCGGTCGGGCAAGCTGCCGCAGGACCTCGCGTCGGCGACCGAATACTACGACGCGATGGTGGAGCGGGAACTGGCCGCGAACCCGTTCCTGGTCGAGCAGTTCGCCGGCCTGACCCGGCTGCCGTTGCCGACCCTCGGGCTGCCGCCGCTGGCTCGTACCGTGCTCATGCCGTTGTGGCTGCTGCTGCGTCCTCTCGCCGGTCACGTGATCCAGGTGTGCTCGGCCGAGGTCATGCACCCCGGCGTCCGTTACATGGTCGGCTTCGAGCTGAAACAGCGCCATCACCGGGAGTTCGCGGTGTACGTCTGGTTGCTGCGGGCGGCGTGGCGGCTGCTGCCGGATCGCCTGCTGCTGCTCCCGCTGGCCTACAACCGCCTGCAGTACGAGAAACTGGTCCGCTACCACCGAAGGTTCGCGCTGGACTCCTTCGCGCCGCCCACGAGCACGGCGGGCGGCTGCCCGATCTGAGGCGGGGCCACCGCGCCGATGGCCTGATGATAGTCTCAGGAAATCTGACTATCGCTACGCTGAGCCGTCCCCAGCTGCGGCACCGCGGAAGCATACGGGCATGGTGTGCCTGCGTGGAACACGATGGTCCGCAACACAATCGGGCCCGTCCCGGTAGGAAGCCCCGGCGATTCAGCGGCTCGGGAGCGCCGCGTGGCGGGTAGCGTGTGCCGCTATGGCGACCCCTGTGGTGTACACGGCCACCTACTCCCATTCGGCCGAGGCGCTTCGCGCGGCGTTGTCCGACGAGCAGTACTGGAAAGACCGGGTCGATGAGGTCGGCGGAGTGCTCGTCGCCTTCGACGCCGCCGACGACCGTGTGCGCGTGCGCATGACGCAGACCGTCGCGGCGGCGGAGTTGCCCGGCGTCGTCACGGCGGTGCGACCGGAGGGCCTGGTCGTGACCCGCACCGAGATCTACGCCCGCGACGGCGGCAGTTTCGACGCTCGCGTCGAAGGAGTGCCCGCGCGGGTGAGCGGCACCGTCCGGCTCACCGAGTCCGGCACCGCCGCGGTGGCGATCGTGGACGGTGCGGCCGAGGTCGGCATCCCGCTGTTCGGCAGGAGGATCGAAGGCGCGGTCGTCGCCCGGCTCCGCGACGTGCTCGCCGCGGAAGCGGAATTCACCGATACCTGGATCACCGGCCACCGCCGCGTCGATCGGTGACCGTCACGCAAGCCCGCGGACACAACCGATCAAGCGGTCGCGGTCACCGCACCGGCGTCGTGCTCGGCTCCGGTCGTCGGCCGACGGCCCAGAGCGGGGGCGATCAGCTTCACGGTGTCGTGCAGGATCTGCTCGTAGTCGGCGCGTTGGAACTCGTACGGCAGTTCCAGCCGCAGCTCCGAGGTCTGCGCGAGCACCGGATCGGCGTGCAGCCGGTCGACGATCTCCACGGCGGGTCCGACCAGATCGGGCGCGAACAGGACGCGCCGCTCCCCCTGTGGCGCGAGGGTGCGCTCGTGCCTGCTCGCCCCGTATCGGCGGTACCGCTCGCGAGTGGCGCGGTCGGCGCTGTCGAACGGGACGATCACCCGCCCCACCGCTACCCGGGCGGGCCCGGCCGGATCCACCAGCCGGCGATACTCGGTGACCAGGCTCGACTGAGTAGTGGCGAAATCGTCGCTGTGCTCGCCGAAGACGATGTTCCCCGTCAGCAGGTTCAGGCCGTTCTCCCCCGCCCAGCGCACCGAACGGCCGCTGGCGCCGCCGTACCAGAGCCGGTCGATCAGGCCCGGATTGTGCGGCTGTAGCCGGGGCCGCTGAGTGTTGCCCGGGGAGTGGATCACCGTATCGGAGGCACCGAGGTAGTCGCCACGCAGGTTCTCGATCAGCCGGGCGATCCGCCCGTAGGACAGATCGTAGGTACGCCAGTCCCCGTCGAAGACCAGATCGCCGATCAAGTCGGCGTGCGGCGGTGTGCCCGCGCTGAATCCGGCCTGCAAACGGCCCCGCGACAGCACATCCGCCAGCGACAGATCCTCGGCCAGCCGGAACGGGCTTTCGTAGCCGATGGGAATCACAGCAGTGCCGAGCTCGATTCGACTCGTGCGCTGACCGGCGGCGGCCAAGAAGACCGCCGCCGACCCGACGCCGTGCTCGAGATGACGCTGCCGGATCCACGCACCGTCGTAACCGAGGCTTTCGCCGTACTCGAACAGCCGCAGTGTGTCCTCGAGCCCGGAGTAGGGGTCGTCATCGGGATAATTGCCCGGCGTCAGGAACGACAATGTCCTGATCCGGGGCGTCGTGTCGCTCATCGAACTCCGCCGCGTTCGTACGGCAGCTTCTCACCGGCTTCGATCGCGAGCGGGAGCCGGTTTTCCGCGGGCGGCAACGGGCAGGTCGCCAGATCGGTGTAGGCGCAGGGCAGGTTCGCGGCCCGATTGAAGTCGAGCCGCACCGATCCGTCGGCCTCCGGCGGCGACAGTTGCAGCACGCGGTTGGCGGCATAGGTGGTGACCCCGGAGGTCTCGTCGGTGAAGAGCACGGTCAGGCCGCCCGGGTCTTTGCCGGGGAAGGCGGTCAGGCGCAGCGGCCGTCCGTCCAGCTCGAACTCCACCTGGCCCGGCGCCTCGTAGACATGTTCCAGTCCTTCGACAGCGGCGCCGACCGTGGTCGGTCGCGGCTGCGGGAAAGCGACATACCGCCCGGTGACCACCCACTCGGGATGTGGCGGGTACGCGGGCGTGCCGCGGAACGCCGTGCGCAGCGGGTTGCCGGGGTGCCGCGGGCGGACGATGTCGTGCCCGCCGCGCTTGGCGACCTCGATCACCGCGTCACCCCAAACGGCGTTCACCCCACCGCGTTCCGGGATGACCCCGAACACATGCCTGCCGCGCACGGGTGTGCCGTCGACCACCAGTTCGTCACCGTCGTCGAGAACCACCGTCACGCCATCGGCGCCGGTGGACCAAGCGCCCGGCGCGTCGGGGAATCGCTGCGGCGTCTCCGAAAGCCAGTGCAGATTCGTGATGGCCAGGAAACCGTGCGGGTCGGCCAGCCGCGCTTCTTGCCCGCGGTGCCAGTCCTGCCAGTCGGCCACGAAGGCGTCGGTCGGAGTTGCCGCGGCGGCCTGCGCTGTCATGTGGTGCTCCTCGTCTGCAGCCGTGCCCGTCCCCGGTCCGGTGCCGTTCACGATTCGAGCCGAAATGTCGTGGCACCACTGCGGACGGAGGTGATACCGGATTCAACCGCAGGCCGCGGCGCACCGACAGGATTGCGATCAGCGCGAACGCAACCGGCCCGCGCGCCGGTTCTCATCTCGTCGTGTGCGCGCCACCGTTGACGTGAATGGTCTGGCCCGTGATGTGCCTGGCGTGCGGCGAGGCCAGGAACTCGATCAGCCCGGCGACGTCATCCGGATCACCCGCGCGTTTGTCATGGGTGGCCTCGATCAACGAGGTGCGTCGTTGCTCGCTCAGCTGCCCCTGGAAGAAGTCGGTGTCCTCGATGTAGCCGGGCGCGACCGTGTTCACCGTGACGCCGCTGGGCGCCAGCTGCGCCGACAGCCCGGCCGACCATGCCGCCAGCGCCGCCTTCGCGGCGCCGTAGGACCCGGCGGCGTACTCGGCGCCGATCGAGCCGACGTTGATCACCGCCCCGCCGGGTCGCAGTCGCTCCCGCAGCGCCGAGGTCGTCAGGACCGCGCTCAGGAGGTTCGCCGACAGGTTCGCCGTCCATCGCTCGGCCACCTCCGCCAGCGACGCCGCATCGGCGCTTCCCGCGGCGAGATCGGTGTTCCCGCCGGCCATGTTCACCAGCACATCGACTTCGGGCCCGACCGACTCGGCGAAACGCTCCACCTCCGACGGAACCGCCGCGTCGCAGACGATCCCACGCGCTCCGAGCTCGCGTGCCGTCCGCTCGACCCGTTCCGGCGATCGCCCGGTGATCACCACGTCCGCCCCACTTGCGGCGAACCGCTGGGCCACCCGGCGGCCGATTCCCCCGCTGGCCCCGGTGACGACGACCGTTCCGCGCATTCTCGTCTCATCTCGCTATATTTAGCACTAAATGTAACGAGGAGAGCGAATTCCGGCAATGACGTACGAAACACACGACGAGATACCGTCACCCGCACAGATCGCCTCCGCTTGGCGGCGCGAGCTGCCCGGCGCGCGGGTCGAGTCGATCGAGATCCTGACGCCGCTGTGGCGGGTAGCCAAGCTCCTCACCGACGAGCGCCAGCGCACCCTCCAGCGGCTCGGCATCGACGAATCGACCCTCGACCTGCTCAGCACCCTGCGCAGATCCGGGCCGCCCTACCAGCTGACCACCCGCCAGATCGCCGCCCGCAGCCTCGTCACCGCCGGCGCCATCTCCCAGCGCCTCGCCCGCGCCGAAGCGGCCGGGCTGATCATCCGCGAACCGACCTCGGCCACCCGGCGCGGCGTGCTGGTCACGCTCACGCCGGACGGCCATCGCCGCATCGAACGAGTCGTCCCCGCCCTGCTCGAGCACGAGACCGCGTTCACCGACCGGCTTGCCGCCGACGAACGCGCCGTGCTCACCGCGGCATTGCGCACGCTCGAGGCGGCGATCCGATCCGCCGAACCGGCCTAGGCCACCGTGGCGCGCCCGAACGGATCAGGTTCCGGACAGATCCGCGGACAGATCCCTGGCTTCCACACCCTCGGGCAGCCGCACTTCCGCCACCGGTTCCGGCCGGTCGTCGTATTCCAGGCGCAGCGCCCGGCAGATGGTGGCATGCATGTCGTAGAGAGTGGTGATGTAGGTGAACTCCATGATCTCCCTATCGGTCAGCTCGGCCCGCAACACCGCGAACACCTCGTCCGGAACGCGCCCTCCGTCGTAGACGAGAGCGTCGGTGTAGGCCAGCAAAGCGCGTTCCAGCGGGGAGAAGCAATCGCTGATCTGCCAGTGCGGGATCGCCGCGATCTTCTCCTCGGGCACGCCAAGCGAGCGCATCTGCTTGCAGTGCTGAGAGAAGACGAACTGGCTGCCGCGGGCGTATCCGGCCCGGCTCTGCCCCAATTCGCGCAAGGCCGGATCGAGGGTCGCGTTGCGGTAGACGGCGAAACCGCGCACGGCGTGCCGGAATACCTCCGGCGATTGAGCGAACACCGTCCACCAGTCGCCGGGCGTGGCGTGGATCGTGCCGTGATCGACGGCTGGGTCCTTGTCGGGGCCGAACAGGCGGTCGTAGAAGAACAGGATCCGCTCGTCGGTGACTTCGGCGCGGGGCACTTCACGCAGTCGGGGCATGACGCTTCTTTCGGTTCAGCGCGACGCGGGGACGCGGCGGTCGGCGGCGGTCTTCGGCTCGTGGGAGACGTCGGCCTCGGTGAACGTCCGCGTCCAGCAGGCGAATTCGAGCAGCACGCCGTCGGGATCCTGGAAATAGAACGAACGCACGAACGTCCCCGGGTGCACGTCTCGCGACACACCGGCCGGACTGTCGTCGTGGTTGAGCACGCGGCTGACCTCGATGCCCTCCTCGCGCAGCCGCTGGTAGTACTCGTCGAACCGCTCCGGCGGAACGGCGAAGGCGACATGATTCATCGAGCCGACCGCGCTGAGGAGTTCCCCCGTGTCGGGCAGGCCCCTGGGCGCCGCCACGCCCGGTGCGGCGTCGGGGGCGTCGGCCAGCCAGAAGAAGGCCAGGGTGTTGCCGTTACCGCAGTCGAAGAAGAAGTGCTGCCCCAGATTTCCGGGCAGCTCGATGGTCTTGATCAACGGCATCCCCAGCATTCCGCTGTAGAAATCGATCGTTCGGCGCATATCGGAGCACACCAGGGCCAGGTGATTGATTCCGCGCAGTTCGTATTTCGAATTGGGAGCGTTCATGGCAATCCTTCCGATGAGCGACAATGGTCGCCGACGCAACCGATCCGGCACCGATGGCCGGACAAAAGATGACTTGACAGTCATGTCATCTTCAGGAATAGTCTGTCTCGTGGCGAAGTCATCTGTCAATAGTTCCCCCGCCCCGGTGGACACGCTGACCCCGCGAGGACGCAAGACGCGCGACTCGCTGCTGGACGCGGCGCGGAAGGTCTTCGAAACAGTCGGTTTCCTCGACGCCAGGGTGGAGCACATCGCCCAGGAGGCCGGGGTCTCCTACGGCACCTTCTATCGCTACTTCGAATCGAAGGAAGATGTCTTCGGCGAGCTCAGCAATCGGCTTTTCGAGGACATGCACCGCCGCGAACCGGCGGAAGGCAATCTGTCGCCCGCCGAGAAATTGATCGCGTCCAACCGGTCGTATTACCGGGCATACCGGCGCAACGCGCTGATGATGGCGATCATCGAGCAGGTCGCGACCATCAACGACGACTTCCGCCTGCTGCGGCACGAGCATCGCCGCCAGCTGATCGACCGGACCGCGCGCGCGATCGCCCGCTGGCAGTCCGAAGGCCTGGTGCGCGCGAATCTCGACCCGGAGCTGGCCGCCCGCGCGATGGCCGCGATGGTCGATCACACCTTGTATCTGTGGTTGATCCAGGGCGACGACGCGAACGAAGAGGCGCTGCTGGAGACCCTCGACCAGATGTGCGTCGGCGCGCTCGGCCTCGATCAGGAGCGCTGACCGACCCTCGCTCTATCCAAGAACCCTTACTCGAGTGGGCTTTTCGGTGCCTGCGAGCCGACCGGCGCGTCGCTTGCCGCGACCGATCCCACCATGTCGCCATTCCCCGAGGAGGCATCATGACAACGGAGGCTCAGCCCGGCGCGGACGCGCCCCCCGGCGCGCTCGACGGGTACCGAGTGCTCGAGCTGGGAACCTTGATCGCCGGTCCGTACTGCGGCCGCCTCCTCGGTGATCTCGGCGCGGACGTCATCAAGATCGAAGCCCCCGACCGCCCCGATCCGCTCCGCGAGTGGGGGCAGGCCGCGGGCGGGCACCAGTACTTCTGGTCGGTGCACGCGCGCAACAAGCGGTGCGTCAGCCTGGATCTGCGCACCGAGGCCGGGCGCGAGGTCTTCCTGGAACTCGTGCGCACCGCGGACGTGGTGGTGGAAAGCTTCCGTCCGGGCACCTTGGAGCGCTGGGGGCTCGGCTACGACGTCTTGTCCGCGATCAGTCCCGGGCTGGTGCTCGCACGGGTATCGGGCTACGGGCAGACCGGCCCCTATGCGTCGCGACCGGGTTACGCCTCTGTCGCCGAGGGCGTCAGCGGGCTGCGGTACCTCAACGGGTTCCCGGGACAGGCGCCGCCGAGGATCGCGCTGTCCCTGGGTGACAGTCTCGCCGGGCTCTTCGCCTGCCAAGGCGTTCTCGCCGCGCTGCTGGTGCGGGAACGCACCGGGCGCGGGCAGATCGTCGACGCCGCCCTGACCGAGTCGTCGCTCGCCATTCAGGAATCCACCGTCCCCGACTATCACAAGACGGGACACGTCCGGCAGCCGTCGGGCACCCGGCTCGACCGGATCGCGCCCTCGAATCTGTACCGCTCCAAGGACGGATTGTGGGTCATCATCGCGGCCAACCAGGACACCGTGTTCGGGCGGCTGGCCGCGGCGATGGAGCGGCCGGAGCTGGCCACCGACCCCAGATACGCCAACCACACCGCGCGCGGCGAACATCAGGACGAACTCGACGAGCTGATCGCGCGGTGGGCGGCGGGATTCACCGCCACCGATCTCATCGACCTGCTCGCCCGCTTCGGTGTGGTCGCCGGTCCGGTCAACACCGTCGCCGAAGTGATGACCGATCCCCAGTTCATCGCCCGCGAGATCTTCGTCGACCATCGTGATCCCTCCGTCGGGCCCGCCGACGAGGAGTTCGATCCGGTCCCGGTGAAAGGAGTCGGGGTGGTCCCCAAACTCAGCGACACACCCGGCGGTGTGCGGTGGGGCGGTCCCAGCCGCCCTGGCACGCACACCGACGAGGTCCTCGCCGGGCTGCTCGGCTACGACCGGGACCGGCTCGCCGCGCTGCGCGCCCAAGGCACGATCGCGTGACCGCGCCCGCGCAGGTCGAGATCCGGGAGGTGGCGCCGCGCGACGGCCTGCAGATCGAAGCGCCCATCCCCGCCGAGGCCAAACTCCAGCTGATCGATGCGCTCGTCGCGACGGGCGTCGGCCGTATCGAGGTCACCTCCTTCGTCTCGCCCCGGGCGGTTCCGGCACTCGCCGATGCCGAGACCATCGCCGCCCAGCTGCATCGATGGCCCGGTGTCGTCTTCTCCGCGCTGGTGGCGGGGGTCGGCGGTGTCCGGCGAGCGCTCACGGCGGGCATGACGCGGCTCGAGTACGTAGTCTCGGCCTCGGACGGGCACAGCGTGGCGAATGTCGGTCGCACGAGCGAGGAATCGGTTGCGCTCATCGCGCCCATCGCCGATCTGGTCCACGCCGCGGGTGGCGAGCTGGAGGTGATCATCGCCATCGCTTTCGACTGCCCGTTCGACGGCCCCACCCCGCCGGAGCGAGTCGCCGCGATCGCCGCCCGCGCGATAGCCTCCGGCGCCGACAGCCTCTCCATCGCCGACACCGTCGGCACCGCCACCCCGCGCCGCACCGGCGCGGTGATCGATCTGGTGCGCGCGGCGGCCCCCGGCATCGACCTCGGTCTGCACCTGCACAACACCCGCGGCCAGAGTTCGGCCAACGCGTGGTCGGGCTACTTGCACGGCATCCGCCGGTTCGACTCGTCCGTAGGCGGTTTCGGTGGCTGCCCTTTCGCCCCGGCCGCCAGCGGGAACCTCGCCACCGAGGAACTGGTCTACCTGTTCGAAGACAGCGGCATCGCCACCGGCATCGACCTCGAGGCGACCCTCGACGCCGCGCGTCTGCTCTCCCGCCTGCTCGGCAAGCCCGCCGACAGCAACCTGCTGCGCGTGGGCGGACGCCTCGCCCCATCCTCCGCCGCCGGGCGCTGACCCGCGCGGCACGTGCTCGAAGAAGAGGACACCCCATGAATGAACTGGCCGATCGTTTCTTCGCCGCCGTCAGCGCAGGCGACGCGACGGCGCTGACCGACCTGTACGCGCCGGATGCCAGGATCTGGCACAACGACGACGGCACCGAACAGACCGTCGCCGAGAATCTGCGCGTGCTGCGCTGGCTGTCGCGCACCGTCGAGAATCTGCGCTACGAGGACATCCGCCGCTACGCGCTCCCCGACGGCTTCGCCCAGCAGCACGTTCTGCGTGGTCATCTGCCGGGCCACGGCGCGCTCGAGGTTCCGGCGAGCCTGTTCGTCCAGGTCCGGGACGGGCGCATCACCCGGATCGACGAATATGTCGACTCGGCCGCGACCCGGCCGCTGCGCGAGGTGTCCACCGCTGCCGGGGAGCGTCGCGCATGACCCACGACCGACCCGCGGGCCGAGTAGCCGAATTGGCCTCGCGGCTGCGTTCTTTCATCGATGACGAGGTCATCCCGCAGGAGGCCGTTCTCGCCGTGCCCGGCGCTGCCGCCGCGGCGGTGCTGGCACGGCTGCGAGAGCGGGCCAAGGAGCTCGGTCTGTGGGCGCTGGGCCATCCGGCGGAAGTCGGGGGCGGCGGCCTGCCGTTCCTCGATTTCGTCTACCTCAACGAGATCATCGGCCGTTCCGAGTTCGGCCAGCTCGCCGTCGGCTCGGTGTCCATGCAGGACACCCTCATGCTGCACCGGCACGGCAGCCGAGAGCAGCGCGACCGGTGGATCGAACCGATGGTGTCCGGGGACATCCTGCCATCGGTCGGATTGACCGAGCCGGATGCCGCCGGTTCCGACCCCACGCTGATCGAAACCCGCGCCGAACTCGACGGCGACAGCTGGGTGATCAACGGGCACAAGTGGTTCACCACGGCTGCCGAGCAGGCCGCGTTCTGCACCGTGTTCGCGCGAACCGAGCCCGGCACCGCGCCCAGGCACGAACGCATCAGCGCGATCATCGTTCCCACCGACACCCCCGGGTTCGAGATCGTGCGCGCCATCCCGACCATGGGGCACGACCCGAGCGATCATTACGAAGTCCGGCTGACCGACGTCCGGGTGCCAGCGGCGAACCTGCTGGGCGAACGCGGCAAGGGATTCGTGGTGGCGCAGGACCGCCTCGGCGCGGGCCGGATCTTCCACTGCATGCGCTGGCTCGGCCAGGCCCAGCGCGCCTACGAGCTGATGTGCGCCCGCGCGAACACCCGCTTCGCGCACGGGTCGGTGCTGGCGGAGAAGGGCGAGATCCACCGCTACATCGCCGAGTCCGCGGCGCAGATCCACGCCGCGCGGCTGATGACCCTCGACGCGGCGCGCGCGATGGACGCCGGAGCCGACTACCGCGTCCGGGTGGGGCTGGTGAAGTTCTGGGGCGCCCGCATGCTGCACGACGTCATCGATCGCGCCATCCAGGTGCACGGCGCACTGGGCCTGACCGCCGATACGCCATTGGAACGTATGTACCGGCAGGCTCGCTACGCCCGCGTGTACGACGGTCCGGACGAGGTTCACCGCATGTCGACCGCGCGGCGGCTGCTGCGCGACCCCGGGGCCGCACCGTGGCTGTGACGACCTCCGCGGTGACCTTGGCCGACGGCGTGCGCGCTGTCCTGAGCGAGGCGACCGGCGCGCGCCTGGCCGCCGCCGAGGTACGCAGGCTCACCGGCGGCGCGAGCCGCGAGGTGTACGCGGTCCGCGCCACGGACGAGACCGGACGACAGCTCGCCGCGGTGCTGCGCCGTGATCCGCCGGGCCACGGCGACATCGGCCGGATGCGCGCCGAGGCGGCCTGCTTGCGGGCCACCGCGGCGGCCGGGGTCCCGGTACCCGAAGTCCTCGCCAGCGGCGACTCCGCACCGGGCATCGACGCGCCCTATCTGCTGATGAATATGATCGATGGCGAGTCGATCCCCCGGAAATTGCAGCGGAATACGGAGTTCGAGAACGTTCGCGGCCATATCGCCGAAGACTTCGGTTATGTGCTCGGCCTGATCCACCGCACTCCCGTCGACACGCTCACCATGCTCGACGATGCCGATCCCCTCGACGCCATCGAGCGGGTCTATCGCGATATCCGCGAACCCCGCCCCGCCGTGGAGATCGGCTTGCTCTGGTTGCGCGAACACCGCCCGCCGGGCCGGCCCGCAGGCTTGGTACACGGCGACTTCCGGCTCGGCAACCTGCTGATCGACCCCACCGGCATCCGGGGCGTCCTCGACTGGGAACTCGCCCATCTCGGCGACCCCATCGAGGACCTCGGCTGGCTGTGCGTCCGGGCCTGGCGCTTCGGCGCGCCCGCGCCCGTGGCCGGTCTCGGCACCCGCGAACAACTTCTCGACGGCTACCAGCGCGCCACCGGCGACCGTCCGTCGGACGCGGAACTGCACTGGTGGGAGGTGTTCGGCACGCTGAAGTGGTTGATCCTCAGCAGGTTTCAAGCCGAACGTCACCTCGGCGGCGCGGAGCGGTCACTCGAGCTGGCGGCGATCGGCCGCCGGGTCTGCGAATCCGAATACGACCTCATCGACGCGCTCGATCTGCTCGACACAACCGCTCACGGCAATCGCCCCGCGACTACCGAGGCCAGCGTCCACGACCGCCCCGGCGTGACGGAGATACTCGACCTGGTCGCGGAGACCTTGACCGATGACATCGGCCCGGCTCTGACCGAAGACCGCGAGCGGCAGCGCTATCTGTTGCGGATCTGCGTCTCCCTGTTGCGGATATCCGGCCGCGAACTACGCGACGCCGGCGCCACGTCCCGGGTGGCGGAGCTGCTGGATGGGCTACATTGCGCGTCGGAAGCGGAACTGGCCGAGAAACTGCGTGCCGGGGAACTGCCGTACCGGGCCGAGGCCGTTCGCCGGACGGTCTCGGCCGCCGTGCTCTCGCGTCTACGAGTCGCGAATCCGCAACACCACCGGACCCCTTCCGACGAGCTGCCTTCCGAGCGCTGACGCCGGCCAACTGCGCGACGGGGAAGAGGCGCGTACAGGTGGCGGAGGTACGGCGCGATCTCGCGGCGACCTCCACCACCGCGCCGCCTTCGATCCACCGATACGGCGGCCGGATCGCGGTGTCGCCGGTCGGCGAGGAAAACTCGCCGGCTTCCGGGGCGGCAACTGCCTACCGTGAGGCGATCGTCCAGACGAACTCCGACGCGGAGACGACGCGCATGGCCGTGAACGACAGCACCCGCACGCTGTGGCGTCCGACGAGACCGGATGAACCGGGGCACCTGGTCTCCGGAGGCGACAGATCCGATATCCGGCCCAGCACTCGACCGGCGGCTCCATCCCGGCGCGGATTACCCTCGGTTCGACCCGGACCGACTGCTCCTGGACTACGAGTCCACCAGGGACTCCGATGAATTCGTCCCGGGCCGACGACTTCGCCGCCCACCTGCACCGGGCTGCGGTCACGGACTCGGGAACGCCGAAAGCCGTTCGACCGGCTCGGAGGTACGCGAGGCAGTCCTCCGAGCCGGTCGAGCCGTCACGACCGATGCTCAGGCCGATTCACTCACACGGGACAACCGTTCGCGCAGTTCGCGTTTGAGGATCTTTCCGGTCACGTTCTTCGGCAGTGCGTCCACGAACTCGACGCGGCGGGGGACCTGGAACCCGGCCAGGTGCTCGCGGCAACCGGCGACGATATCCGCCGCTTCCGCGACGGCGCCGTCCCGCAGCACCACGACGGCGCAGACCACCTCGCCCCAGGTGTCGTCACGTACGCCGATCGCGGCAGCTTCGGCCACGGCGGGATTGCGATACAACGCCTGCTCCACCATGAGCGACGCGACGTTCTCGCCTCCGCTGATGATGAGGTCCTTCTTCCGGTCCACGATGTAGACGAAGCCCTCCTCGTCCTGCCGGACCAGGTCACCGGTGTGGAACCAACCGTCGGTGAACGCGTCCGCGGTCGCCTCCGGGTCATTCCAATAGCCGACGGTCACCTGATCACCGCGCACCACCATCTCACCCACCGTGCCGAGGGGGACATCGTTGCGGTCGTCGTCGACGACACGAATATCGGCCAGCCGCATGGGCTTTCCCGCCGACGCGAGCAGGCCCGTTTCCCCGGCCGCCGCGCGGCGATGGGCGGCGACATCGAGGTGCAGGACATTGCCGGACAGTTCCGTCATGCCCATGCCCTGATAGAAGTCGCATCCGAAACGCTCCAGTCCCTCCCGCAGCACGGCCGCCGGAATCGGCGCGGAGCCGTAGCCGATCGCTTGCAGTGATTCCAGCGCACGGGTGTCCAGCGCGGGATCCCGGAGCAGGAAGCTGATCATCGTCGGAGCGAGCCCGGTCTGCGTGACCTGCCATTCGCGTACCAGTCGCAGGAAGGTGGCGTTGTCGTAGGCCCGCAGGAAACCCACAGTCGCGCCGAGCAGATGGTTGAGCACCGTGACGTATCCGCCGACGTGGCACAGCGGGAAGCAGAACAAGAAGACCGTGTATTCGGGCAGCTCCCAGTGCAACGCGGAGGAAGTGATCCCGGTGAGCAGGTTGCGATGACTGATCATCACTCCCTTGGGCATTCCGGTCGTCCCGCTCGTGTACACCAGCCAGGCGGTGTCATCCGCGTCCGGGCGCACCGCGGGAACCGAAGCCGGGGCGCCACCGGCGAATTCCTCCCATCCGAGCAGGCCTTCGGCGGCGCCGATGGAAACTATGGTGTGCACGCCGGGGATGCGATCGCGAATACGCCGCACCACGTCGGCGAATTCCGCCGCGACGATCAGCACGCTCGCGCCGGAGTGCTGGAGCAATGCCGCCACCTGATCCGGGTGTGAGCGGAAGTTCAGGATCGTGAGCACCATTCCGGCCATCGGAACGCCGTAATAGCAGTCGAAATACTCGGTGCAGTTGCCCGACAGGATCGCCACGCGGTCTCCCGGCGCGGCGACCTGCAGCAGAGCGTTCGCCAGGCGGCGGCTCCGATCGCGCAACTGCCGGTAATCGATCTGCTCGTCCTCGAAGCGAAGCGCGAGCCGATCCGGGTGCTTGCGCGCACCGTACTCGACGATGTCACCGACCAACATTCACATCACCCCTCCGGGTCCACACAACGGTCATCACTCGCCTCATCTGATCGCGAGGGGGTTGATCGGAGAGCCGACCCCGCGGGTGAACTGCAACGGTGGGCCCGCGTAGAAGAACTCGTAGCGGCCGTCGGCGGCGCACGCCTCGGCCAATGCCTCGAAGTCGAGCATTTCGGCGAGGGTCAGTCCCATGTCCCGGATCAGGACCATGTGCAATTCGAACGCTCCGCCGGGGTTCTCGCCCGGCATCACTTCGACCGCCCAGTTGTCCGAGCCGACCACCGCCACATCGCGCTCGCGCAACCAGGTGGCGCAGCTCAGGCCCAGTCCCGGCTCACCGGCCATGAACCCGGCCGCGTCGCGATCGGCGAGGAACTTCTTGCGCCATCCCGTCCTGATCAGCAGGATGTCTCCGGAGCCGACGGTGACCCCTTGGGCTTCGGCGACCGCGGTGAGCTCATCGGGACCGATCGCGGTCCCCGCCTCCAGCCAGTCCACCCCGCGCGCCCGCGCCACGTCGAGCAGGACGCCGCGACCGGCGATGCCGGCCGCCTGGGTGTGGATGCCGCATTTCTCCGCCCCCTTGACCGTGACGCCGGAGCCGGAGAAGCCGTTGTAGAGCTGATCGTCGTAGTGCACGTGGGCGAGCGAGTCGTATTGCGACCCCGCCTGCAGCGGCATGAAGACGTAATCGTCCGCCCACTTGAACCCGCCCGGCAGAACCTGTTCTTGCCCGTTCTCCGACATCAGCCGAATGGGGTTGATCCGCAGGCCGCCGGGTTGTGGACCGTCACCGTCGAGGGGAATGCCGAGATGGAAGACCTCACCGGTCCGGATCAATCCGGCCGCGGCTACCACCCGATCGGGCGTGATGAGATTCGTGGTCCCCCGCTCGTCGTCGCTCCCCCAGCGACCCCAGTTGCTCACTTCTCGCCCGAGCGTGCGCATATCGGGAACTGCAGGCACCGATGCCTCCTGACTAACTGATAATGACGTGACAGTCATGTCAACTTTCCTCGCAAAGTGTGATTGCTGACACGTCGCCTGTCAAGCCTCCATGTGCCGCACGGCCGGGGCTCCGCCTAGCGGAACCCCGGCCGTGCGGCACGCGGCGTCAGAGCGGGTGTCGCTCCGCCGCGCCGGCATGCCCGCGCCACGACGCCCGTGGCCCGATTCCGTGGAATCGCCCGCTCGGCGGCGAGTCGGCCAGCGCATCCTCGAGGCGGGAGTGAACGGGCCGCAGCGCGTGGAGGTCGAGGACGGCCACGACGCGGCCCACGACCAGCCGGTTACCGACGATCCGCAGACGGATGCCACGGCGCGAACACGCCTCGGCCTCCTCGGCCAAGACCACCAGCGAGCGGCCGGACATGAAGCGGAGGCCGGTGGTGTCGATCACCATCGGCCCCGGCGCCGCGGTGGTCGTCGTCGCCTCGCGTAGGAGTCGCCGCCACGCGGGCAGGGTGTAGGCGTCGACTTCACCATGGGCGTGGACGATGGTCGCGTCGCCGCGGTGTTCGAAGGTGGCGTCGAGTCCGAGGAGGGCGTCTTTCCACCCATCCGAGGACGTCGCGGCGCCGCCGTCGAGACCGTGCAATTCTGTGCTCATCTGGCACTCGATTCATTTCGCGCGTAGCGCGCTCGATACCGGGCCACCCTGCATCTTCAAGACAGACCCATCCCTCCTTGCTAACAGACGCATGCCCGTCTGTACAGCGGTGGCGCGATTCCCTTCCGCCGGAGGCTGTTTCAAATCCGCCACCGCGTCGGGTTCACGACACGTGCCCGCGCGGCGCGATCCGCCGGATCCGGTCGCAGCCACCCCGATCGACTCGCTGATACGTTGTGCGCCTTGCCTTTCCGCATGCTCACACGGCCGGATACATCCGCGTTCGATATCGTAAGAGAATTATTCTCTCTTTATCTCAGGAGTTCCGTGATGCGTCCCCGGCTCGACTATCGCCGCAATCCGCTGCTCCGGGCGTTCCTACCCGCGATGGAGGCGGCTCACCGCATGATCGCCCAATCTTCACTGGAGGCGAAGACCCAGGAATTGGTGCGCATCCGAGTGAGCCAGATCAACGGTTGCTCGTTCTGCGTCGGATTGCACACCCAGGACGCTCTGACGGCAGGCGAGGATCCACAGCGGCTCCACCTACTGCCCGCGTGGCGGGAGGCGGCGGTCTACACCGACGCCGAACGCGCCGCCCTCGAACTGGCCGAAACCGCTACGCGGCTCGCCGACGGCGGGCGCGTCGATGACGAGACCTGGGAGCGCGCCCGCGCCCATTACGACGAAACGCAGCTCGCCGCGCTGATCTCACTCATCGCCGCGATGAACGCTTTCAATCGCATCAACGCCATGGTGCGCCAGCCCGCACCGCCGTGGACGCACCCCCGCCGCGAGCAGGCCTCTCGCGGCTGAGCCAGGCCCGGCACCCACCGGTTCCGCAGATCTATTGGCAGATCGCCAACTGGTGGCGGGAACCATATTGACAATCCGCCAACAGCAGTGGACATTTGTTGACGCAACGCCAACAAGGCGTGTGCAAGTCGCTGCGTGCGGCGAGGGGCGCCATCCGCTCCCCTCGCCCCGCGGTCCACCGGTACCTGCACACCATCTCGAGGGAAGTCATGCCCGAGGCCTATATCTACGACGCCATCCGGACCCCGCGCGGCCGCGGGAAGAAGACCGGCGCGCTGCACGGCGTCAAGCCGATCGACCTGGTGGTCGGCCTGATCGACGAGTTGAAGACGCGCAACCCCGACCTGGATCCCAAGACCGTCGACGACATCGTGCTCGGCGTGGTGTCCCCGGTCGGCGACCAAGGCGGCGATATCGCCAAGACCGCGGCGCTGGCCGCAGGACTGCCCGAGACGGTGGCAGGCGTACAGCTCAACCGCTTCTGCGCCTCCGGGCTCGAGGCCGTGAACACCGCCGCCCAGAAGGTCCGTTCGGGGTGGGACCAGCTCGTCATCGCGGGCGGCGTGGAATCCATGTCGCGGCTGCCGCTGGGCGCCGACGGCGGCGCGTGGCCGATGGACCCGGCGACCAACTACAGCACCTACTTCGTGCCGCAGGGCGTGTCGGCGGACCTGATCGCCACCGTCGAAGGCTTCTCCCGCGCCGACGTCGACGCCTACGCGGTCCGCTCCCAGCAGCGCGCCGCCGCCGCCTGGTCGGGCGGATACTTCGCCAAATCCGTTGTGCCGGTGAAGGACATCAACGGCGCGGTGATCCTCGACCATGACGAGCTGATGCGGCCGGACACCACGGTGGAGAGCCTGGCGAGCCTGCCGCCGTCGTTCGCCTTCATGGGCGAACAGGGCGGTTTCGACGCGGTCGCGCTGCAGCGCTACCACTGGGTGGAGAAGATCGACCACGTGCACCACGCCGGCAACTCCTCCGGCATCGTCGACGGGTCCGCGCTGGTGCTCATCGGCAGCGAAGAGGCGGGGCGCCGGGCCGGGCTCACTCCCCGCGCGCGCATCGTCGCGGGTGCGGTCAGCGGCGCGGACAGCACCATCATGCTCACCGGCCCCGTCCCCGCCACCGAGAAGGTGCTCGCCACCGCGGGATTGACGCTCGACGACATCGACTTGTTCGAGCTGAACGAGGCGTTCGCCTCCGTGGTGCTCAACTACCAGAAGAAGCTCGGCATCCCGGACGAGAAGATCAACGTCAACGGCGGCGCCATCGCCATGGGCCACCCACTCGGCGCGACCGGCGCGATGATCACCGGCACCATGGTCGACGAACTGGAGCGGCGCGGCGCCGACCGCGCGCTGATCACCCTGTGCGTCGGCGGCGGCATGGGCATCGCCACCATCATCGAGCGCGTCTGAGCATCCGGAAGTAGTAGAGGCGAAAAGCAATGAGCGACAACATGATTGCCTGGGAACTCGGTGCGGACCGGGTGCTGGTGCTTACCATCGACGATCCCACTCAGGCCACCAACACCATGACCGAGGCGTTCGCCCGGGATCTCACCGCCACCGTGGACCGGCTGGAAGCGGAGAAGGACAGCTACGACGGTGTCATCGTCACCTCGGGCAAGGACTCCTTCTTCGCCGGCGGCGACCTCAACCTGCTGATGAACGCCGGGCCGCAGGACGCGCCCACCATCGCGCTCGGCCTGGACACCTACAAGGCCGCGTTCCGCCGCCTGGAGACCCTCGGCAAGCCGGTGGTGGCCGCCATCAACGGCACCGCGCTCGGCGGCGGCTTCGAGCTCGCGCTCGCCTGCCACCGCAGGATCGCGCTGGACGTCAAGGGCTCGCAGCTCGGCCTGCCCGAAGTGACGCTCGGCGTGCTGCCGGGCGCGGGCGGCGTCACCCGTACCGTGCGGCTGCTCGGCATCACCGGCGCTGTGCTCAACGTGGTCGGCCAAGGGCAACGTATGAAGCCCGCGAAGGCGCTGCAGGTCGGCATCATTCACGAAGTCGTCGCGACCCGCGAGGAACTTTTCGACAACGCCCGCGCGTGGATCAAGGCCAACCCCGACGCGGTCCAGCCGTGGGACGTCAAGGGTTACAAGATCCCCGGCGGCACCCCGGCCAGCCCGTCGTTGGCGGCGAACCTGCCCGCGTTCCCGGCGAACGTGCGCAAGCAACTGAAGGGCGCGCCCATGCCCGCGCCGATCGCCGTGCTGGCCACGGCCGTCGAGGGCGCGCAGGTCGACCTCGACACCGCGTTCAAGATCGAGACCCGGTACTGCACCAACCTCATCTGCGGCCAGATTTCCGCCAACATGATCAAGGCGTTCTTCTTCGACCTGGGCAGCATCAACAAGGGCGGCAGCCGCCCCGAGGGCTACCCGGTGCGCAAACCGGAGAAGGTGCTGGTGCTGGGCGCGGGCATGATGGGCGCGGCGATCGCCTACGTCCAGGCCCAGGCCGGAATGCGGGTGGTGCTCAAGGACGTCACCGTGGAGGCCGCCGAACGCGGCAAGGACTACTCGCGCAAGCTGCTGGACAAGGCGCTGGCCAAGGGCCGGATCACCCAGGACAAGCGCGATCAGGTACTGGACCGCATCCACCCGACCGCCGACCCGGCCGATGCCGCGGGCTGCGATTTCGTCGTCGAGGCCGTGTTCGAAGATCCGGAGCTGAAGAAGAAGGTCTTCGCCGAGATCGAGTCGGTCGTGAACGGCGACGCGCTGCTGGGCTCGAACACCTCGACCCTGCCGATCACCGATCTGGCCACCGGCGTCACCCGGCCGAAGGACTTCATCGGACTGCACTTCTTCTCCCCCGTCGACAAGATGCCGCTGGTGGAGATCATCGTCGGCGCGGAGACGAGCGACGAGGCCATCGCGCGGGCCATCGACTACACCCTCGCCATCAAGAAGACGCCGATCGTCGTCAACGACAGTCGCGGCTTCTTCACCAGCCGCGTCATCGGCCAGTTCATGGACGAGGCCGTCGCGTTGGTCGCCGAGGGCGTGCACCCGGCCACCGTCGAGCAGGCCGCCACCCAGGCGGGCTACCCGGTCGGCGCGCTCGCGCTCAACGACGAGATCAATCTCGAGCTCGCGCAGAAGATCCGGCGCTCGCTGCGGGAGAACTTCCTCGCCGAGGGCAAGCGCTGGGTCGACTCCAACGCCTACCCGCTGGTCGACGCCATGGTCGAGGAGTACGACCGACCCGGCCGCTTGGCGGGCCGCGGCTTCTACGAGTACGACGAGCAGGGCAACAAGCTCGGCTTGTGGCCCGGCCTGGTGGAGAAGTACACCAAGGCCGACCACGGCATCCCGTTCCGCGACATGCAGGAGCGCATGCTGTTCTCCGAAGCCATCGACACCGTCCGCTGCTTCGACGAGGGCGTCCTGCGCACCGTCCCCGATGCCAACATCGGTTCCATCTTCGGCATCGGCTTCCCGGCCTGGACCGGCGGCGTGATCCAGTACATCAACCAGTACGAAGGCGGCACGGCCGGTTTCGTGGCACGCGCCGACGAGCTGCGTGCCCGCTACGGTGATCGGTTCGAGGTTCCGGATTCGTTGCGCGCCAAGGCCGCGGCCGGGGAAACCTACGCCTGAGCCCGGAGTGAACGCGGCGGGGGGGGGGCCCGCCCCGGGCCCCCCCCCCGCCGGTTTTTAAAAAAGATTAAAAACGGGCCCGGGGGCGCCCCCCCCCCCCGC